>CAZKZS010000266.1:0-7207 GCA_964557285.1 uncultured Anaerolineae bacterium | reverse complement strand
AAAGAACGACTGGGCAAAAGTTGGATGGAATTTCTTGTCTCCGAAAAATCACGCGACACTGCCCTGACAACGTTTCGGCGGCTGACCACCGGAGAAGAAGATTCCCAGGGCTATATTTACTTTGAAAACTGGCTGCGACTCCAGTCTGGGGAGGAACGGCTGTTTGCGCTGCACAACAGTCTGGTACTGGTAGGTACTTCGGTTGAAATTCTCATTTCAGGAGAGGACATCACCGAACGCCGACAGGCCGAAGAAGCCCTGCGCGAAAGCCAGCGTTTTATCGAACAGGTGAATCTCGCCATCCCCGACCTCGTTTATATTTTTGACCTGAACCAGCAGCGGCGGATTTATTCCAACCGGAATATTGGGGCTGAACTAGGCTACTCGTCGGAAGAAATCCCGCTTGATCCGGTTCAACTCACAGAATTGATTATGTTACCCTCCGATTATCAACATATGCTTCAGGGTACGATGCGGCTGTTCAGCGCTCAGGATAGCGAAGTGCTGGAATTTGAAAGCCGCTTTTTGCATAAAGATGGTAAATTTCGCTGGCGTTCGGATCGGGATGTGATTTATACCCGTAATCCTGACGGCACGCCCGCCCAATTTTTGGGGATTTCAAGAGACATCACCGAACAAAAATTGGCGCAGCAGCGGCAGGCACAACTTATGCTGGAATTAGAAAACGCTAATCGGGATTTAAAAGACTTTGCATATATTGTATCTCATGACCTGAAAGCCCCTTTACGCGGCATCAATACGGTTGCTAACTGGCTGCTTCATGATTATGCGGATCGGTTGGATAACGAAGGGCATAATTTATTAGAACTGCTGATGGGGCGGGTCAGGCGGCTGGAAAAGTTAATTGATGGGGTGCTGGCGTACTCCCGCGTGGGACGCACCCAGGAAACCACCGCCAATATTGATTTAAACACGCTGCTGCCCGAAGTCATTGACTCCATTATCCCAAAAGAAGCCTGTGAGGTCACGGTAGAGTTTCCCCTGCCCATCGTGCGCGGCGAAAAAACCCGCCTGATGCAGGTATTTCAGAATTTACTCAGCAACGCCGTGAAGTTTATGGACAAACCCCAGGGGAAGATCCAGATTGGATATGAAGTACAGGAAAATTTCTGGAAATTCTGGGTAGCCGACAACGGGCCAGGCATTGACCAGCGTCACTTTACCCGCATTTTTCAGATTTTTCAGACCTTAAATGCGCGGGATGACCATGAAAGTACGGGCGTTGGATTGACCATTGTCAAACGTATTGTAGAATTATACGGGGGACAGATATGGGTGGACTCCACAGTTGGCATAGGCAGCACTTTTTATTTTACTTTACCGCGAGAAAGGAGCAACGGTGAACCACAGCCAGGCCGTTCTGCTGGTAGAAGATGACAAAATTGATGTGATGACCATCCAGCGCATTTTCAGGGAGCTTAACATTACCAATCCCCTGATTGTTGTTTCTAATGGAGAAGAAGCGCTGGCCTATCTGCGCGGCAGCGACGCCAGCAGCATAGGGGTCATCCTGCTGGATTTAAATATGCCGCGTATGTCGGGGCTGGAATTTTTGTCTCATATTAAAGCCGATGAAAAGCTCAAAAGTATTCCAGTGGTCGTTTTAACCACCTCAGCCCATGAGGAAGATATTCAGCAAGCCTACGCGCTGTCGGTGGCGGGGTACATGGTCAAGCCCGTTGATTATGCTCAATTTGTGGATATGATGAAAAACTTTCATGGCTACTGGACAACCAGTGTATGAGAGTCGGATGAGTACGTTCGCCCTGAAGTGACTATCTACGGTTGTCCATAGGACGGCCACCACTACCCAACCCCGCACCTGTGTTATAAAACTGATACGAAGAGTGATTAAAGGCGTTTTGGCATGTCACATTTAAAAACGCTGGCTGTTTTAACAAGCGGCGGTGATTCACAGGGAATGAACGCGGCGCTGCGGGCGATTGTTCGCACGGCGCTGGATCGGGGCGTAGAGATTTATGCGATTTACGAAGGTTATCAGGGCATGGTTGATGGCGGCGATAACATTCGTAAAATGACGTGGGATTCAGTAGGTGGTATTTTACATTTGGGTGGTACGGTCATCGGGTCGGCACGGTGCAAAGAATTCCGCAGCCGCGAAGGTCGTCTGAAAGCAGCGCTGAATCTGGTAACGAATGGCATTAATGGGCTAATTGTGATAGGTGGGGATGGCAGCCTGACCGGAGCAAATATTTTTCGGCAGGAGTGGTCGGGGCTGCTGGATGAACTGGTTGCGGCGGGCAGCCTCAGCCGCGAACTGGCCGACGACAACCCGACTCTGATGGTGGCAGGTCTGGTCGGCTCAATTGATAACGATATGTTTGGCACGGATATGACCATCGGCGCGGATACAGCGCTGCACCGGATTGTTGACGCGGTAGACGCAATTGTGAATACGGCTTCCAGCCATCAGCGCACCTTTGTAATTGAGGTCATGGGGCGTCACTGCGGGTATCTGGCGCTGGTCAGCGCGCTGGCAACGGGCGCGGACTGGGTGCTTATCCCGGAAAGCCCGCCCAATATGGAAAACTGGGAAGAAAAAATGTGTCAGGTGCTGGCCGAAGGCCGCAGCAGTGGGCGGCGCAGTAGCACCGTGATTGTGGCAGAGGGCGCGTGTGACCGTTACGGCAATCCCATCACCTCTGAGTATGTCAAAAAGGTGCTGGAAGAACGACTCGGCGCGGATACACGGGTCACGATTCTGGGGCATGTGCAGCGCGGCGGAGCGCCGAGTGCTTTTGACCGTAATCTGGGGACGCTGCTGGGTCATGCAGCCGTTGATTATTTGCTATCCGCCGACCCTGCCGAAGAACCGCAGCTCATCGGCATACGGGAAAACAGTGTCACGCATGTACCATTGATGAATTGTGTGCAAAAAACCCATCAGGTAGCGGAATGTATCGCGGCCAAAGAATATGATAAGGCGATGGATTTACGCGGGACCAGTTTTAAGGAAATTTTCCGCACCTTTCGCACGCTGGTACGCGCTAAACCCCATCAACACGGGCCGGAACACGTTGCTAAACGGCTGGCGGTGTTATGTTCGGGTGCGCCTGCCCCCGGCATGAATACTGCCGCGTGGGTTGCTGTGCGTCTGGGCATCGACAAAGGGTATCAGATTTTTGGGGTCGATAATGGGTTTGACGGGTTAATTGAAGGTCAAATCCGCGAAATGGACTGGATGAGCGTGAACGGGTGGGCTTCACGCGGGGGGGCGGAACTGGGAACGCACCGTTGGATTCCGCAGGGCAAGGATTTTTACGCGATTGCCCGTCATCTGGAACAGCATCAAATTCAGGGGCTGTTGATTATTGGCGGCTGGTCGGGCTACGAATCGGCCTATCAGATGCACATCCGGCGAGAAGAATTTCCTGCGTTTAATATTCCGGTGGTGTGTTTGCCCGCCACCATTAATAACAACTTGCCCGGCACTGAATTAAGTATTGGAGCAGACACCGCGCTTAATAATATCGTTGAATCAGTGGATAAAATTAAACAGTCGGCAGTGGCATCGCGGCGGTGTTTTGTGGTGGAAGTCATGGGGCGCTACTGCGGCTATCTGGCGCTGATGGGCGGGCTAGCCACTGGTGCGGAACGTGTTTATCTGCATGAGGAAGGCGTCACGCTGCGCGACCTGCAAAATGATGTTGAGAATTTGCTGGCTGGTTTTCGTCATAATAAGCGGCTTGGGCTGATGCTGCGAAACGAAAAAGCCAACGAACTTTATACCACCGCGTTTATGAGCGCCCTGTTTGAAGAAGAAGGCAACGACCTGTTTGATGTCCGGCAGGCGATTTTAGGGCATTTGCAGCAGGGCGGCGACCCTTCGCCCTTTGACCGGAATATGGCGGCGCGGCTGGCAGCACGTTGTGTTCAATACCTTGAAGAAAAAGTGGACGCGGGCGTTTCCGACAGTGCTTTTATCGGCATGGCAAGCGGAAAAATTCAATTTACCCGTCTGGATGATTTTCAGCGTCTGGTCGATACCAAATATCAGCGCCCCAAAGACCAGTGGTGGCTCAAATACCGCACGATTGCGAAGGTGATGGCAAAGCCAGGCGTGTGAATATACCGGGGACACGGCGCAGCCGTGTCCCCGTTGGGGTAAAAGATTTATGGCACGTCCACGCCGTTGGGTTTAAGGTCGGGGGTGGTGAACCAGTCGGTCAGGGGGTTCACCTGAGGGGTGAGTCCGGCCTCCGTTTCCACAAAGTTGATTCTGCCCATCCGAGTCAGGTTGGGGGAACGGCGTGTCTCATCAAAGCTAAAACGCAGTATCCCCTCCATACCGCTAAACGTCAGGCCGCTGGTCAGGGTTTCGTACACCGCCGTGCCGTCCAGATTTTCTAAGCCGCCTGCGTGGTTAATCGACGCCGTGATAATCTGCTTATACAAATCGGCGGACGCCCATGCCAGTAAATAAGCGATATTCCGAAGGTCAAACGCGCTTTCCGAATCCGCCGCCAGCCGTTTTTCCGCCCACTTTTGCGTGACTGCCTGTACCCCCGGATGCTCAAGTTCATCCCACCACCTATAGGGTAGCTGGCCGACCATTCCCGCCGTTGCTTCACCTCCCAGCCGAATCACAGAGGCATCCAGCACCCAGTTCGGTCCTGCAATCAACACCTCATCCCGTTTTCCTAAGGCTTCCAGCGTGGTAGCGACCTGTGCCGGACCGGAGGCCAGGCTGGTGGTGTAAATGATATTCGCCCCTTTATCTAAAATGGACTCAACCTGAGTGGTAATATCCGGCAGGCCGGGGAAAAAGTAGGCTGCGCCCGCGTAGCCGACGCCTTTACTTTCGCAGTAAGCACGGGTTTCGGGCTGGTCGCTGGCTTCCCCAACTGCCCCCAGCCAGCTTACATGACCGATGACGGGTTCACCTTCAATGCCAAACTGCGCCCAATTCTGGCTAATGTAATCACAAAAAGCGCCTAGCTGGTCCTCGTACAACGGAGTCACGGCAAATACCCAACCCGGGTCATCCCCATTATCCCCATACAAGCCTTTTACACTGCCCGTCGAAGCAATAATCGGGATTTGTTTGGCTTCGGCCTGGTCGCGCAGCAGTTCACTGTCCTCCGTCAAAATCACAATGATGACGGAAGCATCATCACGGGCGCTAAAATCATCCCAGGCCGCCTGTGCTGCTTCTCTATCACCGCCTGTATCGCGGCTTTCAATCACTATCTCCGCCCCGCAGAGTCCGCCAGTGGCATTGATATATTCCACCGCATCCTCAAAACCGGAAACGACGGGCAGGGTGATAAAGGTATACACGCCGCTAAGGTCGCCAAAATAATAAAATTTGATGGTTTCTCCCGTAAGGTCGTATTCACATTGAATATCGCTGGCTTCCTGTGCGCGGGTGAGGGGCATACTTAAAAGCAAAATCAGAATCAAAAAATAGGCTGTGGCATGTTTCATAAGGCTTACTCTCCTGTAACGTTGATTAAAACCCTGATCAAGGGAGAGGGTTTCTGAAATTTACCTGGATTGCCAGCGTGCAAATCCTCACCCCCTATGGGGCGGGGACGATACCCGTCCTTTTTGGGCAGGCATCGCTCACGAGGTTCGCTTGTTCCTGCCCCTACCCCAAATCTCGTAGGGGCGGGTTTCAAGCACATATGTGCGTAACCCGTCCTTTTTGGGCAGGCATCGGCCATCAAGGTCCGAAATTTGCATTTCAGAAATATTGGAGGTAAATTCCCTTCTGAAATCAGAAAAGTTCTCTGTGGGCAGCTGGTTTCATGTGAGTCAAACGAGCCTTAAAGCCGCCCCTTTCAGGCGGTTTTTTTGTTAAAAGGAGTATCACACTTATGGCAAAATCAAGACTGTTCGTTGCCCTTTTTATTGCCTGTCTGGTCGTGACCGGACTGGCGGTTTCGGCGCGTTCCACCGTTGCTCAGGAATCAGGCGCGGTCATTACCCCGCAGCCGTGCGCTGAACCCGGCGAACTGACCATGTGGGTATGGGATGAAAACTGGGCAGCCACCATCGGTGAGTCCATTGAAGCCTGGAAAGCCAACTACTGCCCCGGCGCGGAAGTGGATTTGCAGGTCGTCCCCTGGAACGAATACTGGAATCTGCTGCAAACCAACGCGGCCAGTGGTGATTTACCCGATGTTTTTAACATGTCACAGGATCGGTTTTACTTTTATGCCGATAACGATGTGCTGCTGAACTTGCAGCCCTACTGGGATGCGGCAGGCGTCGATACAACGGTCTGGGGTACAGGCATGGTTGACCCCTATCGCTGGGGCGAAAATGGCGACCTGTATGCCGGCCCCGTAAACTGGGACACGATTGCGATTTTCTACAACAAAGATATGTTCGATGCTGCTGGACTGGAATATCCAACAGCGGACTGGACATGGGACGACTTCGCGGCGGCCGCCGAAGCCCTGACCAACCCTGATGAAGATGTGTACGGCGCGGCCGTGTATTCAGAATATCAGGCGGGCTACCCCAACTGGATTGCCGCCACAGGCACGACTCCGGTGGTGGAAGTCGGGCGGACAAGCTGCACCTTGCAGGATGAAGGCAGCCTTGAAGCGCTGAACTTCCTGAAAGGGCTGTATGACGAAGGGTATATGCCCAGTATTTCTATTCTGGGCGGCAGCAGCGCTGATGATGTGTTTAACTATTGGGCATCCGGCCGCGTTGCCATGATTGCGGGCGGCTCGTGGAAACTGCCACAGGCTATCAGCGAAGTCACCTTTAACTGGGACGTGGTACAGCTTCCGCGCCATCCCGAAACCGGACGCAGCCGTTCTGTTCTGCACTCTGTAGGGTATGTGGCGAACGCCCGAACCGACAATCCTGATCTGGCAGGCAACCTGATTCTGTATCTGGTCAGCGATGAAGGCCAGCAGTTCTTTGCAGAAGCGGGCGGCGTTGCCCCTGCAAGTCCTTCCCCTGAAATTCAGCAGATGTGGATCGACTCGTTTGGCGATACCAATGTGAATGTGCAGACCTTTGTCGATGCCATCACCGATTCGCAGGGCGTGACCGTGTTTGATGAAATCTGGGATACGGTTAACACCGAATTGGTGCTGAACATTTTTGATGCAGGGCTGAGCGTGGAAGAAGCGACTCAGATGGCCTGCGACTTTATTAACGAGCAGCTTCCAAGCGGCGAGTAAACTCCCTCACCCCTCACCCC
>CAZKZS010000265.1:0-7240 GCA_964557285.1 uncultured Anaerolineae bacterium | reverse complement strand
CGGTGATTTTGCAGGCGCTTGACCGTGTGATGCCCTATGATGGGGTGTCGCTGTGGCTGCGCGAAGGTACGCGGCTGCGGGTGGCGGCGGCACGGGGATATAAACACCCGGAGGTCGCATCGGCGGAAGAACTGGTAGGGCTGTATGTCGATATTGACAGCAGCACCCTGTTCCGTGATATGTCCGAAAATCAGCAGGTGGTGAATGTGGGGAATGTGGGTGCCGATGACTCCCGCTTCCCCTATGGCGAAGCGCTGCCTTATAAAAATTGGCTGGGAGCGCCCCTGATTTACCAGAATCAGATTGTTGGGGTAATTGCCATCGAAAAAGAACAGCCGTATTTTTATTCTGCCCACCATGAACAACTGCTGCTGACCTTTGCGAATCAGGCGGCGGTGGCGCTGAACAATGCCCAATTGTTTGAACAGACTCATCAGCGTGCTACCGAATTACGAAATCAAACGCAGCGTCTGGAACTGCTGAACCGGGTCGCGGTTTCTCTGGCACAGTCGTTGGACATCGAGAATATTCTGGAAATTACCCTGCGTGAAACCGCGATTGCGCTGGAAATTCAGGAAGCGGCGGCCATCAAAATCGACCACGAGAACGACCTGGGGCGGATTGTGGTGGAATATCCACGCGGGCATCAGGCGCCCAACAAAGTCTATCCTCTGCCGGATAACCGCGTGGTAGCCCGTATCCGAGAAACCCTGCTGCCCTTCATCATGGAAGATTTCCAGAACTCGCCGCTTGCTGAGGATGTCAAACCTTTCATGCGGAATCCTGAAAAAGTCCACAGTGTGTTAATTGTGCCATTGGTAGTTGGGGGGACGGTCATTGGGGCGATGCAGTTTGAAGTCATGGAAAGTTATTACGACTTTTCGGAGGAACGGCTGGAAATCGCTCAGACGCTGGCAAGTCAGGCGGCTATTGCCGTGCAAAACGCGAGCCTGTTTGAACAGTCGGTTGTCCGCACTCACGAACTGGAAACCCTGTTTGAGGCAGCCCAGGCTACAGCGATTACCCTTGACCTGAATGAGGCTATGCGGCGGGTTGTGAGCCAGATGCTTTCTGCACTGCGGGCGGACGCCTGCTCAATTGCCCTGTGGGATGATATTGAGAACAAATTGGAAATTCACGCGGCGGTCAATGCGTGGGGTGATAACGATTACGCTGACCTGCCGGGGACAGTTCATGAACTCAGCGATTATCCGGTGCGCGAACGGGTGCTGCGTCAGCGTCAGGTTGTCGCCATGCGGTTGGGACAAAAGGACGTGGACATCAGTGAAACCCATTTGATGGAACGGCGCGGCGCGACCAGTCGTTTGTTAGTGCCTCTTGTGGTGAACGATTTATCAATCGGGCTGGTTGAACTCGAAATTCGGGAACAAAACCGCTATTTTGAAACGGCAGATGTGCGGCTGGCACGCACCCTTGCCAGCAACGCGGCAGTTGCTATTGAAAACGCCCGCCTGCAAACAGAAACCCGTTCCCACATTGAGGAATTGTATATTATCAACGACCTCTCAACGGCGGTATCCAGTACGGTAGATGTCGATGAACTGTTCCCCATTGTGCGCGACCAGCTTCCTGTACTTTTGGATGCAGATGTCCTGTATGTGGTGCTGCACGAGAAAGACAAAAATAGGATTAGTTTCCCGATAGCCGTGCAAAGTGACGGCAGCGACCTCAATTTGCGGCCAATGCCCATAGGCAACGATGAATTTTCCTATGTCATTCGGCGCAGAGGCCCGCTGCTGCTGGCAGGTTCGCAAATGGCGGAAGCGCGGCGCAGTTTTGGCATCAGCGACCCCTTCATGCCGGATGCTAAATGTTTCCTCGGTGTGCCAATGATTTCCGGTGAAGAAGTAGTCGGGGTGCTGGCGGTGCAGGATGATGAGAATCCGCGCGCTTTTGGCCTGAACGACCAGCGTATTCTGACGACCGTTGCCGCCCAGTTGGGGGTTGCTATCCAGAATGCCCGCTTATTTGAGCAGACGACTGAACTGGCCGAAGACCTTGAACAGCGTGTGAATGAACGCACCAGCGAACTGCAACAGGAACGGGAGCGCGTTTCGACGCTGTACGATATTACCTCTGAAGTGGCGGCCTCACTGGATATTCACCGGATTTTATCCGTTGCGCTGGAAAAAGTTGCTCATGCGGTTGGTGCATCTACCGCCGTCATTTTAGGGATTGATGAAATTTCGGAACGGCTGCATGTGCTTCATGCCTATGGCGAAGATGAACCCGTGCCGGATGATATACGTACTCAACTGGCGCAGGATGAGGGCTTGGCGGGCTGGGTGCTGGCAAATCAAACCAATGTGGTCATTGACGATGTACAAAATGACCCGCGCTGGCTGATTACAGGGGACCGGGATCGCCGTCAGCGTGCGGCGGTGGCCTCCCTGCTGCAAGGTGGGGATGATGTGCGCGGGGTAATGATGCTTTTTAGCGAAAAACCCGGTGCTTTTAACGATGACCATCTCAAACTGATTGCTGCTGCCGCCAGCCAGCTTGCCAACGCCATGAACAACTCCGAACTCTACAGCCTGATTCGTGACCAGGCGGAACGTCTGGGCGCAATTTTGCGGACAGAGCAAATCGAATCCACCAAAAACACCGCCATCATCAACTCCGTGGCTGACGGAGTGATGTATGCGAATGAAGCTGGCACGATTGTCCTGTTTAATACGGCTGCTGAACGTGTTTTGCAAATGCCTGCCGAACGGGTAGTAAATCGTCCGATTCGAGAACTGGCAGGTTTGTACGGCGGAAGCGGCGGCGAATGGTTGGATGCTATCAACCGATGGACAAGTGACCCCGCTTCTTATACAGAAGGGGATTTTGTCGAGCTTTCGCTGGACCTGGAGGATGGACGTACCATTAACGTGCGTCTTTCTCCGGTGAACATGGGCGACCAATTCCTGGGTACGGTGTCGGTGATCCGCGATATTACCCGCCTGATGGAAGTTGACCGCCTGAAAACCGAATTTGTGTCTACGGTTTCGCATGAACTGCGTACTCCTATGACTTCTATCAAAGGGTATGCTGACCTACTTTTGCTGGGGGCGGCAGGGGAAATTTCAGAGGCGCAGCAGCGTTTTCTGGAAACCATCAAACAAAATGCTGACCGCCTGAGTATCCTGGTGAATGACCTGCTTGAAGTTTCCAAAATCGACCAGAATCGTGTACCCCTACGCTTTACCGAAGTGGAAATCCCTGACCTGATGGAGCGCACCCGCGCCCATCTGGAGGGGCGGGTTCAGGATATGAGCAAACCCATGACCATTTCGTTGAAGATGGAAGCCAACCTGCCCAAAATCTGGGCGGATTATGATAAAACGGTTCAGGTCATGCAGAATCTGGCGGATAACGCTTTTAATTACACCCGTGAAGGCGGCACGATTACGCTGGCAGCCCATCAGGAAGGCGATTCGGTGTTAATGAGTGTGACCGATACAGGCGTCGGGATTCCGGAAGAAATTCAGCACCGCGTTTTTGACCGCTTCTTCCGGGGAGATGAATACGAAACGCTGGTGCTGGATACCCCCGGCACCGGTCTGGGGCTTTCCATTGTAAAATCGCTGGTGGAGATGCACAAAGGAAGCATCTGGTTTGAGAGTGAAGTAGGGAAGGGGACAACCTTCTATGTTAAAATGCCTGCTGCGAAAAGTAGCTAGCGCGAGGAGTCGTCTGGGATGGCAAAAATATTGATAGCAGAAGATGAGCAGGACATTCGTGACCTAATAGACTTCACCCTGACCTATGCCGGACATGAAGTGATTAAGGCAAAAAATGGGATTGAAGCGGTTGACATGGCTCAGAAAAATAGCCCTGACCTGATTTTGCTGGATGTACGGATGCCTAAAATGAATGGCTATGAAGCCTGCCGGGAACTCAAAGCCATCGAAACCGTCAAAGACATTCCAGTTGTCTTTCTCTCTGCCAATGGGCAGGATACAGAAATTGGGCAGGGGATGGACGCAGGCGCATACAGTTACATTGTCAAACCGTTTGCGCCGGAAGATTTAACCCGTCAGGTGAGAGAAATTCTGGATCATTTCGCTTCATGAGTGCTATAACCGTTGAGGACGACCTGATTCACTATGAGGTTTTAGGTCGCGGCAAACCGATTATCTTGCTGCATAGTTGGCTAGGCTCGTGGCGCTACTGGGTTCCCACCATGCAGCAGCTTGCGGTCAAATATCGCTGTTATGCGGTTGACCTGTGGGGGTTTGGCGATTCGGGAAGAAATCCTGACCGCTATACCATTGACCAGCAAACCAGCCTGCTTGACCAGTTTATGGATCGTATGGGGATTCGGAAGTCGGTGCTGGTGGGGCATGGATTGGGGGCGGTAATTGCAGCCCGATTTGCCAACCTGCCGCAGTATAAAGATAAAGTGCATCGGCTGATGGTGGTCAATCCCCCGCTTTTTGATTTGAATCCCAAAAGCACCGCCCTGACTGCCAATAAAATCGTCGAGGTGACGGATAACATCGAGGCTGCCCCCGAAACCCTTCCTATTATCCCTGTTGTCACAGCCAAAGCGGTACTGGAAGAAGTGCGTCAGGTAGATATTGACCATCCCGCAGTCTATATCCGTAAGCTGCTGGCATCGGTGAAATATGCTGAAGATATTGTGCATCATGCGATTGCTGAAACCAGCCCGGATTATGAAAAAATTAAAAAAGAAGTCGCTAAGGCCGATTACAAAGCCATTGAATACGGGGTGCGCGGCTCTGTTGATGTAAAAACCTTCCGTGACATCATTGAATCTTCAGCGCCGACGGTTGTGATTATTGGCGGAGGAGATCGATTCGTGGCGCAGCCCAGTGATACTGTTTTACAGGCGCTGGACAGCCGCCCGAATCTTAAACTGCTGGTCATGCAAAACTCGCAGCATTACCCGATGCTGGAAGAAAATACCCAGTTTGTCCGCCTGCTCAAAGAATTCCTTGAAGAACCCGATGTCGCTAACCTGGAAATGAGAGAAGAATGGCGGCGGCGTAAACGGTAGCTGATGGCAACATTAATTTTTGCCAATGGGGACTTCAATGATGGCCCCGCCGTGCAGGAAGCGCTCAATACTGCTGATTTTATCATCGGGGCAGATGGTGGCGCGGAACACGCGCTGCGGCTGGGGCTGCCGCTGTCGCTGGTGATTGGCGATATGGATTCAATTCTCCCTGCAACGTTGGAAAAACTAGCTCAGGAAGGGGTAGAAATTCGACCTTTTCCGCCGGAAAAAAATGAAACCGACCTTGAACTGGCGCTGCTGGAAGCCGCCCGTCGTGGTTTATCGTCCATTCGGGTGATTGCAGCGTTAGGAGATAGACTCGACCAGACTCTTGCCAATATTTACCTGTTGGGGCTGCCGCAGCTTGTGGGCTGTGATGCACGATTGGTTTCTGGCAAACAAACCATGTGGCTAATTGCTGAGGGCAGTCATCCTATTATGGGCAGCCCTGGCGACACTATTTCTCTAATTCCGATGGGCGGTTCGGTCACAGGGGTCGTTACTGAAGGCTTGTCCTACCCTCTCACCTATGAAACTTTATATTTTGGGCCAGCGCGCGGTATCAGCAATGTCATCACCGATGTTCAGCCGCGGATTACTGTTGCTTCAGGTTTGCTCATGGTGGTGCATACAATTGGGCGGGCATAAAAATGGACGACATTACTGTTTATAAATTTAATGAACAGGGCGAATATATCTGGCACTACACGGGCAGGGTGCTGTTCCGTGATGACTCCTCTATTCAACTTCAGGCATTTTTTAACCGTAAAGACTATGCCACTCCCTACCATACCTTCCGTAAGGGTGATAGGATGGTGGAGTGGTTTTACAGCCAGCGCTGGTACAACATTTTCCAGATGCACGACGCAGACGATGACCATTTAAAAGGCTGGTACTGCAATATCACTCGCCCTGCACAGTTTGAGGCCGACGAAATTTACACGGAAGACCTGGCGCTAGATGTGTTCGTTTATCCTGACGGGCGTTATATAGTGCTGGATGAGGAAGAATTTGCTACGCTGGAACTGGATGACGAAACCCGCCAGAACGCCCTACAGGGCTTGCAGGAGCTTAAAAACCTGATTGAAGGCAGGCAGGATATTTTTTCCGCGATTCAAAGCTAACTGCTAAGGTGAAAATAGTGCTGCGTGCGTTTTCGATCCCAGAACCACCAGCCAATAATCGCCGCTACGCTCATCGTCAGGAAAATCACGATAAAAGGCAGCAGAATCGCAAAAATTGACACAAAAAAGCTGACGACATCCTCCAGAAAACTAACGATGAAGTTTCCCGTGCCGCCTGTGGTAAGGGTGACGGCCGGACGGGTGGTGGCTTTAACCGCGTGCGTGCCGCCTGCAAAAATGCTCCCGCTTAGCAGACTTAACAGGGTGCTGGCGGTGGGGTCAATCGATTCAACGCTGCTGGTGCTGGCGGCCATCAATACCGCACCTGCTGCAGGACGAATGAGCGTGTTGATGCCATCATTAAGGGTATCCACCGCCGGAATTTTGTCGGCCACCATTTCGATGAGCAGCAGAATAAACAGCGTGAGCAGAATCGGCCATGAGGCCAGCCTATCATAAGGGTCTTGCACTTCCATCAGGTCAAGGCGGGTCATCACCCCGATAATCAGCAGAGGTAAATAGGCATTTAATCCCGCACTCCCCGATAATCCTAATCCTGTCAGAATAGATTCCATGACTTTTTCCTGAACTAAAATACAAATCCGTTCCAAGTGCCTGTGACCTGATAACGGGCAAAATCAATCAGCCCAATCAGGGTAATTGCCATCGTTAAGCCCGCCAGCAGCGTCAGGGGCATTTCGGAATACGACTGGTAACTGCGAAAACGATTCGTGACCGTTACAAAGGCCACCGTCATCATCATCGTCAGGACAATCAGCGTCCCGAAGGCACTGATGAATCCAAGCGTCAGTAAAATCGTAGCATTTTCACTCAGCGTCAGCATAATCATCAGAACAGCCAGCAGCGCCAGCCCTGCCAGTTCTTTTAAATTACGGATGGGGCTGGTTTTTTCGCCCCCGTTGCGCCACATGCTCTGATTAAAAATAGGGAATACCAGGCTGATAAGGCTTAATCCACAAAAAACACCCGTCGTCAGCCGCAGCCAGTTTGCAGGTTCGTACACTCCCCGGTAGCCGGGAAACAGATAAAAGTAGCTGTTCAGCCCATCAACCCCCATCACCGCCACAAA
>CAZKZS010000264.1:0-7271 GCA_964557285.1 uncultured Anaerolineae bacterium | reverse complement strand
CCGCCTCAAGAGACTCCGGCTGAGCCTGTTTACCAGCAGCCCACTTACGATGAATCGGCCTATCAACAACCCTATGACGAGTCGGCTTATCAGCAGCCCTACGATGAGTCGGCCTATGACCCGTCGCTTTACCAGCAGCCGTATGAAGAACCAGCCTATCACCCACCTGCCACCTTCGATGACTATGGAATACCTGCTGGTGTTGACCCCTTAGCATGGCTGGAAGCCTTAGCCGCCCGACAGGGGGCAACCGAAGGTTTTACGACTGAGCATAATATTGAAATTCCCGAAATCGACCCCGATTCAGTCGTCATTGATGAACCCGGGTATACCCCATCGGAATCTTTTAGCCGCAAACGCGAACCCGCCCCACCTCCCGAGCCTGTTCCGGCGGAAGAAATTCCCGAATGGCTGACGGAAGCAGAGGAAGAACCTGCCTCCGATATGAGCTGGCTGGATGCGCTGGCAGAAGATACAGGCACGGATGTGTCGGATTTTCTGGGCGAAATGATGGCGGAAGAAACCAGTTTGCCCGGTTTTGACCTGGATTTCACCGAACCGCCTGCCGCGCCCGTTATGGAAGAAGCGATTCCACCAACTCATACGCCGGACGAACTGCTGGCGTCTATAGAAGGGCTGTCCGATGAACAGATCGCCCAGATGCAAATTGCAGGTTCTTTGACTCCCGCCCAGGAACTGGCCTGGTTGCAGCGTCAGGCGATGGAAATGGCAAAACTGCGCGAGTCGGCTGTGCCGGAAGAAGATTATCTTTCGGACGTGGAACTTGAACCCGCGGAAGCCTCCGAACTTCCCTCGTGGCTGCAAAGTGCGGTAGTGGTGGATGAAACGCCGGATGCGACGCTGGCTTTTATTGAAGAAATCACCACACCGCCCGCGCCGGAAGAAATGCCTGCCTGGTTGCAGGAGGAAGAACCTGCTGTTGCAGAACTGCCAGAATTTGAGTCAGCACCTGAATATCATGAAGAAGGGGCCACCACCGAATTTTTAAACCTGGAAGAATATGACCCGTCGGTTGACGACTGGGCGCAGGCGTTGGATGAAGAACACCTTCGTCAGGAACAGGGCATTGTCGCTGAAACCCCGGACTGGTTTATCCAGGCAAAACAGCAGGTGCATGAGGAAAGCCTTGAAACCGCCTTTGAAGCGGTTGAACTGGAACCGGAATCTACTTATGAGGCGGAAACCGTTGAAGCCGTGCCGGAATGGATTTCCAGCCTGGCCGAAACACCCGCCGAACCTGAATCGGCCGTCGATGTGATGGACGACCTCCCCGAATGGCTGCGTCCAATGGCAGAAGGCATGGTCAGTGAGGATGACTTAGGGATTGATGACTGGCTGCGTGGGATTCAAACGTCCCGCGCTACAGATACCTCTATTCTTTCTCCCTTTCCGGAGGAAGCCGTTGAGGCCGTCCCCGAAGTTCAGGAGCCTGAACCTGCTATCCAGCCTGCCATTGCTTCCCTGCCCTCTGTGGAAAGTGAACGGCTGACGCAGGCACGACAGGGAACTCTGCCGCAGTGGGCGCAGCCCGCCGCACCCCAACCACAGCCTGCTCAGGTGCAGCCTCCACAGCAACGACCTGCACCACAGCCGCCGGTGACTCCACAAAAACCGACTGTTGTGCAACCGCAGCCCGCACCTGTTCAGCGTCCGCGTGTGGTGGCGGCCGACCAGCCTGTACCGCCGCCGCATCCTCCGGCTTCTGTGCCGGAACTTGCCGAATTTGCAGCCTATCGTGCTGCACTGGAACGTAATCCCAACGACCATCAGGCGCGGCTGAATCTGGCACGGGCGCTACATCAGACCGGAGATGTGCAAAGCAGTTTGAACCAGTATCAAACGCTGGTGGAAAACATGGTGGAGTTTGACAATGTAACCTCCGATCTGGTGGGAATTGCCGAACAGCATCCGGTTGCCCGCCGCCTGCTAGGAGATGTGTATATGCGGCAGGGCTATTTACAGGAAGCGCTGGATGCCTATCGCGGCGCACTTAATAACCTCTAGGAAAAATAAAGGGCGGACACTTCAGGTTCGCCCTTGCAAATTACCCCTCAACCGACTATATCTTCTGCCATCTTATTTTATCCACCGGAGGAATTTCGTGGAACGCACTTTAATTATCGTAAAACCAGACGCGGTACAGCGTGGACTGACAGGGGAAATCATCAAACGGTTTGAACAGCGCGGGCTGCGGATTATCGGCCTGAAAATGATGCAGGTGAGTGAAGCGCTGGCAAAAAAACATTACGCCGAACATGAGGGCAAGTCCTTTTTCGAGCCGCTGGTGGGTTATATTACTTCCTCGCCTGTGGTTGTGATGGCGCTGGAAGGGCCAAACGCGATTCTCGCCGCCCGGAATACCATTGGCTCAACTAAACCTCATGAAGCCCTTGCTGGCACGATTCGCGGCGATTTTGGGATGGAAGTAGGGCGCAACCTCGTCCACGGTTCAGATAAACCGGAAAGCGGCGAACGTGAAGTAGCAAACTTCTTTAGTGAAGACGAATTATTAAGCTGGCCTCGGAACACCGACCCCTGGATTTTTGAAAAGTAGGTTTTAACAGGGGGCTGTTGAACCCCCTGTTACCCGCTACTGCATTCTGAGCAGCGTTTTACCTTCGCTCCATAAGCCCTCAAGGTCATAGTAATCGCGCTGGGATTCAGCAAACGCATGAACCACGACTGCTCCATAATCGACCAGTACCCAGCCGCTTGCCGCATCCCCCTCTACCTGATAGGGTTTGATCCGGTTTTCGTCACGGATGGTTTCGGTCACTTTATCCACAATCGCTTTTAACTGACGTTCGCTGCTGCCCGTGCAGACCACAAAATAATCTGCAATGGGGGTAACTTCCCGCAAATCGAGCAGCACAATGTCCTCCCCTTTGAGGTCAGAGATGATGTCTACAATACGTCGAGCCAGTTCAATCGGTTCCAGAGTCATACTCCTTATGCTAAATTAAATGAAAACAGGGCGGTGTATTCAGCACCGGAAGATTTCAGCGTGCTTTGCATCAGGTGAACTTTTTCGTTAGCCCACACTGCAATTTCCCCCACATTAAACGTGGAAAGTGCCTCGCCTATTTTTTGCCCTTCTTTTACCCGTCCGATAGTGAGATGTGGGCTAAAAGGACGCTTTTCAGTCGGATACCCCAGTGGGGCAATCTTATTTTCAATCTGCGCCACCAGCCGCTTGAGGGGGTCAATGCCGCCTTCCAGCCCAACCCATATCACACGCGGGCGTTTTGGATTGGGGAAACACCCGACTCCTACGGCTTTTAAATCAAATTTCTGGCAGGGCGACACGGCTTCCTGAAGGGCAGTCTCAAGGGTAGAGATTTTATTAGAGGGTGTATCCCCCAGAAATTTGAGGGTCAGATGAAGATTTTCGAGCGGCACCCAGCGTACTGCCGGAAGCTGCTCACGGAGGGCTTCAGTTTTTTGGTAGAGCGCTGTTTTGACCTCTGGTGGCAAATTCAGCGCGATAAACAGGCGTAAAACCTGGTTAATAGACCCTCTCCTTCACTAATTCGTGCCACTATTATATCAGACAATTTTTAAGCAGTTCAAATCTGTTGTAAAATTAAGGCCATTCTTATTTGAGTAATTATTATGTCCCAGGAACAGGCAAAACAGTACATTCTTCAAGGCATCAATGCTGCCAAAGCCAATCAAAAAGACCAGGCACGGCAGCTTTTCCAGAACGCGATCCGACTCGACCCACAAAACGAATCGGCGTGGGCATGGATGAGTACCGTCGCAAAAGACAACCGTGAGCGCATTTTCTGTTTTCAGAATTTGCTACAAATTAATCCTCAGAATGAAGTAGCACGGAAAGGGCTGGAAAAACTGGGGGTTGATCCGGCTTCGGTGCAGCAGCAGCCAGCGCAGGTTGCCCCGGGGGCAAAATCCGCGCCGGTAGCCGCCCCTGTATCCGCTTCTACCGTTCCCGTGCTGCCGCCGGAACGTTTAAACGCGGTGATGCCTTCCCTGGATGATTTTGTGCGCTCCTACACACCTGTTCCTGTTGGGGAGGAATACTGGGAACAAAAACAAAGCGGGCTGTATGGCATGGCAGCCGCGCGACGGCGGCAGATTCGGGTTTACGGAACACTGGCCGCCGCCGCAGGGGTCATCCTGCTCCTTCTGACAGGGATTCTGTTAACGGTACTTGGCGGCGGGGACGCAGGGGAAGAAGCGGCTTTGCCGACTTTCCGCCCCACCAACACCGCCACGGCTACCGCAACAGCTACCCCCGGCGTCACCAGCACCCCCTCCCCTGAATCGGCTGAGCCGCTTCCCACCTTTGAACCGCCAGCAAATTTGATAGCAGGCAACATTTATGGGGGGACGCCTACAGCCGTTTATCCCATTATCCCGCCGGGGGCAGGTCGTGATTTTGAACTGGCGGTTGCCCAATACAGCATTGGGGAATACCAGCCCGCGTTTACCGTCTTTGAGCAGCGCCAGAATGAGGCCGAAAGCAGCAATATTGATTGCAATGCTCAGGCGTACTATTACCACGCGATTGGATTAGCTGAGCAGGGCGGACGGAAAAATTTAGAGGACGCGGAAGCGATTCTTCAACGGGCGGTCACTCGTCCCATCTGTACAAATAACAACCAGTCGCGGGCGCTAATTAACACGGCGGCCTGTGTGGTCGATTATTTGCAGGGGCTTGAAACCGGAGACACCAGCCAGTACGCGGAAGCGATTACCCTGTGTGAAAGTGCCATTGAGGATATTCGACCGGAACGCCCGATTGTCCTGTCTGTGACCACGTTAGCCCGCCTGTATGCGCTGAACGGAGACTATGATGCGGCGGCCAATGTGCTGGATGACGCGCTGGCAGACTGGCCGAACGATGTGAATTTGATGCTGGTACGGGCAAGAGTCGAACTTCAGCGCGGGCGGCTGGAGGATGCCTTTAATTACATTTCGCGGGCGCTGTATGTTGAGCCAACCTCTGAAACGGCGCTGCGCCTGCGCGTGGAAGCCTTTTTACAGACTGCTGCCCAGGAAGATGATCCCGAACGCCGGATACAACTCTACGGAACGGGTGTTACCTGGACACAGGAATATTTGCTGTATTATCCGGGCGAACCAGAAGGCTATCTGCTGCTGGCACAGGCACGGTTAGGGGAGGGCAATCTTGACCTGGCAGAAGAAGCCCTCAACCGCATTATTGAGGCGCGGCGCTCCCTGCCAGATGATGAGCAGGATGTCGTTCTGGCCGCCTATCGCCTTCGCGCCCAGATTTATCTGCAAACTGCCCGTTACGAGCAGGCGCTGGAGGATATTGAACTTTTGCTTGGGCAGCAAACCGGAGAAACGGATTTCGCCCTTCTGGAACAGCGTATGAATCTGGCCTATACCCTGGACAATTATCAGCAGGTGTTGGAGGACATCGCGGCGCTGCTGGAAAATGATCCCAATCGGACAGATTTACAACTGCTGCGCCTGGAACTGGTCACAAAAACCTGTGAATTTGCGGAAGGCATTGAATGTGATTACACCGCCGCCGCGCAGGAACTGACCGACGAATTTATCAATACCCTGACCGGAGCGCAGCGTGCCGAGGCACTCTCCTATCGGGCGGTCGCTCAATATCATTTGACGCAGGACGCCACCGAACTCAGCCAGAATGAACGCACCCGCCAGTATCAGGCAGCGTTGGCCGACCTTGAAACCGCCCTGCGAACCAACGAGAACGGATTGGATTTGTACTATCGTGGGCTGCTGCTGGAAGCCCTGGATAACCCGGAAGATGCGCTGCGGGTGTATCAATATGTGGCCTACTGGTCGCAGTTTTATAACTATCCCTTCCTCGAAAATGTGCAGGCACGAATCGAAGCGCTGCAAGAGGAGGAAACGTAATCACGGGCGGGGTTCGATGTAAATCTCACGCCGCCCCACATTATCCTGACTCGAAGGAATCTGTACATCCTCGTGAATCAGCCCTGCCCAGCAGGGCTGAGGATTGCGGGCTTCCACAATTTCGGAAAGCCGCACCGCCCCCCAGACTTCCCCACGCTGGCCGGGTTCCAGATAGTAATAAGTCACATCTTTTTCCGTATCATAAACAGCAGTCAGCATATCAGGGGGAGCAACCGCCCATCGCCAGGGATAGTTGCTCTGGCTGGTTTCGCACATGATTCCCACACGCCACACACCGGAGTGGTTGTAAGCCCCTAAGGAAGCTGGCACCTGATTAAAATCATAGACTGTGCCGGGGAAAGGGCCTGCCGTGCGTATCGGCGTATCGCCGTAGTTGCGAACCGTCAGATGAAAAACCAGCAAATCCCCAAAAGGCACGCTCAGGGTCGTTAGTTCCGAACAAACGTCTGTTGGCTGAGGGATTTTTTCGCCTTCGGTAGCCGCGTCCGTGAAATAGGATTCCTGATAGGGGCGGGTTTCAAAACAAACCGTACCGCCCGTTGCCTGCGGAATAATCTCCACCTGGGGCAGGCCGCTGTCCTGAATCGTAATGTCGGCGGTGCGTACCAGACGCTGCCCCACTTCATCCTGAGCAATCGCATACAGCGTGTAATTCCCATTTGCGGGTGGGCGCATTTCCTGGTCCACCCCACCATCATAGTCAAAAACATGCGCCCCGGGGTCGCCCGGTTCTCGCCCACCCTGCCGTTCTGAAATGTAATACTGCACCCCGTTGGCATCTTCCAGATATACCGTTAGAAAGGCAGGTTTGCTGAGGAAAATATTGATGTCTACGCGGTCATCAATCCCATCCTGATTGGGGGTGAACACGGTTGGTCCCACCTCAAAATACTCAATCAAGGGTAGCGCCGAATCTCCTTCGGCAATTTCCAGCGTTCCGGTTTGGGTTTCCTGTTTGCCCTCCGACTCAACGGCGGTCAGTGTCCAGGTATATCTGCCATCGGGCAGCAGGCGGCGTTCCAGCGTACCTTCCCACGATTCTCCTTCACGTTGAAAGCCATCCACCACGCCGCTAAATTCCACGCTGTAATCACCTTTCACGCGGGGTTCAGCATCGCGGAAAATGTATTCCCGCCCCTGTTCATCCTGAAAAACCAGCGTGACATCGGCAGAACGGGAAAGGGAATAAGAAAACAGGGTAATATCGTCCTGTCCATCCGCATTGGGGGTAATGCGAGCAGGGGAAAATTGAGCTTCGGGCAGCAGCGCTGCCGGCGGCTGAAGCACAAAATAGCCGACCACACCCATCGCCAGCGCGGATAAAATCGCGGTACTAACCACCCACAATTTAG
>CAZKZS010000263.1:0-7275 GCA_964557285.1 uncultured Anaerolineae bacterium | reverse complement strand
GCCTCCGCCAGAATCACCTCCGGCTGCCAGGCGGCGGCCAACTGACGCAGCCGGGAACGCTGCACCGCCCAATTCACCTGATTAAACCGGTCCACCGCCAGCACCTGCCGCGAAACCGTCCCAAAAACCACCGCGACGGTGTAATCATTGACTCGTCCCCAATCCAGCCCCATCACAATGGGTTCGTGCATCCGGTGTTTGGATTTTTCCGCCCGCACACAATCCAGCACGCCGCGAAACACCACGCCGTAATCTTCCAGAAACAGGGCTTCAAATTCCTGCTGATACATCCTTTCGGGCATATCCCGGCGGGCGGCGCTGATTTCGCTGGCCGGAATCAGGAGATTGGCACGGGTTGGCATTTGCCAGGACACCCATTCCTGTTCCAGCGGGTCAAGCCCCTTACTGTATAACTGCCAGAACCAGTTGCGCCCGCGTGGGGTACTCAAAAACAGCGCCCGTCCCTGTTTATCACTCAGCGCGGGACGTAACACCTGCCAGACTTCCGGCTCGCAAAAGGCGGCTTCATCAATCACCAGAAAATCCAGGCCGACCCCGCGTAATTTTTCCGGGTCGTGGGCGCTGCGGATACTCAGGGAACGGCTGCCCGGCAGCAGAATCCCGTAGTTGGTACGGTCAATTTTTTCAGCAGCAGAGGTTAGCTGTGCTAAAAAGCTGTTCCACACATCCAGCGCCATTTTATACGTCGGCGATACCCACCACACGGTAGAGTCTTTTTTTTCCAGCAGGCTTAATACCACATCCAGTTTGCCCAGTTCGGTTTTGCCAAAACGCCGCCCGCACGCCACCACCCGAAATCGTGCCGGATGATTCAAAATCACCCACTGTCCGGGGTGGGGGATTGGGCAGATGAGTTGAGGTTGTGTCATGCTCGCTTTTCCCCTTGAAGTTTCACTGTATCATAGGGGGGAAAATGCATCTTTCATTTCGGGCAAAGCATCCTATGATAGAAGGAAGAGACAGGGTGCATTTTCATGGACATCTCATGGTATATACCGGAACGGATTCTGCTGCTGAGAAGCACACTTTCCTCCCATCAGGCGGCTGAAATAGATGAAACCCTCTCGCAGGTGCTTAAAACCAGCCAGACGCCGCTGCACCTGATTCTGGATGGGCAGTTGATTGAGCAAATGCCCGGATTTTTTATCCTGAAGCGCTGGCAGTGGCCGCGCCAGCCCGGACTCGGGGCGGTAGCCGCCTACGGCATGAAAGACAAATCGCTGCAAGCCATTGTCAGGGTCACATCCAAACTGTATGGCATGAAACTTTCGTTCCATAAAACGCTGGAGGATGCGGCGGCGGCACTGCGTAAACAGGATTCCAGCCTGCCCGAACCGATAGAAACCCTGATTCCGCCGGATGACCCTATCTCGCGCCCGACCCGTGAGCTTGACCCTACCAGCCAGTTGAAAATCTTTAAGGCGCAGTTGATGAAAGTGGCTGATAGGCGCTGCGAGTTTTGCCGCACACCCCTTCCCCATGCGATTGAATTGCTGATTGGAGAACTTGAGCCGCAAGACCAACTCCGGTTTGACAAGCTGTGTCTGGAATGTGTGTACTGTCATAAATTTCGGGCAAACCGTGAAGGCAAAATTTTTGACCCCCTGACTCTGCGGGAGGCGGACTTGTTTCACCCGCGCAAAGACCGCTGGCATGAGCATTTTGCATGGAGTGTCGATGGGCTGCATCTGGTGGGGCTGACACCCACAGGCCGCGCCACCATCATTCACCTGCGGCTGCACTCGCAGTATCATCAGAATTTACGACAAATTGGGATCAATGAGGGCTGGCATCCCCCGCGCAAATTTACGACCTCCCGCCTGAAAAATCAGTATTTTCCCAGAGAGGGACGGCTGCGGATTGAGATTGAAAACCCGATTACTGGACAGACGGATACTTTATTTTTATCTCCCCGGAATCCACTCATTTTTGGGCGCTCCCATTCCAATCTGAAACAGATTGCCGATGTTGACCTGGAAACCTACGGCGGCTATCTGATGGGGGTCAGCCGGATTCATGCCCGTATTGACCCGCCCGAAAATCATACCCTGCTGCTAACTGACCTGGGCAGCAGCAACGGCACGTATGTGAACAATGAACGGCTGGAAACTTTTGCGTCGCGGCGGCTGAGTGATGCTGACCAGGTGCGAATGGGGCGGCTGAACATGCAGATTTATTTTGTGGAGTAAACCGCTAGTTCATTGAATATACCAATTGAACCCTCCTCATCCCCCCACTGTGTAGCGAGGGGGAGGGGTTTGGGGTGGGAACTGACAATCAAGATAGAGTAAGGACATAACATGCCTTTTTTTGATCTGCCCTTAGATATTCTGGAAACTTATCTTCCCCCACGCCACGAACCGGATGATTTTGACCGATTCTGGCAGGATACTTTAAATGAGGCACGCCAGCACCCATTAGATGCCCGGTTTGAGCCTGTGGATTCTGGCCTGAGTCTGGTCGAAACCTATGATGTGACATTTTCTGGCTATGGTGGGCAGCCGATTAAAGGCTGGCTGATTCTGCCGCGCCAGCGCAGCGAACCCCTCCCGTGTGTGGTCGAATATATTGGTTATGGGGGCGGGCGCGGGCTGCCGATTGACTGGCTGGTGTGGGCAAGCGCGGGCTATGCTCATCTGGTGATGGATACACGCGGGCAGGGCAGCGTATGGCGGACGGGGGATACACCCGATTCGGAAGCCTCCACCCCGCAGCAGCCCGGTTTTATGACACGCGGGATTCTTGACCCCGCCACCTATTATTACCGCCGCGTGTTTACGGATGCCGTCCGTGCGGTAGAAGCGGCCCGCAGCCATCCCGATATTGATGAAAGCCTGATAGCCGTGACGGGGGGCAGTCAGGGCGGCGGCATTGCGATTGCAGTGGGGGCGCTTGTGCCGGATGTGATGGCCGTGATGCCCAACGTGCCATTTTTATGCCATTACCGCCGCGCCACCGAAATTACTGACCGTGCGCCGTATGCGGAAATCGCGGGTTACTGCAAAATTCATCGGGATAAAATCCACCGTGTTTTTGAAACCCTGTCCTATTTTGATGGGATCAATTTTGCCCCGCGTATCCAATCGCCCGCGCTGTTTTCTGTGGCGCTGATGGATATGACCTGCCCGCCGTCCACGGTGTACGCTGCCTATAATTATCTTGCCAGCCCGTCCAAAGACATCCGAGTCTGGCATTATAACAATCACGAAGGCGGCGAAAGTTATCAGACGCGGGAACAACTTCAGTTTTTGCGCGGATTGCTGGGCTAAGACAATTTCCTGCCAGAATTTAAGGGCTTAATTTTCCGATTAAGCCCTATAAGGTTGTTACTCATCAACTATTCGTAAATAGACTCTAAAATGCAAATTCGATCCACGAGGTGAAAAATGAATGATAACATTCTTACCAATGCTGTTGAGAGAAGTTCAATTCGGAAGGAGTTATGTGAAGGGGAATGGTATTACAGCATTATTGATCTTGTTGCGGAACTGCTTAATATTGATATGGAGCGAGCTAGAACTTACTATCATGTCTTGAAAAATAGAACTCGTAAAAATCATGAAGAAATTTTTCCCATCGTAAGACAAATAAAAATTAAAGCCCTAGATGGTAAGATGCGATTTACGGACTGTACTAATGGTGATGGAGTCGAAAGTCTACGGAGATATTTAGAACCCTACGCTAAGAAAAAGAGCGTAAGAGTAAATAATCGAGAAGATGATGAAGTTATAAACTTTCATCCTATTGTGATAAACAGCCTAATGGCACGCGGTTGGAGAGTGGAGCATCATGTATCTTTACCATCTGGAAAAGTAATAGATTTGGTGGGACATTTCTCAAAAGATTTATATGTAATTGAATGTAAACCGCGATTAAATAATGCTAAATTCTATGCAGCAGTAGGCCAAGTTTTATGCTACTGTGATGAATATAGTCCAAAAGCCATTCCCGCTATTGCAACCCTTCCTGTAATTAGCGATTACGCAAAACAGCGATGTGAATCATTAGGAATTGAACTTATTGAGATGAATACATAATCGTATGGCTGATAAAAAAATTAAATAAAGGCCAATAGTTTTTGCGCGGTTTGCTCACCTGAATCTTCACCCTAAGATACCCTAAATTTAGCCCATTCTGGTTATGCTCCGGCATGGGCGCTTTGCTAACATGCCCATATTAACAAAGGAGACTACCTCTTTCACCGCCAACTAGGTTTATTTAGCCCATACATTACTGTTAATACGTTCTGGTTAAATAAGCTAAGGAGGCTGTTCCATGAAAACCGCAGAACGTTTTAACCCCGACCTGGCAGGTATTCTGATCTGCCTGATCATCCTTCTCACGGTTGTGGTTGCTATCTGGACGTATTCCCTGAACCGCCATGACAATCGGCTGTTTCGGTGCAGTCCCCACAGCAAAGCCGGCTACTGGCTCATTGAAAAAACGACCAGCCCCTACGAAATTTATCAGGTGAACGCCATTACAGGGAAAGAAAGTTACGTGGAGCGTAACCAGGATTGGATTAGTTACGAAACCCGCATGACCAGAGATGAATACAACAAACACTGTACTCAGCGTGGAAAATAGGGATTCGATGAGAAATTGAAAATAAGCCCAAATTTGGTGCGAAAATTTGGGTTATGGACGACCAATTCTGTGTTTCACTACATCATAACCTTCCCGTAACTGCGTCGCACCCTATACGGTTATTGAGTGCGGCGCGGAAATCCGGGCTGCCTGTGCCGGACGGCTTTTTGCTGCTGGATGAAGCATATCAGGCAGCGTTGCAGCACGGTTTGATTCACAGACCGACCCACCAGACCTTAGACTGCCCACAGCCGGACGCGCTGGCCGCGTTTTTGCGGCTGCCCACGCTGCCTCAATCGCTGAGTGTGCGGCTGCCTTTTTCTGAACCCGTCGCCGCAGACAGCCAGCAGATTGGCCGCGCCCTCTGTGAAGTATGGGCGGCTGAAGCGGAGCGGCGTGATGTGCTGCTGATGCAGCACGTAGACGCGCAGCATAAAGGTACGGCCTTCACCGAAACCGACTTTGAAAACGACTATGTGATTGAAAGCACGGAGCAGGAGCTTCCCCGATGGCGCTTCTGGGAACGTGCTGCCGAAAATACGTTTCTCACCCGTCTGCAAAAACTACTGCGGGGGATACGGCGGGTGTTTGGGGCAAAAAACTGGGAAATTGAATGGGCAGATGATGGCAAAATCTGCTGGCTGATGCAAATCCGTTCGATGACAGTCCCTTCTGAGCGCAACGAAACCTTCGTCGCTTATAAACACATGCTGCCGCCGTTTCCATCGGTGTTTATGACCGGCCTCATTGCAGACAGCACCGATGATATTTACCGCTACTACCGCCAGATTGACCGCCGCCTCCCCAAAAACCGAAAGCTGATTGAGGTTTTTTACGGGCGGCCTTATCTCAATTTATCCCTCTATAAGGAAACCAGACGCCGCCTGGGGATAGACGCTTCCCTGCTGCATCGGGTGTCCAGAATAGAGGTGCTGGCACGGCTGGGATTCCAGATGATAAGAACCGTACAAAATTCGCCGCAGACCCTCCAGAAAATTCGCCAGCGATACGCTGGGGAAAGCCTGGCCGAATGTATAACCCATGTGCGCTGGCTGTATACCACGCTGGTAAGGGGAGAACTGTTACTTTCTATGCTGCTGCCCCTATTAAAAGGGGACTACAGCGAACCGACTCTCAGCACAGCCATGTACTCGGATTTAGCCCCGTTGCGCGACCTAACCAGCCGACAGGATGAGGTGCGGCTGGCGCTGGCACAGGGCAAGCTGCCCAAAAACAAAAGATTTCTGGAACTCTGGGACCAGTATCTGGAAAAACACGGGCATCGTGGGATTTATGAAACGGATATTGCCCGCCCGCGCTACCGGGAAAATCCCCGTCCCCTGCTGGATAGTCTGCTGGTTTCTCCCCGACTCAAGTCTGACCTGTCACCGCCGCCGCGAAACCGATGGACACGATTCCTCTGGTCGGCTGTTCATGCTCAGGAAAATCTGCGGTATGAGGTTATGAAGGGGTTTGAGCAGAGCCGCGCCCGCCTGCTGCAACTGGCTGCCGCCCACCTCCCTGACCCGACGCTGCTGTGGATGCTCACGCCGGAAGAAGTTGAACGGTTAGAAACAGGCTGGCAGCCGGATGAGGCTTTTTTCCAGAGCCGCCGTGCGGACATCGAACGTAACCAGCGCCAGGAACTACCCATGCAGTTTAGACGATTTGATAATTTTGCGGGTACAATGGAAGAAAAGCAGCTTTTACAGGGCATCAGCCTGAATCAGGGGCGGGTGCGCGGAGTCGCGTGGGTGCTGGATGAACCCGATACCCGTCTGCCCGAAGATTTTGATGAGGATAGCACCATCCTGGTCACATCGGCGGTGGATGCCGGATGGATTCCGACTTTTTCCCGTGTGGCGGGCGTGGTGGTCGAAACCGGAAACGATTTTTCGCAGGAGGCGCTTCTCCTGCGGGAAATCGGGATGCCAGCCATCACCCAGGTTGAAGGGGCAACTCAACAAATTCAAACGGGTGATGAGGTTGTGCTGCGGGCAGATCAGGGGATAGTAGAGCGAGTTTAAGTATGCCATCTGAAGTGATGTGGAAAATTCCGGGCCGGGTGATTTACGCACGTTTTTCCGGCCATGTCGTTCCCAAAGACCTGCTCAAAGCCAGAGACTTTATCCACCACTACATTCATATCAATGGCACGGGCGAACTGGTGCATATCATTTCTGATAATACCCAGGTCGAAAAATATGCGATTGGACTGGATGACATCCGTAAATCGATTCTGCTGCCTGCTGCCTCACAGGGATGGGTGGTGGTTATCAGCCCAAACAAAGCCCCTGTCCGCACCCTGGCGAATTTTTTTACCGTGCTGGCGCAGCAAATTAGCGGCGGCAAATTTCGCTATGTAGAAAATTACGAGCAGGCGATGGCCTTTTTACGGGAACAGGATGACAGCCTCACCTTTCCCGAAGCACAAGCATCCCCAACGGACTCTCCTCATTATGAAGGGACTGGATAAGGTTCATTTCGCCTTCCCGCTTGATCAGCGTAGGGACAAGCGACCAGTGGTTAGGAATTAGCGGTTAGCCAATGAACTCATAATGCCAATAGCTAAAAGCTAATCGCTGATGGCTTGATGCTTATGGAGGCTTTTTGGGCGGGAATCGGTGCTGGCGCACCTTGTCCCCGCCCCTACGGAATTACCTCTTA
>CAZKZS010000262.1:0-7287 GCA_964557285.1 uncultured Anaerolineae bacterium | reverse complement strand
TGGCGGAGCATCAATCAGTCGGGGCGTAGCGCAGCCTGGTAGCGCGCCTGCTTTGCCCGGTCTTCCCACTAAGAGGCATACCTCTTGCCTTCATTCTTCCCCCTGGAATGACCGTTGAAGAACTTACCCAAAAATACCTCCACACGCATTTAATCGGTAGGACTTCTTTCCACTGCACCCGGCGACGACTCCGCCAACTCTTCGACCCTATCCGCTCCGTTCGCCTAAACGATCTCACGGCGTTGCAAGTCCTACAATGGCACCAAGACATGCGGGATAGGCCGCACCATGCAAACCGAGCCCTGGGCATCCTGAGGGCGGCTATCCGGTGGGGTGTGCCCTTCGGCCTTGTAAGAAGCGATCCGACGATAGGCGTGAAGCGGCACCGTGTCGAAAGCCGTTCACGGTTTCTAACGGAAACAGAGGTCAGACAAATCCTAGAGGGACTGAAGGGACATCGTAAACAGTTCGCTGCCTATGTAGTTTTTCTACTACTTACCGGATGCAGAAGAGGCGAAGCGAGGGTTACGCGATGGGAGCATGTAGACCTTGTGGGGCGTCGATGGGTGAAGCAGAAGACAAAAAATGGCAAGTGGCACGTCGTTCCACTGGCCGAGCAGCTTACAAAAACGCTCAGCGAACTGCCGAAATGTAGCCCATGGATTTTCCCAGGGCAGAACGGAAAGCCCTGGAGCAACAGCACCATTGAAAAGAACTGGGGCAAATTTCGAAAGAGAATCGAGCTGAATGACGTACGGCTCCATGATCTCCGGCGCACCGCCGCAAGTCATATGGTCATCAACGGGGAGAATCTTTCCATCGTTCAGCAGATGCTTGACCACGCCAGCCTACAACCGACCGCCATCTATGCACGGCTGAACGTGGCTCCACTGGCAAGAGCACTCCAAGCAAATGCAGACCGATTCTTCAGGGAGGTCAACTTATGAGTCTAATAGAACGGGACTACATGAAAAAGGAGGATGAGCCGAAAAAACTTCCCGAGCTTATCGTGCTGCCAGAAGTAAAAGCGCCCCAAGTGACCTGGGTACGAAACGCCATGGTTTTTCTTATCACCCTCATCATCACCATGGTAACGTTGCGACTTCTGCGCTAAGCCTGAATCCTGGAACCTCCTGCTTCTTTCTCTCTTGATCGGCATCTGACTCCGTACAGTCTCCGGCACGTTGAACGGGGCCCCGTGCTCCCGTTCAACTCACTGTCGAGCGTTCGCTAGATTCCGGTAACGCCAGTCCTACGCCCTCCGCTTCGCTTCAGGCTTCAGACTGCAAGACCTCCATGCTAGCGCACAGGGAGATTAACCGGCCCTTACAGGGGGTGAAAGGGCCGGTTCAGTACTTTTACAGAAGGAGGACCCATGCAACACCCCTCGAACCGCCTGCACGTCAAGATACTTACCGCCTGCCCCTGCTTCTGCGTCTGCTGCCGACGGATCAAAGGCCCCGCCATTCGCACCTATCACGTTACCACTGCTAGCCGAGAAACCTACTGTTTCGACTGCTACGAGGCTGCTGCCGACCTTGGCAGCTTTGACGGTTTCAACCATCCAGGAAAGGAGGCTGCGTAATATGGCCGCTTGGAGACAACATGAACGGTTTGTCGTCATGCGCTGGCTTCGAGGGGTTCCCCAATTCTGGACCGGCACATACTGGTCCTGTGAATACCCTGACGCCCTCTTGTTCTCAAGTCTTCCGAAGGCTGAGCGCCTGGCCGACGAACTCGAAGGAGTGGTGGCCGAAAACTATGGAACGGAGGTCAGACCGTGAACAGCATCACCCACTACATCGTATTTCGATGGAAGCATGAAAAGGGGCAATTCTGGACCGGCAAGCAATGGAGCCTCGATCCTGCCAAAGCTAAGACGTTCGACAACTACCACCAGGCCAAACACATGGCCGATAGGCTACACGCCTCCATCGGCACCATGACCACCACGGAGAGATAATCATGCTCTACAAAGTTCCGAAGCAGTGCTCACAATGCGGCAAGTACTTCAAGCAGCTTTTCATTGTGCGGGATCGCTCCGCCTGTCTCAAATGCGCCGAGCGGCAACTGAGGGAATGGAATGACTTGATCCGAAAGGACAGTGCGATAGGAAGCACAACTGTTGATCACTAGGCAAGCAGCTTCTTGACCCACGCCACCGCCGCCGCTGCTATGGCTAGCCCAATGGCAGCGGCCCCCCACGCTAACACGTCCGCATCGAGCGCCGTGCCTATCTGCTGAATTTCTGAAGATACCGTCATCATGTGCATGGTTTGGCCCTTTCCTCTCCTCATTGGGAGGCCGGACCATTCCGGCCCCCCAGGATTCACTGTACCAATTACCGAGCGATGGACTTGACCTTGCGGTAGGCGAAGATCGCCAACACAATGCCAATCAACGCGGTTCCCCAGGCTAGCAGATCGGTCTTCACCTGCGCGAGATCGGTCGACACCGGGAAAATGGCCGTCTGCGCGTGCGCCTCAACGCCGAACACCGACAACGCCATCACCAGCAACCCAAACACCAACATGGACCCCTTCATGATAGAACCTCCTCTGTTTTTGTGGAGTCGCTCCACGTGCGCCAGAGAAAACCGCCCCTGGATCGGTTCCCCTCACTCCGAGGGGTGAAGCATTTTGATAATCATGCCCACCGTCATGCCGTACAGAAACAGCTTCGACGCAATGAGCACCACCGCATCAATCGCCGCTTGGTCCATACTGCACCCCTTCACCTACGAGACGATAAAAAGCCCCATCTTTGACTTCATGCACCGCCACCCCAAACTTCGAGGCAATGTCTTGAGCCGTGAACATGCGCCCATCTTCGAGAAAGTAATAATACTTACCTTTACGCCCACCAGACCCAATAATGACGACCTTGGAAGCGGGAGCATGCGTCGCATGCGACCCTAGCGAGCCGGGTCCAGTCGGATTCAACGGCTTCGAGGTGGGCGACGGAGCCGGAGCTGCCGGATTTGCTGGATCTGCTAAGGAAGTCCAGGGACGCCAGAGAAAGACGAACAGCGCAAACAGCAGGGAGACACCCCCCACCACGACTGACGCGCTTTTCCAGACTGAATTTGACATACGCAACTCCTTTACTGTTGCCGCCGAGTAGGACGAATAGTAGGCATAAACGCCAGGATCATACGTGCCGGTAATTTTTCGTATTTCCGTGGGATCATCGGGATTGCCTCGAACCTTCCCCTGGTAATGATTCGTGAGACCGACAAAGGCCAGCTTCCGAAACTTAATGGTGCCCTCAACGAGCCGTGTGACTGACTGCGACATCTGACGATAGTCTTGACACATCATAAGTATATCTACGCCATGATGCCGATGCGTTTCCAGGAACCGACAGAGGGCCTTGTCTACGCGTTCCATTGCTCTGAAGACCGTTTGGGCTTCGTCGATAATGACAAAGGACATGGGGTCCACCGACGCCAGGTTGAGCAACACGTCCTCTTGTGTGCGCCAGACGGTCACTTGCTTGTCGAGGTCCGCCCGTTCGATGCCGGAGAACAGCGCGAGCTTGTCCAGATAGATGCCGTCAATGTAGGCATAGATCCGGCGACCCGCTCGCAAGTGCACCAAGAAGCGCTCCGCAATGGCGTAGTAGCTCTTTCCTGCACCGGGAACCCCCTCGAACAATTCGATCATTAGGAACCCCACCGCACAAACGGGATGGACTGCAAGATGAACCTGGTCAGCATGGCCGTTCCGAATATCGCCAGGCATTGCGAGACACCGGTAGCGCCAAGCACCCACGCGTATTCTTCAGGAATAACCTGAATAGCGAGCGCCCCCACAGAGAGAGATCCTAAGAGGCCATCCGCAACCCCTAAGAGAGAGTCCCATACCCCTAACTGCCAATCGGTGAGGTACAGCCAGAACTCTTTGAGCCAACAGTAGATAAGAGACAGAATCGCTTGCATTAGTTGCCTCCCCCGGCAAATACGTACCGGACTGCAACGAACGTGGTGGTAGCAATCAACAACGTCCGCAGAGCTAAGAAGATGCCCGACCAATCGTTAAAGTTGATAGTCTGATTCCCGAACACACCGGACGGCAGAGTAATGGTAGGCAACATACTTGGCCATGTTAGAGCCTGAAACGTCGCCAGGAGCGAGAGCAAGCCAGAGGTTTGCCACACACCTTTGTGTTCCTCAAACACCGTGGCCATCGTCCGCACATCATGTTCGCCAAAGACGCAGGACACATTCGCTGTACTTTGTTCCGTGGTGGAACCATCGGGATTCTGAGTAGTAGTCGTAGTGGAGTCTTGCGAGTTCGTCACCGGATCTTGAGCACCGGAAGGTGGGTTTTCGGGATCTTTCACAACGGACGCCCCGGCAGGAACCGGCTTCGGTACCACCGCCGTGCCAACCTGATCGGCATTCACGGGCACCGTCGTTACATCGTCCGCAGGAGTAACCGGGACGGCAAGACCATTTTCTGAGGTATGCGATTCAATCGACTTCGGATCATTCGCCGGTAGAGAGTCTACATAGGCCGCGACTTGCTGTTGAGTCGGAGCACCAGACCACGGCGCGACCGTGCCCGGTTGCCCCGTGCGGTGACAGAAGTAGTAAGAGGCATTCCCAATTGTGGGAGGAATCAGCACAATCGCGCCGCCTGTGAAGGCCGGACCCTGGTAGAAGAAGGTCGATGAATCACGGAACGGACCAACTGACCAATCGTGCGGGTAGGAGGAGTCAGCGACGGATTGTCCGCAGTATCCGTTCGCAGTTAGCTGAACCTGCGCTTCAGGATAGGAGGGATTCGGAGTACCACTGTTATAAGTAGGAAACAATAATTGACCGCCGCCAGAATCAACTTGATACATCCCTACCGGAGCCGCCGCTTGTTTCACTTCCTCTAGTTGCGTGGAGGAATAATAAGTCTGATGGAGTGCCAGGCCGACCGAGACCCCGAGCGCGGCCCACCCGATCGGCCCGGCAACCATCCGAATCGCGACACTGGCCGGAGACGGCGCGAGAGCTGTTGAGGCGACCGCCGACACCACCGCGTTTCGATTCGACTGCAAGACGACCAATTGCGCCGACCGCTGGATTACTCGCGCATACTGGACGGCAAGGGCTTCCTTAGGCGTCACGCAGAACATATAGAGCAGCGTCCACACGACCGCGAGATAGACCCCGAGGAAGGCCCTTGCTTTCATAGTCTCCCCGCCAGCACACCGACCAAGAAGCACACGACGAAGAGCGCCGTGTAGCTCAACTGATCGGCAATGGTGAGAAATTCCCAGGTCATTTGCTGACCTGCACTCCGACGCAATCGACAAAGGTAGTGCCTTTGTAGGTGCGTATGTTTAGAATCACTTGCGCCGACTTCCCGGCAGCCTCTTTGACTTGCTGCAGGACTTGCGGCTTATCTTCGGGAATGCCGCATTCCAAGGTGCCCATGTCATCACCAGGAAAAAACAAATGCGCCTTGTTATAGGTACGATTGTTTTCCTTGCTGTGCTTCGAATCGACGCCGAGAACTGTGACTTGTGCCGTTACTCTCATCCTGCCCCCCTTGTTGATCGGTGAGACGTTCCCACCGGATGTACATGGACCCCTTCTCGAACCGCGCCCGAAACAACGCCCCGCAGCCGTCACAATTCGCCAACAGCACCGGACCTGCAAAGTAGGCCGCGAGACGACCACAACAATAATTCATGCCCTTGCCTTAAGTACGTAGGTACGCTTAGGTTGCATCGCGAGAAGATCATAGTGTTTTTGCTTCCAGCGATCCGGCCCCGTAATAATCATCTTCTGAATCCATTCGTCGCCTGCATCTGGTGATGCCGCCAAAACTGCCAGGATGGGCGCGAGGGATTTTGCCGCCCAGTGCTTAACGTCCTCGATTTTTTTTTGAACTTTCTGCACCACGATCCGCGCCTTTTTGAAGCCTTCCGTGAGGTCTTTCCACCAGGGCAGAAGATTGGCTCGTGCCTTCACCCATGAGTCTTCGTCTTTCGTCACATCGCGGAAATCGACGGCTTGACGAAGAACGCCCACAGAAAATTCTTTGAACTGTTCGGAAGTGATTTCGCAAAGGGTGAGGCCGAAGGAGTGTGCCCGGGAGTTCTTTATCTCAAGTTCCCATCGGTGCCATTTGCCGTCAACGGTAACGCCGCTTGCACGTTGTTCAGCGGCTTTGTCATAGGTTCGGGCGAAGGTGTCCGATTGCCGGGAGCCGAAATAGATGGAGTAGCCTGTGGTGTTGTTCTCTTCGTCGTACTCTTCAACCTTCCGCCATTTCTTCGACCGTTTGATGGACTGACCTGCTTTGATAGCTGCTTCAACCGTTTCGAGAGTGACCGCCGAAGCGTAATCATCGAAGGCAACGTCAATGCGTCCGAAATGCCCATTGTTTTCGCGCACAAAACGACAAAGCGCCTGAACGAAGTCATATTCCCACCCCCCTACAACCTTGCCTGAAATATCAACGTGCACTTCCCTTGACCCCTTTTTGCCGGTGAAGATTGCGAGCTGGCCCTTACCGGCGTTCTCTAAAAAGAAGGCTTTGGTGTAGCCGTTCCGTGAGACGACCGACTCACGGAAGGTTCCCAGGAACCGCGCAAGGACATCTTTCACGTCAATGGAAGGAATCGTGAACCGGAGCCAATCAATGGAGACTTGAAAACCGGACATGAGAAAAACCTCCAGAACGACGGTTGCACTTAGCGCCCCCGTATTACTCTTCGGGGGCTGATATCGCGTCCGGCTGTCGCCGGACCGCGAACCGTTCCGCCAATAGTTCACTCAGCTCGGGGAGGGGACAGTCCGCCAAGTTGTTCAGCATGTCCGCCAGGATTTCACCGACTGATTGAAAGGTATTACGCATGAAGCGAGGTATAACTTAGACATCTATATTGTGTCAAGTGTCTAGGATATACCTCAATTGGTTGTGTCTTGACGTGTACAATCACGTGCATTAAGGTAGCCACATGAAGGGAGGTGAGGAAGATGAAGGCAGGACCCGAACGAAGGAAGCCTGCCGCCCTGAAGGTTCACGCTGATCTTGCGGAGAGACTAAAGAAGTTTTGTGACGAACATTCACTGATCCCGAAAAACACGATTTATAACAAGGCTATCGCGTTCTATCTGGATCATGCTGAGAGAGGCGTGGACTTCAATCTAAACCCGATCGGGAACTTGAATCCCGAAGGAAAAAGGCGGTAGAGTGCCCGCCAACCGAGGCGGAATCTTGGTTCAGGTCGGGGCGTAGCGCAGCCTGGTAGCGCGCCTGCTTTGGGAGCAGGATGTCGGAG
>CAZKZS010000261.1:0-7299 GCA_964557285.1 uncultured Anaerolineae bacterium | reverse complement strand
CTTCACAGGCAACTGGTGGGGCGCAGCCAACGGCCCCTCGGGGGCGGGATCAGGGTCGGGAGATGCGGTCAACAACAGGATCAACTTCGCCAATTTCCTGACGGCTGGCTGCCCCCACCCGTAGACCAACGTCGGCTATTCCAAACAGAGCGCTCCTCGGGGCGCTCGTTTTATTTCGGGGGCAAGGGAACAGGGAGTTCTCTTTTCTTTCCCAGATTTTTTCGGAACTGACGCATCCCTGCGTCATCACGAGGCGGAATAGGAAAATGTCATCTACGGTCTTGAACGCCCGCGCATCAACCCGCGTGATAATGCTGCATTGTCAACGACAAGCCGTTCGGGGTTGATGGACAGTTCAACCCGTTTTTATGTTCCCAGCCCATTTTGACATTTTCCCTGGCGGTGAGACTCCTGAAGGCATCGTTGACCTTTCCGGGAACACCTGGGACTGGACCAGCAGCGTCTATGAGCCATATCCCTATACCCCAACCGATGGGCGGGAGGACATTAGCAGAACGGATGTTCGCCTCTGACCTCTGTTACTCTGAGGGGCGCGAACGCGCCCCCTCTGTTCTCTGTCTTTTGCTCGCCGAAGGCGAGTCGTGTTACCGGTTTTTGGGGGGATGAATCCGCAGACTGCCCAGCACCTGCCTTCGTAATCCCCAGGTATCCGCGTAACGCACATGGTTAATCCAGCCCTGCACGCTGGCATCCAGTTCGGCAAAGCTGATGCGGCCTGCCTCATAGTCGTCAATCCGGTCTGCCAGGCGGCGGCGAAAATTGACCGTGTTGCGTGCCTTCACCCGGCGGTGGGTTGGGTACACCACAAAACCCAGCCAGGGAATCCCGTGCTGCACCGGAGTCACCTGAGCATTATGCTCATGGATAACAAGCCGCATCCGGGCTAACCGCTGGATGATGGCCTGTTTCCACGTCCAGAGCTGCTGCTTGCTGTCGCTGAACAGGGCAAAATCATCCACGTAGCGCAGATAGGCGCGGCAGTTTAATTCCCGCCCCACAAACCAGTCTAAGGCATTCATGTAACAGTTTGACCAGAACTGCGAGGTCAGGTTGCCGATTGGCAGTCCACGCGGGCGGGTCGCAGCCAGCAGATCATCCCCCGGAAACCAGACCATTTCATACTCGTCTGCCAGCACACCGTCGCCGCTTTTTAAAATCCGGTCTATCAGCCACAGGATATCTTCATCCGTGATGACTTTCGCCAGTTCCACCCGTAAAACCGCATGGTCAAGGGAGGGGAAGTGTTTCACAATATCTGCCCGCAGCACATAAGGGTAGCGTCGGGCAAAAAATTGCAGACGGTCAACGGCGCGGTGCGTGCCTTTGCCCAAGCGGTTGGCGTAGCTGTCAGGGATAAAGCGGGCATCAAACAGCGGCTCAATCAGGTTGCAGAGGGCATGGTGTACCACACGATCCCGAAAGGGGGCAGCGCTGATTTTGCGGTGTTTGGGTTCGTGAATGTAAAAATGGGTGTACGCTCCCGGCTGATAGGTTTTGTTTTGTAGTTCTGTTTGCAGCCGCACCAGTTCATCGCTCAGGCGAAGTTCAAAGGCGGCGGCTGGAAAATGTCCCCGTTTCCCTCTGGCGGCTTTGCGGTAAGCTAACCAGAGATTGTCCCAGGTGGTGATTTTAGAAAAGGGGTGTGCTGTGTCTGAGGAAATGGTGATTTTTACCCGAACCTTCGATTTGCTTCAGTGGATTTTACCCCATGCGGCAGACTTTCCCCGGCTGTACCGGAGTACCGTCAGCCAGCGCTTGCAGGACGCGGTGCTGGATTTTCAGGAAGCGCTGTTTGATGCCAATGCCGAAGGCGGCCAGACCCGTCTGGCACACCTGCGCCAGGCGGATGCTCATCTGAGTAAGGTGCGGCTGTATCTGCGGCTGGCCTTTCAGTTTCACTGGCTAACCAGCGGCCAGCATGAGCATGTCAGCAACATGGTGGCAGAAATTGGCAGGCTGCTGGGCGGCTGGATTAACCAGACAAAACGGGCGTGACGGGACTTGAAAGCCCAGGCCACGCCCTGTTTTGTGTGTATGCCTGGCGTATCCGCGCAGGCCAGATGTTCCCGCGCTCTTTATCATCCTTCGCCGCAACCGCCAGCCGTAGCCGGACGGTCCTCTTGGAAGCAGTCCGTCTGTGGTGGGACGCTGCTCGTCCGGGGTAACAACGCCCGGACCTTTGAAGGGGCAGACCAAGATGGCAGACACAACCCGGAAGCCGATATTGTTGTTCCTGTTGTTCGGGTTGTTGTTGTTACGATACGACACCCGCGTATTGTCTTGATTGTTGTTCCACGACCCCCCGCGGGGCTGCTGCCGGGACACCTGACCGGAAAAATCTCCGGCAGCACTGAGCTTACCCCAAAAAGCCCGATAGGGCGACTCGCCTTCGGCGAGAAAAAAGCAGAGAACAGAGACGGGCGCGTTCGCGCCCGATTCAGAGTACCAGAGGTCAGAGTACCAGAGTACAGAGCTAACGATAAAGAGGGGCAGACACAACCCGGAAGCCGATACCGAAGTCCCTGCTGCCCGGGTCGTCGCCGTTACGAAACGACACCCGCGCAGCGCCTCGAATGCTGCCCCACGACCCCCCGCGGAGAACGCGGACGGCAGCGCCTTCCACCTCGACCTGTGCGGCGGTGTGCGGCTCGTAGGAGTTCGCCCAGGGTGAGAGCGACCACTCCCAGACGTTTCCACTCATATCCAGCACGCCGTGCCGCGATGCGCCATCCGGGAACATGCCCACCGCGCTGGTACGGCCAATCCCTGTCTCGCGGGTATTTCCTTTGTTGGCGTCAAATTCATCGCTATAGGGGTAAATCCAGTTGGTGTCTCCCCGGGCTGCCTTCTCAAATTCCGCTTCCGTCGGCAGGCGAAACCTCACCTCTGCCCCCTCTCCAACCGTTTGGAGAGGGGAAACCTGAGCAGACAGCCAATTGCAGAAGGCCACCGCTTCATACCAGGTTACGCCTACCACCGGATGATTGGATAGGTGCCACTCCGGGTCATTCCACCCCCATTCCGGGTGAAGTTTATCCCCTTTCCACTGCCAGCCTGCCTTCGTCCAGTAGTCCCGCTTTTCATAGCCTTTATCCTCTACAAAAGCCTCATACTGGGCATAGGTGATGGGATATTTGGCAATGGAAAAAGTGGGCAGTATCACTTCATGCTGATCAGGTTCATTGTTCCCTGCCCGTTTATCCTTCTCCCGGTTGCTGCCAAACAGGAACGGCCCACCGGGAATTTCACACCATACGATGTCAGGAATCCCATCCTTCACCCCTACACCCGGCCGGGGGTCGCCCAGGACAGCAAGTTGCCGACCTGCTGCTGCACGACTGGCGGGTGGGAGCGCACCCGCCTCGACTACCGCAGTCAGATGTTCACACAGTTTTTGCTGCTCAACTCTGGTTAGCTGCAAGGAAAATTTTTCGGTTAGCGTTCGCGCATAATCCACCATTTCCCACTGAGGGGCATCAGGCAGCCGAGTTCTGTCCACTGGTATCTCAACCAGAGCCTGCACCAGCGGCATCAGATTTCCTCCTCTGGCGGTAATTTCATCAGCTAGCAGTGGCACTACATTCCGCCACCGTCCAGCCGCTTTCTGGATTTGCCGCGTGATTTCTGCTGGAAACTGATCCTCCATTGCTAGGTAACAACCAGCCAGGTATTCCTGAAAGCTGAGGTGGGTGAACCGATAGTGACGAGGAGCTTCTGAAGTGAGCAGTCCGGCTCGCTGTTCAAGATAATCGAGCGCCTCTGCATAGTGTGGAACTGCCCCTCCTTTCGCCGCGTGGAAGGCTTCCAGCAAGACACCCAGACGGAAGTCAGCACGCGGCTGGCTGCCCTGTTCGCTCTGCACCTCAAAGGCGACGATTTCCAACGCCCGCCGCAGTTCCTGAGAAGTTAGCCCGAACAAATCTGCTACACATCTTCCTGTTTCAATGTCCTTTTTGGTCCAGCGCTCCAGCATCAAGTCCACACTTCGACTGTAGAGCTGACTGATCTGTTCGGGAATACGCTGCTTTGGAGATAAATCCCTGTTCCGCAGCCACAGTGCTGCAAACATGGTGAACAAAAGCGGGGTATTACGAAGTTCCGTATCTTTTACCCGTTCCATCAGGGTTTCTACAAACTGTTGGGCTTCCTGATCTACTGCTGTATCCGGCATCACCTGTGAATAAAGTGCCTTTGCCAGCTCATAAATACGATTATCATGTAGAGGAATTAGCGCTGTTTGTCCAAAGTCATCCAGTTTCCAGTCCCCATTATAGGCATAAGGTCGGCTGGTTATAACAATGCGACACTTTTCATAGTCGTTTTTGAGGGCATCCATGAAACCAATTATCTGGTCCCGCCGCTCCTTTGTTACCGCGTCTGGCACTTCATCCAGCCCATCCAGCAAAATGATGGCATTCCCATTTTCCAGCTGGCGGCGCAGATCATCGAAATAGGTTTCTTGCTTTTCCTCCCGCAGCAGGGACAACAGGTAATCTTCAAAATGAGCGCTGGTGGCCAATGTGGTGGTTTGGGGAAACTGTTTGCTGACCAGCTCACGTAAGCGGACAAAAACGGGTGTATAAGCTGGCAGTGTCCAGAGTCTTAAGGTTTCGCGATTAGCACGGTCATGCCCGAGCTGGTCACCCGCCAGGCAAATTGCCAGGTGCTTGAGGAAAGTCGTTTTTCCACTGCCAGGATTGCCCGTTAACACCATACGCGGCTGCACATTGGCAGCATCGTGCGCTTCCATATACCAATTCTGCTCAGGACGGAAGCCTTTTTCAGAAAGCGTTTTTGCTCGCACCCTCAACTGCTTCTGCACATCCTCAATGAGCAGTTTCAGTTCTGGTTCAGTAACCTTCAGGGCATACCATTCTCTGAGACGCTTTTCCCGCAGTTCTTCCGGGGTGGCTTTGTCAGCAGCCGTTTCAGACTTTTCTGTTTTCACCCACCAGTCTGTAATGCTGTAACGATCCGTCTCGGATACCTTAATAGTCACGCTCATATCCACAGGCAGTGGAACATAAATATTCAGAAGTTCTACACTACGTTTTTCTCCAGGCAGTTCTTCTGTAATATCCGTCAGGGAAACTCTGTTCAGTTTGTTAATAATCATGCGCCGCAGGTAGCGCTGATGGCGTTCCCAGTTTTCAGGTTGCAGCCGCCATAGGTCGCGTTCCAGGACAGGCGGCAGGTCGGTCAGCAGTTTTTCCCACCCCGCACGCTCATCCCCCAGAAAGTCGATGTAATTGAGATGCTCTATACCCAGCTTCATTAAATCGTCTGGTTCTTTAACTTTTCTAATTTGTAAAGGAATGATTCTACGCCCAATGTTTTTGGCGTAATCCACTTCCTCCTTGACCTGGACTGAGGCACAGGCGTCCGGGGTCAGCATCAGCAGCATACAGTCGCACTTGTCGATGCCTTTCCTGATTTCCTGCCGCCAGTCCTCCCCGCCGGAAATACTCTCAGCATCAATCCAAACCTCAAAGTAAAAGTCTTTTTTCAGGCGGTCTTTGATTTTGTTAACAGCTACTTTGTCAACCCGTTTGTAGGAAATGAATAGGGTAGGCATGGCTCGGCTCCAACAGTGCAATTCCCATAAGTATAAATCGAAGGTTAGTTATGGACAAAAATCCGTAGCTTCTTAGTGCCTCTCCCCCGCAGATTTTTTCCCTGCATGTGTGTCGGATGCGCGAAATCGTAAACAAAGGTGGGTGTCAGTACCTGCCCATTGCTGCGGTAGGCATCAGTAAAGATGTTGGTTTCAATCTGCGCTATACCATGGAAAAAGCGGTCAGCAAGGAAGCGGCTGCGCCTTTTATGGGTTAATCGTCCTCAGAGTTTTACGTTTTTGGAGGGCATATTCCAGGATCAGATGCATCCAATTGGCTTTCCACAAACTTTCAATCCGATTTCAATCCTGAAGATTATCAAATCAAATATAATGATAGAAAGTTGGCTGCATAGAATCGCAGAGACATTGCATGAACCAATTACTGCCTTTTTTGGAGATTTGTGGTCCCGAAGGGGAAAAGTTTTCTGTTGAACTTACAGAGGATCGTTTTACTATCGGGCGCTTTCAAGAATACAACGACATTGGACTTGAGCCGGATCCACAGCAATTGGTCACAAGAAGAGTTCATTGCATCGTAGAGCGCGAGGCAGATACATGGTGGGTCATTGACAACAATAGCGTCAACAAGACCTTTGTAAGACGTAATCAATCCATGGAAATCGTGTATGGTCGAATGCCCATTGCCGATGGGGATACGATTCTCATCCTTGGCAAGCTTCCCGAGTCTGGTGGTGCAGTTTATTGGGAACTGACCTTGCGAGATCCAATGAAGACTAACCGTGTCGTAGGTGGTCCTCGCATCGTTTACCTGGAATATGATTGGATTCAGGCAAAGCTCTTCCGTGTTGAGGGTAGCCAACGGCAAGAGATAACCAATCTGCGCCCTCAAGAGCATAAGCTCATTCGCTACATGGATCAACGCAACCGTGCCAACGGCAACACCCCGGTGATGTGCACCTTTGAAGAATTGATTACTGCCATTTGGGGTGACGAAATTAACCACACACGAACTGAGGTAAATCACCTGGTGTTTGAATTACGCCAGAAAATCGAGCCTGACAGTGGTGAACCGCGTTTTCTCCAGACAGTCGGTGGCCTTGGCTACCGACTCGAAACGCGAGTATTGAAAACATAACTGAAAGGTCAGGGGGTATATGCCAAACGATTGGGAAGAAGGGGATGTAATCCTCGATCTCTATGAAGTCACCAAAATCCTCGGTGAAGGCGGCATGGGTCGGGTCTGCAAAGTCCGCCACAAGAGCTGGAATATCGACCTGGCAGTCAAATCCCCCAAGCCGCATATCTTTGCTAAAGCCGACGGACAGGAGAATTTCATCCGCGAAGCCGAAACCTGGATCAAACTCGGACTGCATCCGCATATCGTGAGCTGCTTCTACGTCCGCACCATTGATGGTATCCCCCGCGTCTTCGCGGAATACGTCGGAGGCGGCAGCCTCTCTGATTGGATCAAGAGTCGCAAGCTGTACGAAGGCGGGCATCAACAGGCATTAGCCCGTATGCTGGATGTCGCTATCCAGTTTGCCTGGGGGCTAGATTACGCTCACGAGCAGGGGGTAGTGCATCAAGATGTGAAACCTGCTAACGTAATGATGACCGAAGGGGGTATCGTCAGAGTGACGGACTTTGGGCTGGCACGAGCGCGAACGCTGGCAGGGGATACGACAACTCAAGGGACAGCA
>CAZKZS010000260.1:0-7344 GCA_964557285.1 uncultured Anaerolineae bacterium | reverse complement strand
CTTCGTGTGCATTCGCAGGTTGGCGATGTGTGCTTTCAGGATGTCAAGCGGGATGGACTTTCCCATGAGGCGGTAATAGCGTTTTTGCAGTGCCAGCGCATGATTCCACACCGCACCCGCGATGTTGATTTGCTGGTGCAGGTGTTTATCGCGCTTGTCGCACCGATACAGGCGATATTTGTAGGTTTTGCGAACTTCGATTACGCTTGACATACTCTAAACCTTCACCCTTCGGAGGGTTGGTGGGTATTGCTGCGCCGTGACCAACGCCTTACTGTAGCTCAATGGTGCCAGAAATACAAAGCCATGCCTTTTATCCCCATCGCTAAAGCTAAGGGTTTTACGGCACTTTTTTGATAACTCACCTATTATATAGCACAAATCCAGGGTATGCGATAAGTTGCCATGCACAACCCAACACGCATGAGTACAATAGACCTTATCAACAGAAAGGGATTGATAGCCATGCGTCGGTATGCGCTCCTGATTTTAATTGTACTGCTGTCCGCGTGTTTTAAGGATGCCAGCGAAGAACGGCGGAATCCAACCACCGTAAATGTTCAAACTCTGGATGCTTTTCAACAGCAGTCGGTTCAGGGGTCGCCGTCCGCGTCTGCACCTGCGGCTGTTGCCACGCTGACGCCAACCCCGCGCACCGCCCCGACTGAAACGTTTCCGGTGGGTGGCCCGCCGATTAATCAGGATGAGAATGATGATGCCACTATACCCCCCACGACTCGTCCATCGGCGCTGACAGCAACCCAGGCAATTGCCAGTTTTACCCCCTCCGGCAGCACCTTCGGCGACCCCGGAATCACGGCAACGCCTGTTTCAACCCAGCCGATTCCAAACGCGCTGATTACGCCGACCGATTTTGTGCAGCAAAGCGAATGTGTCTACAGCGTGCAGGCGAATGATACCCTGTTCAGCATCGCCACTCAATTTAACGTGACGGTAGACGAATTTATTGCGGTGAATCCTGTTCTGAGCGCCAACCCGAATGCACTTTCTATCGGGCAAAATCTGACGATTCCGAATTGTGTTCCCGAAGGCATTGTGGAAGCGACGCCGGAAACCGTAGAAGTCTCCCCCACTCCTTCGGCGGCTGCGGCGGAAGGCACACGCACCCATACGGTTGCCCAGGGAGAAACGCTGTTCCGTATTGCACTTCAATACAATACGACGGTGGAAGCCATTCTTGCCGCGAATCCTGAAATGGGTGGCTCAACGATTATTTATCCGGGGCAGGTGCTGGTTATCCCTTAAAAAGTGGGCAGCACGCCGATAATATAGGTTTCCAGCGCATACCACGCCAGCAGCGCCATCAGGATAACGATTAAAACGGGTGTCCATCTTAAAATGGATACCCGCCGTGCTGCCAGTTCCGCCCAACCGGACAGCCCCATTGCCACTATCAAGCCAAAAGGAATCAGGGCAGGATACAGATAACGCCCCTGAAACTGGACAAACTGCAAGTTATAGAGCATATAGGCGGCCACGACAAAAACCAGCACCAGATCAAATAGGAGCAGCATTTCCCACTGTTCTACCGTCAGATTTTTGCGATTCTGAACCAGGTACAGCCCTGCCCCAACCAGCACTCCAATCACCACCAGCAGCAGCAAGCGGTAGACACGGGGGTGCATGGGAACGGCCATCCAGCCGAACTGCCCCCAAAAACTGTGAAAGGTGGTGTAGGCGTAATTTTTATAATAGGTACTGCGGCTGCCGTTCAGGTCACGCTCGATATAGGTTTCGGTTTGCAACTGACCCGCCGCGACCCGATCATGGCGCTGCAAGCCCAGAAAATCCGTTCCGCCGTAAACAGATAGATTCCGCACCCACCAGAGTCCCCCTAGAAGCAGGGCAGGAATTAAAAAATAAGCTGCCTGCTGCCCCCAAAATGCACGCGGCCAGCCTTCGCGCCGTCCCCGCAGCAGAACAGCGATTCCGGCGATGCCTGCCAGAAAATAAATCGTGACTTTGGTGAGCAGGGCAATTCCTACCAGCAGTCCAAGCAGCAGCGCGTCACGGGGGGTAACATGCGGCTTTTTTAAATAAAAAACAACCGCCAGGAGGGTGATTCCTACCATCCATTCGGCCAGAGGGTCATTATTGACGCCGCTTAAAAAGGCCAGATTTTGCGGTAAAAACGCGATAAAGGCAGCAGTAGAAAGGGCTAACCAGGGAGATTCGGGGAAAAGCAGATAGATGACCGCAAAAGCAGACAGCACCACACCCAGACCAATCAGCACCGAAAATAAACGCAGGGTCGTTAAATTTCCGTCGCTGGCGGCATAAAGGGGGGCGGCCAGCAGATAGTAGAGAGGCGGCTGGTGGTCTTCGTACTGGATACGATTTAACTCGCTGAGATGGGCAGGATTAAACCCTGTACCCGTCAGCAAATTTTGATAGTCGGTGTCCCAATCTCCGGCCTGAATGACCGGAATTTTGCCATCCTCCGCAATCTGACGGATATAGTTGTAATGGGCGGGTTCATCGGGAATTTGCCAGTCGGGGGTTTGGGTGGCGTAGCGCCAGCCCAATCCCAGATACAGGCCAACAATGGCAAAAAGCAGGGAAAACGTCAGTTTGTGAGTCATCAAGAGCGCGGCTTTTCATCTATATGATAAATGGAAAAACCCCTGCTTTGGTAATTTTTCAGGGCGTGCGGTCCATCCAGATTGCAGGTATGCACCCAGACTCGTTTTGCGCCCGCGTCCCATGCCCATTGGATGCCAAAACTCAGCAAATGCGCCCCGTAGCCACGTCCAAAAAAACGACGGATCAGGCCAAAATAGGCAATTTCTGTACCGGCGGGCTGCTGGTCAAGTTCAACATATCCGGCGGGTGTGCCATGGACATACAAAACAAAAAGTTGTGTGGTGGGCAGGGAGAGCCAGTGTTCAATTTGCTCATCTGACCAGCGATTGCGGTCTACCCACTGCCATTCCGCCCCCACCGTGTTATAGAGAAAACGGTAAAAGGCCGCCAGGGGAACATGGGAATGAAGAATCGTTAATGCAGGGTCAATAGAAAACGACGGCTTGAAGTCTGTACGAGCCGTCATTTCCAGATAGGTCGTGATGAGTTTGTCCATATCAGGCGGGCGGTGGGACGGGCAGTTGGTCCTCCGGAGTGTTTTTCCACTTTTCGCCTTCTTCGACCAGCATCACCGGAATACCATCCCGAATCGGGTATTTGTAGCCGGAGTCATCACATACCAGCCAGCTATCTTTGACCAGCCGCAGCCGCCCGGGGTCGTCGCCTTTATCTTTGTAGTGAACAGCGACCGGACAGCGCAAAATTTCTAACAGGTCAGGATGAATGGGTTCGCTCATGAATAAAACCTCAATCCCATAAGAGTCGCCGCCATTATACGCGAACTCCCAGACCGAGGCAAAGGAAACTTTGACAGCCCCGTAGGGCAAATATAGAATAGGCGTTATGGCGAAAAATTTATTAGAAAAACTCAACGTTCTCCTACAGGCCAACCTGCACACCCTGACTCCTGATTTGAGTCGGTTCAATCCGGGTCGGGCGGGTAAAAATCTGGATAGAGAAATCTCAGCGCTGAAAAAACAGATGGATGCTGCCGCCGAAGATGAGGCGCAGATTGAGGCAAAAATCGCGGCTATGACCAACATCATCCTGAAATGGGATGAGGAAGCGGACAAGGCGGTTAAAGCAGGGCAAAATGCTCAGGCGCGGTTTGCCATTCAGCAGATGGAAACCGAAAAACGACGGCTGGCAATGCTGCAAGCGGAACTGGATGAACACCGTCAGGCGATGGCCGCGCTCATGCGTCAGGTCAACGAATTTGAATCCATCCTGAGGGCGGCGCAGCAGGAACAGGCAGAAGCTGAAGAAGAAACGGCCACCCTTTCAGAGGCTATCCGGCAGGCGCGGGAAGCCGTTCAAGAGGAAGCCGGCGTAGGAGATACACCGATTCGTGTCCAGGTTGATGTTTCTGATGCAGCCACCCATGAAGATGAGGAAACTATTAACCGTGACCTCCATGAGCGACGGTCACGGTTAGCCAAACCGGATGCTTAATGATAGAAAACGAAAGTCATATCCATCAACGGCTTAAAGAACAACAGCTTTTATCCGAAGTCGCCCTGATGCTGGCGTCCACGATGGACTTAAACAAGCTGCATCGTCACACGCTGGATGCGGTTCATGCCCTGCTTGAGGTCGATTTCGCCGCTATTTTTTTCCCGGATGAAACCCAGGAACGGTTAATCGTTCAGGCTTCCAGTGGGCGGCAGGGGGAACTTACGCTTTCCCTGCCGATTGCAGAATCGCAGGCCGGCGCCGCCTTCCGGCAGAAAGAAACGGTTATTGCCAGTGGGGAAGCGGCACAGATTCCGAAATATAGTGTCAACACCGCCTACTTTTTGCCCATGACCGCCCATTCGCGGGTGTTAGGGATTTTAGGGGTGTACAGCAACCGGATTTTCTCGCGGCTGGAAGTCTCGCTGCTGGAACAACTGGCAACTCATGCGGCCTATGCGGTGCAAAATGCCCACAGCCACGCCGAAACCGAAGCCCGCAGTTTTGAACTGGCGCTGATTATCGACGCGACGGAGGCAGTGAACACTACGCTAGACCTTTCGCGGATTCTGTCGCTGATTGGGAAAAATCTGCTGAAAGCGCTGCATACCAACTGGAGCGAAATTGTGACCTACCATGATGGGTCCCAGGAGATTCACACGCTGGCGGTGCAGCGTGAAGCCTACTGGCTGCCAGAGAAAGCCAAAGCCCTGTCTCTGGAAAATTATCCCCGGTTGTTAGAAGCATTAACCAAAAATCAGGCGGCGCGGATTGATTCCCCTATTTACGCTGATTTTCTGGAAGGGGCTTCGCATACCGATTTTTTGCCCATTGATAGCAACGGTACGGTGATCGGGCTGCTGCAACTGACGGGCGCGGTGACTCCGCTGGCTTCCAGCATGATGCAAAATGTGACGCATCACCTTACGGCGTCGGAATGGCGGCGGGCGCTGGGGACGCTGCGTCAGGCGCTGCGCGAAACGGGTGCTTCACGGGTGCGTTACTGGCAGTGGGACGGGGAACACCTGAAACTGATTCTGGATGAGGGGGGGATGGATTGGGCTGGCGGAAAAATCGGCCCGACCCGCGCCTTAACCCCGACTTTTGAGCAACTTCTGACCCGACAAAGTATTTCGGAATATGCGGTTGGGCATCCTTCGCTGCCGGAAGATGTGGCGGCGTTCATGGAACAGGAAAAAATTTCGGTGCTGCTGGTGCTGCCGCTTATTGTTCAGGAGAATCGTCTGGGGCTGGTGCTGCTGGGGGACAGCCTCCGCGCCTCCCCATTTAACACGCGGGAGATTGGGCTGGCGCACGCGCTGGTCTTGCAGGCAGCCAATGCCATCAAAAACGCCCAACTGTATAACGATTTGCAGCTTAAAATTGAAGAACTACGCCAGACTCAGGTCAAACTGGTGCAAACTGCCCGTCTGAGCGCGATTGGCGAACTGGCGGCGGCGGTTGCCCATCAAATTAACAACCCGCTAACCACCGTGCTGGGAGATACTGAACTGGTCCTCGCGTACATGAAACCCGATGACCCCAACTGGGAAAGCCTTCAGGCGGTGCATCGGGCGGGGCAGCGAGCGCATCATGTGGTCAAACGGCTGCTGGGCATGGCACGCCAGAAACCGGAAGATGATATTGTGCAGCTTTTAGACATTAATGCGACCATTGAGAATACGATGGATTTAGTAGAAGGCACCTTCCAGCGTAGCAAGGTTGCCTTTGAACCGGACCTGAGTCCGGAGATGCCGCCCGCGCTGGGGCTGCCGGGGCAGCTAGAAGATGTGTGGTTGAATCTGCTGATTAATGCACGGGATGCCGTCATCTCGCAAGAAGAAAAACGAGTCGGGATTCGCTCCCGTTATTTAAAAGACAAAAAAGCGGTTCAGGTTCAGGTCTGGGATACCGGCCCCGGTCTGGGAAAAATTGATACCGACATTGTATTTGACGCTTTTTATACCACCAAACCTCCCAGTAAAGGGACGGGTTTGGGGTTGTACATCTGCAAAAATATTGTAGAACGGTGTTTCGGAACCATTACGGCTGCCTCCACAGAAAAAGGCGCTGTGTTTACAGTAATCTTGCCCTGTGAAAGAGAGAATCCATGACTAAACCCTATGTGCTTCTAATCGACGATGACCATGATGTGCTGGGAACGCTCAGCCGGGCGCTGACCAGAGAAGGTTATGAGGTTAAATATGCAACCTCTGGCAGGGAAGGGATTCGCCTGATTAAACAGCAGATTCCTGATTTGCTGGTGCTGGATGTGATGATGCCAGGCATGGATGGAATCGAAGTATGTAAGCAGCTTCGTGCTGATGATACGTACCGCCTGCTGCCGATTTTGTTTCTTTCCGCCAAATCCACCACCGAAGAAGTGATTGAAGGGTTAGACGCGGGCGGGGATGATTACATCATTAAGCCGTTTGAGGTGACAGAACTTCATGCACGGGTGCGGGCGCTGTTACGCCGTTCGCAGCGTGATATTATGTCTGGTTCGGCGGTGCTGCAAATTGGAGAACTGATTCTCGATTCCAACACGCATCAGGCGCAGTTGGGCGGACGCACCGTGCAGCTAACCGCCACTGAACATCGGCTGCTGCGGTATTTGATGGAACATGCGAATCAGGCGCTTTCACCCGGTCATCTGCTGCAAGCTGTCTGGTCGTACCCGCCCAACACGGGCGACCCTGATCTGGTACGGGCGCATGTGCGGAATCTACGCGCGAAAATTGAGCCAGATGACAATCCTCCCCGCTATATTCGTACCATTCACGGCGTTGGGTATATGGTTGCCTTTGATTAGCCTGTACATGGATAACAGCTTCTGATACAATTTCACGCCGATTACAAACGAGTAAACGTGGAGTAAACATTGGCAAATCATAAGTCAGCCCTTAAACGCATCCGTTCTTCGGCACGCCGCCGCGCCAGAAATCGGGTTTACAAATCTCTGACCCGTACTGAGGTCAAAAAAGCCCGTCAAGCGCTGGATTCCGGCAGTGATTTAAAAGCGGCTGCCGACCAGGTTCGGGCCGCCGCCAGCCAGTTAGACAAAGCAGCGTCTAAAGGCATCATGCACAAAAACGCGGCGGCACGTCGTAAAAGCCGCCTGATGAAACGGCTGGCAAAACTGCAAAAAGCCAGCTAAGGGGATTGTCCGGGCTGGCATGGAAACTGTGCTGGACATGCTGCGCCGACGCTGGTGGCTGATTGGGCTGCCGGTGCTGGTGGCCTTGATTCTGGTCATACCTTCACTCCCTGACAGCCTCAATCCCCCTG
>CAZKZS010000259.1:3898-7355 GCA_964557285.1 uncultured Anaerolineae bacterium | reverse complement strand
CATGGAAAGATACGCCTGGGGAACATGCCGCGCCAGCGCCAGCATCAGGGCAAGGGTTTGTTCGGTAGTGGCAATTGTATTGCCGTCCGGCGCGTTCATCACCACCACGCCGCGCTGTGTTGCAAGCTCCAAATCGACATTATCCACACCAACCCCCGCACGGGCAATCGCTTTGACCTGAGTCAGCGCGTCAAACATTTCCTTATCTATTGTTGTGGCGCTGCGGATAATCAGCCCATCCACAGTATGGGCTTTTGCCAGCAGTTCGGCGCGAGTCATTTTTGCCGGAGCTTCATAGGTGATGCCGGGCGTGGCCGCCAGCATGTCCAGCCCGACCTGATCCAGATTGTCCGGTACGATGATGTGCATGGGATTAGCTCCGCGACTTTAGATAATCTTCCATCGCCACAAACAGCACTTCCATGTGTTCCGGCTGGCAGTCGCCCATGTGCGCGATACGAATCGTGGTATCCTTGACCTTGCCGTACCCGTTGGAAACGACCATCCCACGCTGGCGCAGGAATTTGTTCATAGCGGAAATATCAATAGTGAGGTTATTTTTGACGGTGGTCAGCGTTGGGGAGTGATAGCCTTCTTCCGAAAACAGTTCAAACCCGACTTTTTCTGCCCAGGCGCGGGTCATTTCGCCCATTTTTTGATGGCGGGCAAAACGATTTTCCAGCCCTTCCGCCAGAATATCATCCAGTTGTTTATCGGCAGCAAACATCAGCGCAATAGGCGGCGTGGCTGGCGTGTTGTTTTTGACATGCGATTTTTCCAGTATAATCATGTCAAAGTAGTACCCCCGATTTTTAACTTCTTTCGCCCGTTCCAGCGTTTTATCGGATACTGCCCCGAACGCGATTCCGGGGGGCAGCGCCATTGCCTTCTGGGAACTTGCCAGGCAGACATCAATGCCCCAGTCATCAACGCATACTTCCGCCCCCAAAAAGGCGCTGACCACATCTACCAGAAACAGGGTATCCGGGTAGTTTTTCATCACTTCGGCATATTCCCCTACGGGATGCAGCACGCCGGTGCTGGTTTCGTTGTAGACACAGGCCACCGCGTCATAGGATTGTTTTTTCAGGGCGTCGGCAAGCTGTTCGGGTTTAACGGCCTGCCCCCATTCGGCTTCCAGAACATCCACTTCTTTGCCGTTTTCCGCGCTTACCCCTGCCCACCGTTCCGCAAATGCCCCCGCAACCAGATGCAGAATCTTTTTGCCGTCGCGTACACAGTTCCGGGATGCACTTTCCCAGATGCCTGAACCGGAGGAGGTATAAGTATAGACACGGCCTTTTTCGGTCTGGAAAGCCTGTTTAAGTTTGGGCTGCAAACGGGCATACAGGTCGGCAAAATCGGATGACCGATGCCCAATCATCCATTGAGTCTGGGCGTCCAAAATTTCCTTACGAACTTCTACCGGTCCGGGAATAAACAAACGTACATGGTCAGCCATCGGACAAAAATTTCTCCTTATTCACTGTGACTGGATAATTGTTCTTTTAACTGGTCAATCGGCCAGATAACGGTTGGGTCGGCATCATGGGCAATAGCCGCGTAAAAACTCATGTAATCGCCGTAAAGGGTTGCGTGCATCATCTGTGCCAGCAGCGAATCACCTTCTGCCCAGAAATAATCAATATTGATGCCCGCCTGTAGAAAAATCTGCGAAGTCAGGTCGTGCCGCAGCGCCACGCGGGGATGGTCATATTCCCGCGAACGGATAAACATGGCGACGGTATGTGAAATTTGCTGCTGCGGAAATTCAATCCCTACCACGCCGTTATGGTCGGCTTCAGGAATGGGTTCATACATTGCCCAGATTTTGCTATTTTCATTGAACTGCGTTTTCCAGCGCCGCGCGACTGCTTCAAACGCGCCGCCGCCATAAGCAACCGGAAACCGCCCCATAAACTGCCCGGCCTGACGTTTGGCCGGATTACGATCAGCAGGCACGTCAGAAGCATAGACAGCACGATATTTTTGCATAATCGCTACCGCCGACTGGACATCCTGCTGAATATCCGGCATCCAGTTCAAATGATGCACGAGTGCCAGCAGAAGCCCCACACTCCATCCAATCGCAGCACGCGGCGGAGAAATATGGTCAAACTGCCACAGCGTTTGGTTCGGCTGGTCTGCCACCCGTGAGGCTAATTTTCCGCCTGTCGTGAGGGCAACCACAGGCAGCCCGCGCTGTACCGCAGTTTCATAGGCGGCAAGCGTTTCTTCGGTATTTCCTGAAAAACTGCTGGCAATCACCAGCGTTTTATCGTTGTTTGCCCAGGTGGGCAGGTCATAACTGCGGCAGACAAAAACGGGGAGATTTCCTTTCACCTGCATCAGGGCGCTCAAATAATCGCCTCCGATAGCAGAGCCGCCCATACCGCAGACGATAATCTGCTGGATATTTTTTAAGGAGTCTGGCAGGGAAAGGGATAATCCGAACTGGAAGGCTTTTTCAAATTGTTCCGGCAGCCCATCAATATGGCCTAACATCCCCCCCTGGTCAATGGCTTCAAGATGCTGTTGATTGTCTAGGTTCATACGAATTTCTTTGTGATAAAAATAACAGCGCGATTGTATCATGCCTGAATAGGACTTCAAGCACCATGTATAATCCATCTCAATTAACGAAATTCGCGGTTTTGAATAAATTCAATATAAGCGACATTCTGGTCGCAGGTTTCGCCTGTGGTGATATAGATATAATCGGAAAGCGCTTCGCCGGAGGGACCCAAAAGGCGAACGGAAAACAAACGGCGCTGCGGCCTATCCCCGACCACAATTTCAAACCCTGCCTCTCCATACTGCGGGGCAGCGCCGGAAAAACGGACTTCCAGAAACTGCTCCCCCGCTACTTCTACCCCCAGATTCATCTCCGTTAGCGGCTGCCCAAACAAATTGACTACCGTTCCGGCAATACTCATCCAGTTGCAGCCATTAGCATAACGGCGAAAAGTTGGCTCTGCAGCAGCAAAAGGAAACGGCATGTTGGGATCAACTGTTACCGGAATTAAAGGGCTGGTCGGGATAATGATGCCCGGTTGGGCAGGCAGTCCTTCTTCCGTGATGGGCGCATCAGGGTTAGGAGTCGCGCTTGGCAGACCGGGAACGACAGGGGTTGGCGAAAGCGTTGGAGTCGGCGTGAGGGTCAGCGTGGGGGTAATGGTCGGCGTAGGGGTTTCTGTGGGCGGCAGGGATGTATTCGACGGGGTAGGGGTATGAGAAGGTGTAAAAGTAGGCGTGATACTGGCTGTGGGTGTGGCGCTGGGTATTTGCAGCACGGGCGGCAGAGTCGGCAGGGGAAAGGGATTAAAGGGGACATCCGGGTTGGAAATAATCAGGAATGTCCCCACCACAATGATAATGCTGCTGAGCAGCATCGTCACCGTAAGCAGGTCAAAAACGGTGTCGCGGGAACGGCGTGCCAATGTTTAATAAGGTCGTA
>CAZKZS010000259.1:0-3888 GCA_964557285.1 uncultured Anaerolineae bacterium | reverse complement strand
TCGTATCTGGTCAAAACGAATTAACACAAGATTCTGGTCACAATCATTCGGGAAAGTCACCTGAATCGGGGCGGAAAGGACTGTGCCATCAGCTTTTTGCAACTGCACGGTGTAGGTATTGGCATTAATCGCGTCAGCTACTCGCACTTCCCATCCCCCCGGGCCATAGGCTGAATTGCTGCCACTGGCCGCCACTGCTCCGGTGCTGGGAAGCCCCGGGCCAGTCACCACAATATTCAAGCCCGTAATTGGCTCACCAATCAGATCAAACACATTTCCACCGAATCCCTGGAACGTACATGACCCATTTAAATCTGGTCGCAGCCGCAGTGTTCCCGTTGGCACGATAAATGGAAATGGGGCGGCGGTATTGGTTGGGGTCATCGTCGGGCCAGTGGGCGAAGGGGTAAACGAAGGGGTGAACGTAAACGTAGGCGGCTGCGGGGTAAAAGTGAGTGTAAAAGTCGATGAAGGCGTGGCCGTTGGCGTAATCGTCCATGTAGGCGTCACGGTAGGGGTGCTGGTATCCGTAGGCGTTTGCGTGGCCGTTGGGGTACGAGTAAACGTGGCTGTAGGCGATAACGTGATGGTCGGTGTAGCGGTCATGGACGGGGTAAAAGAAGGTGTCCATGTCAAAAACGCTGCTACCGTCGGCGAAGGGACATCGGTAGCAGGGGCAAGAAATTCAGGCACAACAATACTTTCAGTCATCCATCCTGCCGTCACAATCGCAATCACCAGCGCCAGCAGGAAAAAAATGAGCGAAATAAGATTATAAACCGTCCTTGAACCCTGCCCCATATCCCCTCTTATGATCCAGGTGTTGGTGTAATGAGCGCTTCAGATGCTTCTTCAGTTGCGCCTATCGGCGTCCATGTCGGTTGTAGGGTAGGCGTGTTGGTGGGCGACGGGGTAAAGGTGGGGAAAACGCGCTGTGTGGGCGTGGGGACATCGGTTGCCGGAGATAATCCTCCTGGCACAGGCACAGCCCCCGAAACCCATCCTACCGTCACCAGACAAATCAGCAGACTAAGTACCAGAAAAACGACGCTGATGATGTTGTAGATACTGTTCGATTCCTGCTGCACGGACTACTCCTGGGCATTTGGCCCTACAAAACGGACAATCTCGGCTTCGGCGCGGCGCTGAGCAATCCAGGTTTCCCAGGCGATGCTGCGCTGTTCCGCCAGTTGAGTTTCATCAAGCGGGTAGCTGTCACTGCGCTCAATCGATTCAATAATGTGATACCCTAAAGCACTGCGGACAGGCTGCGGCGCGCGTGCATTGGCCGGAAGGCTAAAAATGGCCGCCTCGACTTCTTTTTGAACCAGCACCCCCGGAACCGCCCAGTCGAGATCGCCGCCCGCGTCTTTGGTCAGAGGGTCAAGCGAATACTGCTGGGCAAGCTGAGCAAAATCCGCCCCCGCGTTAAGCTGTTCCAGAATGCTGAGCGCAGTCGCTTCATCAGCCACCAGAATATGACGGGCATGAACGGCGGTGGTGGTGGTGGGAACATCGGCTGTGACCGCTTCATTGACTTTTTGGGTCAGCAGAATCATTCGCATCCGTTCAGGATATTCTTCCTGGCTGATACCCTGTGCCGCGAAAAAATCGACCAGTGAATATCCCTGGGCGGCGGCATCGGCTTCTAGCAGATCAATTTCTGCATTAATTTCGGCATCCGTCACCGTTAGCCCCATGTCTGCCGCCGCCTGCTCGACCAACTTATCGACAATCAGGGTTTCCAGTACCGTACCCACCAGCGCTTCGCGGTCTGCGGCGGGCTGAAGGCTGCCCGCCTCATAAATTTCGATTTCGCGTTCCAACCGTGCCAGCGTAATCGGTTCGCCGTTGACGGTGGCGGCCAGCGCTTCCTGAACAACCACCTGTTCAGAAGGGGCCGCCTCCACCGTATTGTTTGATGAGTCCTGGTCGCTTGTATTTGAAGATTTTGAGTCGTTGCCTCCCCCACAGGCTGCCAGCCCAACCAGAAGCAAAAATATCAATCGACGCAATACCATGTCCTTCCTACAGGGGTTAGTATAGCCCCAGCCACAGATAACGCAACCTAGACCTCAATGATATAAGCAAAAATCATCGGGCGGCGTTTGGTTTCCTGATACAGATACTTTGTCACCGCATCAGCCACCACTTCCTGTCGGCGTCCGTTCCGGCTTTTGGTCAGCGCCTTACGGACAGTGGATTTAATGCCTTCAATCAGTTCGTCCGCTTCTTTGATAAACACAAAGCCGCGTGAAATCACATGCGGGTCTGCCGCCAGTTCTCCCCGTTTATCCACCTGAGCAATCACGGTCACAAAGCCCTCATTCGCCAGAAGTTCACGGTCACGGATGACGGCTGGCCCAATATCGCCTACACTTGCCCCATCCACAAACACATAACCGCCGGGGAAACGGTCCCCAACCGTCGCGGTATGCTTGGTAAATTCCAGAATCGTGCCGTTTTCCACCACAATGCAGTTAGAAGCGGGAATCCCCAGGGTGGTCGCAAGTTCGGCGTGCTGGTGCAGATGACGCAGTTCGCCATGAACCGGCACAAAAAACTTAGGCTTTACCAGGTTAATCATCAACTTCATTTCTTCCTGGCTGGCGTGGCCGGAGACATGCACTTTTTCCACCGCGTCATAAATCACTTTCGCGCCGCGCTGGAACAGCTTGTTGATGGTTCGGGAAACCGTATTTTCATTCCCTGGAATCGCGTGGGCAGAAATGATAACCGTATCCCCCGGCTCGATTTCAAGCTGGTTATGCCGTTTCACCGCGAGTTTGCTCAGCACCGCCGACGGTTCACCCTGGCTGCCCGTCACCATAAACACAATTTTGTTGCTTTCCATTTGCAGGGCTTTTTCAACGGACACAATCAGGTCATCGGGAAAGTTAATATACCCCAATTCCTGTGCCATTTTGATATTTTCGGACATGGAGTAGCCCAGAATCGCCATTTTACGCCCATGCCGCAGGCAGGCCGCGCCCGCCTGTGCCACCCGCGAAATTAATGATGCAAACGTAGCGATGATGATTCGCCCCTTTGCATCACGGAATACGCGGTCAAAGGCTTCATCAATGACACTTTCAGAAGGAGTCCAGCCCGGACGGTCAGCATTGGTACTGTCAGCAAAAAGCGCCAGCACGCCCTCTTTAGCAAAGGCAGCCAGCCGCGCAAAATCGGGCGGCCAGTTATCAACAGGCGTATGGTCAAATTTAAAGTCGCCCGTATGTACCAGCAACCCTACCGGAGTGCGAATCCCAAACCCGACTCCATCCGGGATGCTGTGGCAGACATGGAACGAAATTAATTCAAACGGACCGGCCTTAATCGTATCTCCGGCGCGGAACACATTGATTTGAGCGTTTCGCATTTTAGCCTGTTTGAGTTTGACTTCAATCAGGCCGCAGGTCAGCGCTGTACCGTAAATCGGCGCGTTAAAATGTTCCAGCACATGGTGAATCGCGCCCGTATGGTCTTCATGCCCGTGCGTGATAAAAATGCCATGAATGGTCAGGCGGTTTTGATGTTCAAAGAGGTATCCCATATCCGGGATGATATAATCGACGCCCAAGTGGTCGCCTTCCGGGAACATGAGTCCGGTATCGAGGATGATGGCATCATTGCCGTACTCAAAGACCGTCATGTTCTTGCCAATTTCCCCCAGTCCACCCAGGGGAATCACACGTAACTTCTTCATACGAATCCTTTAGTCTAACTATTCGGTTGTTTTTGTGTTCGCATGTCGGGGAACACCGCCGATTGTCTGTTACTTTTGCTAAAAACAAAAACCCACTACCAGCGTGTGGGTTGGATACTCACCAGTCTGTTGACAAGAGGCGACGGTGGGAATTGAACCCACGATCAGGCTTTTGCAGAGCC
>CAZKZS010000258.1:0-7385 GCA_964557285.1 uncultured Anaerolineae bacterium | reverse complement strand
CGAGGGCTTGATTAAACATGGTGCGGAACGGCACGAAAAAGATGATCGCAGCCGCTTAAATGATGCCTCTCAGTATGTGTTGGGCTGGGACAACCAGGGCAAAATCAAGGCGTTAGAAGCCAAGTTATCTAAGATTGAGTCAGCTTTGCAACAGCTTACCAATCAAATTCAAGATGTTGAACAACGCCAAAAAAAAGTAATTATCTTATATCAACTATGGCAGGAGTTGCTGCGATATGAAACTTTTGCAGAAATTGACTGGCATAGCGAGCAGGGCATCCTGAACACCTTACAAGAGGAACAGCAACGGCTTTTGGCCGCCTCAGACCGCCTGATGAAGCTAAGACAAGAGATAGCCGAGGTAGAAGCGCAAATCGCTCAAAATGAGGCAGATGATGCACGCCTTAACCAGGTTTTAGGGGGTATCCAAAATACGATACAAGGCTATCAGGAGCGTCAAAGCAGGTATGAACACCAACTTAGAGAGGAGTCGGCCGCCAACCTATCAGAGCATCGCCATCGTATTGAAGAGCGCCTGATAGACACCCCAACGCTGGACAACATAGCCGAGATTGAGCGCAAGATAATTACCGAGTTCCGAGGCACGCTCAATACCTCGCGCGGGGCGCTAACCACCGTGCGGGAGCGCCTCGTCAAAGCCATGGAATCCTTTAAGCGCGATTATCCAGTAGATACCCAGGAAATGGACGCCTCAACCGGGGCTATTGAAGAATTTAAACGCCTATATGATAACATCAAGCGCGAAGGTTTACCTCAGCACCGCCGAAGTTTCAAAGAAATGTTGGATCGTATGGTCACAGAGGATATGAGTTTATTTTTGGGGGAACTCTATGACCGAAAAAAGCATTTTGAACAGAGTATTGACCATCTCAATACCTCGCTCCAGCATATTCAATATACTCCCTCCACATTTATCAGGTTGAGTTACGCGGATAGCAGAGATCAGGAGACTCGCCAATTTCGCTATGACTTGCGGGATTGTTTTGCGAATCTAGGGGATCCAACTTATGACAGCGAACAAGCCTTTGCCCGGATACGGGCCATCATTGAGCAGTTGAACGACCCAACGAAAGAACGTTGGCGCAAAAAGGTAGTAGATGTACGGAATTGGTTGGACTTTTCTGCTGAGGAACGTTATTTGGAAGAACCCGACCGAATCCGGGAAACCTACAGCGATTCCTCTGGCAAGTCCGGTGGGCAAAAGGCTAAACTTGCTTATACCATTATGGCGTCAGCCCTGGCCTATCAATATGGCCTGGATGATTCGCAGTTGAGCCGGAATGCTTTTCGCTTTGTGGTGGTAGATGAAGCTTTTAGCAAATCAGATGAGGCTAATGCTGACTATGCTATGCGACTATTCGAGACTCTAGGTTTGCAACTGCTGGTGGTCACTCCCCTGGATAAAATCCATATTGTGGAACCATATATCCAGGTATGTGAGTATGTCACTAATACATCGGAAGGGGATGACTCACAAGTCTTTACCCTCTCGCGGGAGGAGTATTTCGCCCAAAGACAAGCGCTACAAAGCGGACATTTTTCTCAATGATGACATCTGTTGAACTCGAACGCAAACTTGAACGCAGCTACTGGCAGTATTTACACGCGTGGCTGACAGGGACAGATGAGTCCTTTTTCCCTTTACGCTTTGCCCTGGGAACTGCCCCCAGTGATGACATTGGTGCGTTGCGGGAGTTTACATCTCATGCCCAGGCACTTACCCGGTTGGGACTTACTTTAGCTGTAGAGACTCGCAACACACGTCGCCATGGTATGCAAAGGGTTCCTACCCATTTAGTCGTAGAAAATGCAGCTATTCTCCTTAAAAGACTCTGCAAAGAAGCAGAATTTGATGCCTTTGTCCAAGATGTGGCCTTGCTGCGACAACACTTTGTTGCTTTAGAATCCTGGATTATCCAACACCCCAAATCCATCATAGACTTTCATGAAGATTGGGCTGACCTTCTGAAGGTATGTGATTATTTTGTGCAACACCCGCGTCCGGGCCTCTATCTGCGAGAACTGCCTATCTCAGTTCATACAAAATTTGTTGAAGAGCATAAAAGCATCTTACGTGATCTGTTAGATGTGTTGCTCCCTAAGGCGACCATTATTGAAACCCCATTTTTTGAAAAGCGATTTGGCTTACGTTGGGATGAACCGCTAATTCGTCTGCGATTACTGGATATAACGTTATCACAAAAGCTTGGCTGGCCTTTTCAAGATGTCAGTGTGCCACTATCGGAACTGGCAAGTTATTCTCTCTCACCATATTCATGTGTCATTGTTGAAAACAAGATGACCTTTTTAACTTTGCCTCCTTTGCAGCAGACATTTGCTATTTGGGGGAAAGGATTTCAAGTAGAAGCCCTTCGGGAGTTGAGTTGGTTGTATGGCTGTGCCATATACTATTGGGGAGACCTTGATATTCAGGGATTCCACATATTGGCGCAGTTGCGACATATTTTCCCTGATGTAAAATCCGTTTTGATGGATCAAAAGACCCTGGAGACTTTCGCCAACTATACTGTGAAGGGTGTTCCTCAGGCAGGCCAACTGATAGAAGGGCTTACAGCGGAAGAAGTCGCGCTCGCGCATTACCTTCAACAGGAGAATATTCGCCTTGAGCAAGAACGAATTTCTTACCCATACAGTAGTGATTACTTACGCCAGGCAGTTTAACGACTGATGCTCTGGATTGGGTGTTACGAGGTGGTGGATGACATGGCGCTCAGTTGATTGGCACTTCGTATATTGTTCCATCGCTCTATTTTACTCTATAGGCACCTTTTTTATACTCCCCACCCAATGGGAGTGTCAAAAAGTGTGTTCCCTCACCCCCCCTTCCCCTTCTCCCCTTGAGGGGGGAATCATTCGTATCGCTTATCAACGAACCCCGAACAGTAAACCAACAGGAAAGAAGCGTATGCTGATGGAAAAACTGGAGCGTCAGCAATGCAGAGTTTACGAGAAGCCTTCTCCCAGATGCCGGATTGCCGCCACTCAAAGACACAGTATCCGCTAGAGAGCTTACTGACTCTGATGTATTTAGTGATGTTGTGCGGCTGCAACCACGTCAAAGAAGTTGCCCGTTGGGCACAGGACAAACGCTGGGAATTGCCGGAACGTTTAGGGTTCAAGCGGGAGCGGATGCCCAGTTTAGGCACACTGCAACGGCTGAATCGCCATCTGGATGAACGTGGCTTTGCCCAGCTTGTGGCAAGGTGGGGTGAGGAAGTCTTAGCCGCCTATGAACAGGGTGAGGGGACGGGGGTGGCAATTGACGGGAAGAAACTGCGGGGCAGTCGGACCGATGAACTGCCAGCCGTGTATTTACTGAGTGCCTTGTCCCATCAGTTGAAGCAATTCTTGGGTCAGGTTATCGTCGCGTCTCACACCAATGAAATAGGACAGATCGACGATTTACTCATTGGCTTGGTGCTAGAGGGACGGATCGTGACCGTGGATGCCCACTTGTCGCAAACCGACATTGCCGCCCACATTCGGGAAAAAAAGGACACTCCTTGATGCCGATTAAAGCAAATCAGCCTGAAACCTTCCGCTGTTTAGCCGAATGGTTTGCTGAGGAAGGACATTTGCGGGACGCTCAGCGGCGCGAGATCACCCGTGTTGAAAAAGGGCATGGGAAAAAGGGCATGGGTGTCTCGAACGTCGCCATTTAATCGCCACGACTGAGTTGAATAGCTATCTGGATCGTTGGGTAGACATTCAACAAGCCCTGTATCTGACCAAAAGGGTGACCACTTTGCAAACGGGTGTAGTCAGCCAGTCCACTCACTATGCCATTACCAGTTTGACTCCTCAGCAAGCCAACCCGCTTTTTCTGCTCACCCTTTGGCGGCATTGGTGTATTGAAAACGGCTTGCATTATCCGCGTGATGTCTTCTTGCTCGAAGATGCTTCCCATGTGCGGGTCGGCAATGCACCCGCTGCGATGGCTTCTTTCCGTAATGCTCTACTGGGACTCCTTCAGGCTTTCCAATACCCCAATCTCAAAATCGCACGAGAACGCTTTGCCTCTCGTCCCCTTCATGCCCTTACCTTACTTGAGCTTTCCATTGCGGATTGGTTAGAATGATTCCGCCCTACTCCCACCCAATGTTGGCTTGACACTGGGTTCTCCAACTGGTAGATTTATATAGTTTCAAAAGTCCCATTCGTCTAGAGGCCTAGGACGTGGCCCTCTCAAGGCCAAAACACGGGTTCGAATCCCGTATGGGGCATATTACGCCTCCCACTTGTGGAGGCTTTTTTTTGCACATTTTCCTCAGCATACAACGCAGCCCTCAGCACCAAAAATCTATTCGCCCAAGGCTTCAAGCGAAAATCAACAATCCGCTGCGTATCCAAATTATATACGATGTACTCAAACAAGTTGTGTGCCATACTGCGGCGTTCTTCGGCTTCGGCGATGTCCCACAGCCGCGCCACCTTGTCAATCACTTCTAGGCACAACGATAACTGCAAGGCGACCTGTTCCCGTTGGGTGGTGTATGCCTCCCAGTAGGCGAGTTCAGTGCGATAATCCGCCAGTAGGGTGCGATATTCGGCTTCATCAATCTCGGCTTCGCGGAATAAGGTCTTGAGGTTCTCAATCTTCTTTTTGAGCTTGAGAATGCTGCGCTGGCGGGTTTGAGCATGATCTACCCGCTGCTGCTGGTCGCTGGTGTCACCATTCTGCTCCGCCAATTCGACCATCAGTGCCAATGCTTCTTCATTGACCACCAAGCCCTTGATGAGCTTGCCGAAATCTTCTTCCAACATTTCGCACATTACGGAACGATACTCACAACCACAGTTGACACCGGGTTTGTGACGATAGACTCTGCCATATTTGCGCCCTGTGCCTGCTAGATGGGTTCGCAGGCGTGGGTCATTCTCCCGCAGCACCTGCTCTTCGCAGTGAGCGCAGCGCGTGATATGACTGAGGGGATAAGGATAGGCTACCGACTTCTTGCCACGATCCAGTGCTAGGAGCGTGCGTTCGCTCCGCACATAGGCGACTTTCTTGAGAAGTTCGACGGAGAACACCGCCTTATCTGCATCGAGATGAATGGCATCCACTTCAGCACGAGTCTGCACCGCTCGGTCTTTAGCAGGCTGGTCAAAGACCAGACCGCCGTATTCAGGCCAGTTGGCAATCACCCGCCGCACGTCATCCCGACACCAGCGGCGCGGTTCACCCGTGCGATCACAGAAAGGAAAGCCTTCCTCATTCAAAGTATAGGAGAGCTTCTCCACGCCGATATTGCCCTCCGCGAAGAGGCTTAGAGCGCGGTAGGAACTCTCGTAGTAGGTGCGCCAGACCGCATCAGGGGCAGGGGGAACCGCTGGATCGCCTGACACATAGCGACCATCCAGCAGCCACCACGCTCCGTCATCGTTGTTGGGCATGAGATAACCCGCCTTGTCGCGGGTCGTGCCGAAAGGCGGTTTGCCAATACTCTTGCCCAAATGCTTACGATGGATAATGCTGTCTTTGACGCGATGCGAAATATCATCGGCATAGAATTCATCAAAAATGGCGGTGAGGTAAACGAAGACCTTGCCCATTGGCGACGACGTATCAATCTGTCGCCCCGGAGCCGCCAAAATCAGCGCGATATTATGTTCTTCGACGAACTCTACGAGGTCGCCCACACGCCAGCCTTTCCGATGAAATCTTGCCAGATCATTGCCGATGAGGGCGACCACATCAGGGCTGCCCAAACGTCGGCTGAGTGCCTGCCAGCCCGGACGGTTCTTCACATCTCGACCCGATTTGTGACCGTCCACGTCCTGATACCATTCTGGCTCATAACCGAGTTCACGGCATTTCGCCAAGATATTGGCACGCTGACGTTCAGGGCTAACAGCGTCATCACCATCTCGCGCTTGCGAGAGACGCACATAGCAAAGCGCGATTTTCTTTGACCGGAGTTCAGGGGTAATAGACGAGGACATGACAGACTCTCTCAAAAAGTTCTCAATTGACGGGCGGTTTGCCCACGCGGTACAGTCTGTCACGGGTCGCTGTGCCATCACCGTTGGTACTGCGGCCAGAGTGTCGGGGTGTTTGCTGCATCCTGACACTCGCATTTCTGCCTTTAAGACTATCCCGCTTGTTACCCATTGTCAACTCGATTCCGAACTTTTGCCCTGCTTATTCAGGTGCTTGGTCTGGATGTTCGCTACCACTTTAATAAAGGCTGAGAACCCATCCACGATCTCATGTTCCATGTAGTCGGTTCCCAGCCGCTGACAGACCTGCCGCGCAAAAGCATCAACTGCTTCTGGGGCAGGTGGGGAGTATAACACGGGCGGTGGGTCGGGTGGGTTTTCATCACGCATGGTGCAGTCCTCGCAAATTACTTTTGTCACTTAACGCATCAGAACTTTTGTTCTGTGCGCCTCTTTCTCTACAATACCACAGGAGTGATGCTTCGCTGGTGTATCAAAATTTGTCATGCTGTGACAAATATTTTGCATTTTTTTGCATCTTAACATTCCAATAACCATCTCCTACCGAAACTATACCCATTTTTCGTTTTTCTTTATTGGCGTGTTTTTCAGCTTTTCCCTACAATGACAAACAGAACAAAAGTTCTGTATCTAACCATTCTGTGTTGAGTAGGATAAGGAGAAGCGTATGACCACCACCTTGGCGGTTGTGGATGCCGCCGAAATCATCCGCATCGGCATTCGTGAAATTGTGTCATCATCTGATAAAGTGAAATTAGTGGGGGAATTTACCCGACTGGAAGACGTGGATGGGTTCTTGCAAACTACCCCTGTTAATGTACTGGTGTTGGGCAACACCCACACCTATCCCAAGCTGGTGCAAGACCTGAGCAGACTGCGCCAGCAGACTCCTGAATTGAAAATCCTGCTGCTGGCACACAGCTTTAGTGCTGAACAGGTTGAAGAATTATCCAACTTAGGCGCACTGGGTTTCGTCTGCAAAGATGAGCAGCTTGCCGATACCCTGCTGTTCGCTATCCGTCCTGTTGCCCGTGGCGAGTTATTCATTTCACCGCGAGTCGCCAGCGTGTTAATCAAAACCAATCAGGCAGATGAGGCTACCCCCTTGAATCCCCGTCAAATGAAGGTGATTCACTACATGGCACAGTATATGACCCCGCAGGAAATCGCCATGCAAATGCAGACTTCTGCCTCCTCCATCTACAGCTTGCAGCATCGCATTCGACAGGTGTTGGGGGTGAAAACCACCGGGCAAATCCTCATTCAAGCCATGAAACGCGGCTGGATTGGGCAGGAAGGGTAAGCAGACCAATGGCAAAACGAATAGAACCCACACGTTACGATCAACTGCATTCGCAGCAGAAGCTGATTTTCGATTTCAT
>CAZKZS010000257.1:0-7417 GCA_964557285.1 uncultured Anaerolineae bacterium | reverse complement strand
CTCAACTAGGTAGTGGAGAGGGGGCAAGGGGGTGAGCATTTACGCGACTTTTAACGCGGAACTTCCCACGACTCCTGAAGCAGCCGCAAACCCTCCTCAATCGAAATTTTAGGGGTGTAACCCAAATCTCGTCGCGCCGCCGTGATGTTAAACCAGCGCGACTTGGAAAGCTGGCGCACCAGAAAACGAGTCAGCGGCGGGTCACTTTTGATTCCCAATCCGCCATACACCATTTCTACCGCCCATCCTGCCGTGTAGGGCAGCCAGTAGGGGAGTGTGTGTCGAATAGGCGGATAGCCCCGTGTCGCAATAATTTTATTGATGATGACTTCGGCAGGGAGGGGTTCTCCATTGGAAATAAAATAAACTTTACCCGCAATCGCTGACTTGGGTGTCAGGCGGCCTAGTGCCAGCACATGCGCCTCAGCCGCATTGTCGATATAAGTTGTATCCAGTACACAGGGAGCATATCCGATTTTAAAAATGCGTCCTTTGGCTGCCCGTGACATCAAACGTGGCGTAAGCTGGTTATCACCCGGCCCCCAGATAAGCGGCGGACGGATAGCGACGGTTGCCAGTGTGGGGCTGTTGGCCTTTAAAACCAACTGTTCCCCCAGCGCTTTGGTTTCCGAATAAAAGGATTCGTACTTTTTAGGGTAAGGCAAACTTTCATCCCCGTTTTCGATAGGGCTTCCGGCATCGACCACACTTGGCGAACTGGTGTAAACCAGTTTTGGTATTGTATAACGCTGGCAGGCGGCAAGGACATTTTTTGTCCCTACCACGTTCGGGCGGTAGTAGTGATGATACGTTCCCCACATACCCGCCTTTGCCGCCGTATGAATGACTGCATCACAGCCTTCAACCGCCGAAAAAACGGCTTCCGAATTAGCTATATCGCCGCGCCGCACCTCTACGCCCCAACGTTCTAATTCGGGATAAACGCCGCGTGCCAGGCTGCGAACGGAATCGCCGCGAGCCACCAACTGCCGGATGATAGCTTTGCCTAAAAAACCACCCCCGCCCGTCACCAGAATTTTCACGAGAGTTCCTCAGCCAGTTTTTCACGGAAAATCTTGGAATTATGCCGAATATCTACCGGAAAATGGGGATGAAACACAATTGTTTGGATGCTGGCAGTTTGGGGATACTGAGCGCCCATCTGGAGCAGTTCCCGCCGGATGGTTTCAGTGTCAGAGGCGTTTTTCTCCAGTTCCACGCATAGAACAGGTTCAACCGTCCCATTTTTTTTGACTCCGACCAGCGCCGTTCGGTAAACCTGCGGGTGGGTATTAAAAATGCCCTCTACCGGATCAGTAAACAGGATTCCTTTGGCAGTTTCAACCCGGTGCGACTTGCGTCCGCAGAACCACAGCCGCCTCCGGTCATCCAGATAGCCCACATCCCCCATCCGATGATAAACCCTGCCCTCCGCATCATAAATTTTGGCAAGGCGGGTCATGGATTCGCGGTTAAAATAGGCGTGGGTCACGGTTGGCCCCTTAACCACGATTTCCCCAATCTGGTTGGCGGGCAGGCAAAGGTCGTCACTCCACTGCGGAATGGCTTCCTCTGTGATTGGAATGATAAAAATTTCCATGCCTGCCACTGGATAGCCGACGCACGTTCCCGCCCCCCGAGCCGTTTGATGGCAAGTGTCGGTGAGAATTTCACGGCTTTCAATCACAGAAACGGGCAGTGCTTCTGTCGCCCCATAGGGTGTATACAGATGAGCATCGTCCGGTAACATTCTGGAAAACCGTTCTAAGACTTCTGCCGGAACGGGCGCTCCGGCGGATACCGCCCGTTTTAAGGAAGGCAGGCAAAGCTGGTTTTCCACTCCGTAACGGCTGACCCGATTCAGCAGGGCGGGCGACCCAAACATATTGGTGACTTGAAACCGTTCAATCGCTTCAATGATTCGCATCGGATTGACCTCAGCAGGGCGGGTAAAATCCATTTCAGGGATGACCGTCGTCATGCCAAGTGCGGGGTCAAACAGCGCAAATACGGGAAAAGTGGGCAGGTCAATTTCCCCGGGCTGCATCTGAAAGGTATTCCGCAGCATATCCACCTGGGCCGCAAAATTGCCGTGTGTATACACGACCCCTTTCGGGATACCTGTGCTGCCACTGGTAAAAATAATCGCGGCGGTTTCATCCGGTGACGTTTGTACTGTTTCATAAGGCTGGCCGGACTGCCCCAACTGTTTGACCTGTTCCAGAGTTAGCCCGCCCCAGAACCATTTTTTGCCAACTGTAACAAACAGCCGGAGGGTTTCTTTTGCCCACCCCAGCGCGACTCGTGCCGCGTGTGCGGTAGGAATCCCGATAAAGGCTTCTGGCTGCGCTTCTGCAAGGCAGGTTTTAAGGTTTTTTATCCCGATGCCAGGGTCAACAATGACGGGAACAATCCCCGCCCGTACCAGCGCAAACGTGAGCGTGAAAAATTCCAGGCTGGGCTTGACCATCAGCACGGTTCGTTTTCCACGTTTCAGACCGTACATTTCCAGACCCCGTGCAATCTCATCACTGGCTGTTAAAAGCTGGTGGTAGGTCAGGTGACGGTACGTTAATTGTTTGCCGCGCCGGATAGGGTAATAAATGGCGGGCATATCCGGCTGCTGCCGTGCCATAATCTCTACTGCTGAAGCGATATTCATGGGTATTTTTTCAAAAACTGCTGAATCAAAGGGATAATTTCGTCGGATGAATCTTCCAGCACGTAATGACCGCTTTCAGGAAATTCATGAACGTCTGCCTGCGGAAGATAAGTTTTCCAGCGTTTTAAAAAGTGATGGTCAAACACAAAATCTTTCATGCCCCAGCAAATCAGCGTGGGAATATGCTGAAACGTGCCTTTTTCCAGAAGTGCCTGCGTTTGACTCACAAGGTCATAGGCCGGGTCGCCAGGTTTTAGGGGAATGTCCTGCACGAATCGCAGCGTGGCAATCCGGTTTTGCGGCGAGTTATACGGCGCACAGTAAGCATTCCGCAGCGCTCGCGGCATCCGATTTTTGGTGCAGGCGACCCATGCCGCCCCCCGGCTGAAGGCGTTGAAGTACCGCACGCTCAGCGCTCCGACTGCCGTATTTCGTACCAGCCATAGGGAAAGAGGGAGTTTTTTTTCTTTGGGCAGATGAAAAGCCGCCGTATTCAGCAGCACCAGCCGTTTGACCCGTTGCGGGTAACGGGCGGCATAAGCCATGCCAATCATCCCGCCCCAGTCATGCAAAATGAAGGTGATATTGTCCTTGAGATGAAGAAATTCAAGCAGGGCTTCCAGGTCATCCACCCGCCGACGAAGGGTATATTCATAGCGGGAATCATCGGGTTTATCCGAATACCCGCAGCCGATATGGTCAGGCACAATCGTTCGGTAGGAATCACACAGCGCCGCCACCACATTCCGATAATAAAATGACCAGGTAGGGTTGCCATGCACCATCACAACAGGTTCACCCCTGCCCTCATCCACATAGTGATAGCGCAGGCCGTTTAAGTTCAGGTAATGTGCCGGATTTACCACACGACTTCCATTGCCATGCTGTTGACACCGCTTCCGATTCCGTACAGACCGATTCTGTCCCCTTTTTTAATGCGGCCTAACTCAACACTTTTGTACAGCACCGCCGGAATCCCTACTGGCCCCATGTTGCCAAATTCGGGGTAAATTCGTAGGATTTTTTCGTTATCCAGATGCACGGCTTCAACCAGCGCGTCGGTATGCACCTGGCTGACCTGATGCACGACAATTTCTTCAAAATCGTTCGGGTCACGTCTAATCTGGTCAATCATTTTGTCCCGCATCCGTGCTGACAGGTTGATTCCCGCGTGCAGCAGGCGTTTGCTGTCGGTAATCATTTCATCGGGCTGTCCCAGGCATAAACGACTATGCTCTGTCGCGGCCATCGAAATTCCCCAGGTTAAAGGATGGCCTTCAGGGTGCAGGTCGGAGCGCCCCAATATCATGGCTGCCGCCCCTGAACCCAGAGTCAGGGTTGCATACTGGCTGCGCCAGGTTCGCATATCACATTTGGGGTCAATCATACGGTTGATGGTCGCTTCAATGGCATGGCGACTGCCTTCACCGTTCACCACCAGCCCATACTCAACCTGTCCCATCTCAATCATGTTGGCGACAATTTGCATCCCATTCAGAAAGCCAAGACAGGCATTGGTAACATCAAAATTCATGCAGTGGGGGCTTAATTTTAGGTTGCTATGCACCAGCGCTGCCACAGACGGTTCAATATAATCCTTGCTCACCGAGGTATTAATTAACACACCGATTTTGTCCGGGTCAATGCCCGTGTCCTCAATGGCGCTTTGACCTGCCAGTGTTGCTACTTCGCTGGGCTGGGTTTCAGCATCCCAAAAACGGCGGGCAACAATGCCCGAAAGATTTTCCAGCAAACCGGACGGGACCCGAAAACGTTCCATCACAGGGGCAAGAGCCGTTTCAATTTCTGCCGAGGTGATACGGTGGGGCGCATCAAGACTGGCAAGGCCAATAACAGAAACGTTTTGAAAACGCATTGAGGATTCCTCTCAGAGATACTCTAAAATAATACTTCCCGACCTGTTTTTTTAATAGCACTGCTGTGTGAGATGTCATGCCAAAAACGGGAAGGATTTCACCCCTTCCCGCCTGGATTAGTAGTTCTCCACAAAGCTGACAACGGTTACACCGTCGCCGCCTTCTTTTTCCGTGCCACTGGTGAACTTGGCAATCAGAGGGTGATGTGACAGCCGTTCACGTACAGCCTGCCGGAGCGCTCCTGTCCCTTTGCCATGAATAATCCGCACAAAAGGCAAATGTGCCATGTATGCCGCGTCCAGATATTCCTCAACCTTAGTCACCGCTTCTTCGACTCGTGTACCGCGTAAATCAAGTTCCAGACCGGGCGATTTCCCCCGTTCGGGCATCGGGTCGCCGGAGCGCTGAGAAGGCTGTTTGGATTTTTTATCCTTGAACGCTTTCCGATATTCCAGCTCATCCAGTTTTGTCCGCACCCGAAGCTGACCAACCGCAACTTCGGCATCTTCCGCCGCCAGTTCGGTAATAACACCTTCCGCCTTCAGCGCATTTATCCAGACCGTGTCTCCCAGACGAAGCGGTTTGCTGGTTTCCTCCACCAGTTCGGAAGCGGGCGACTCCGGCACATCGACATTGATATGCAGCGAGTCCGTTTCGCGCTCAAGGGTTTTGATGACATCCAACGGCTGTCCAGCAGATTGCAAATCTTTCCGCATCCGTTTCAGTTCCTTGCGGAATTCGCGCATTTCATATTCGGCTTTGCGGCGCGTTTCTGCCAGCACATCCCGTTTTTCAATCTCGATAGAATCGAGTTCTTCCTGCAAACGGTGACGCAGGACTTCGGCTTCCTGCTGTGCGATAGCCGCTTTTTCACTGGATCGGCGCAAGTCTTCGCGCGTTTTGGTGATTTCGTCCAGCAAATCATCAGCGACTAAATCTTCCACCGGCACCATATGACGGGCATCCTCAATGATGTCCTCCGGCAGCCCTAAGCGGGAAGCAATTGCCAGCGCATTCGACCGCCCCGGCAGCCCAACCACCAGATGATAGGTCGGCGCAAGCGTTTCAAGGTCAAATTCCACGCTCGCGTTCCGCACGCCCTTCCGTTCCTGAGAGTAAATTTTCAGTTCGGGATGGTGTGTTGTGACCAGGGTCGTGATGCCGCTGTCCACCAGCCGATTTAAAATCGCCCGTGCCAGCGCTGAGCCTTCTGTTGGGTCTGTGCCTGCCCCCAGTTCATCCAGAATGACCAGCGAACGGCTGTTGGCACGTTCCAGAATACTGATGATGTTGGTCATGTGACCGGAAAAGGTCGAAAGTGACTGTTCGATGCTCTGCTCGTCACCAATATCCGCGTAAATTTCATCAAACACGGAAATCACAGAGCCTTTATCCGCCGGAATATGCAGCCCACACTGCGCCATCATAATCATCAGGCCGACGGTTTTCAGCGATACGGTTTTCCCGCCCGTATTGGGGCCGGTGATGACCAGAATATAGGTTTCTTCATCCAGTTCAAGGTCAATCGGCACAACCTTATTCGGGTCGAGCAGGGGATGACGTGCCTGGATAAGTTTCAGCGTCACACCGGGATGTTTTGGATTGTCCGGCCTGTCCTTAAAATCCACCAGCGCAGGCGCATGGGCGCGAATCGTGTTGGCATAGTTGGCTTTGGCAAAAATCAAATCCAGGTAGGCCAGAATTTCCACGCTGCGAATGATGTAATGCGCCTCATGGGAAATAAACTCGCATAGTTCGCGCAAAATGCGGTGAACTTCTTTTTCTTCCTGAATTTGCAGTTCACGGTAGTCGTTATTGCTTTCTACCGTTTGCAGGGGTTCAATCCAGAGGGTTGCACCGGAAGCACTCTGATCATGCACAATGCCCGGAATCCGCCCCTTAAATTCCGCCTTAATCGGAATCACATAGCGGCCGTTGCGCTGGGTGATGATTTGCTCCTGCAAAAACTGAGCGTTGTTGGCATTGCTGATAATGTTGGACAGTTTGCTTTGCAGCCGGTTATACGAGATTCGCATGTCCCGCCGCAGAATCGCCAGGCGTGGGCTGGCGGAATCCAGCACATTGCCATCTTCCCCGATGATTCGGGCGATTTCCTGCTGAACTGCCGTACATTCTTCCAGATCTTCCGAAAGGTCGGCCAGAATCGGGTAGCTGCTTTTCATGCGGGTCAGCATCCGGCGAATAGTGGTGGCACGGCGTAAAGTGGAGCGTATATCCAGCAGCACGACGGGTTCTAAGACCACGCCGCGCTGAGTCGAAAGCACCGCGCCCCGCACATCAAAAACCCCGCCCAGTGAAAATTGTTCGGCACGTTCATCCAGCAAAGCACGGGCTTCACTGACTTCCGCTATCCACTGACGGGCGATTTCAAGAGAATTGGTTGGTTCGAGTTCCCTGGCTAAAGCCTGCCCACCGGAAAAGCTCGTGAATTTCGCAAGCTGCTCCAGAATTTTAGGCAGTTCCAGCGTCAGGGCTGCCTTTGAGTTCATAGTTGTTCATTATTCCTGACAAAATAAAACTGCGAGAAGTCATCGCAGTCGCGTGCTTTTGCTCACAATTTCCGGCGCGGCGCAGCAGTCTACATTATATCAGTCGACAAATTCATACTCAACTGCGAGATTCGATGTTATAGTAGGAGCGCAAAATTGTAGCGAGTATAAGCTCATGTCAGAACTGAGAAAAATTGAAGCAAGTCTCGGCGACAAAGCCGATTACTATCTGAACCACGAAAGTAAGACGATTAGCAAAGATTGCCTTTACCTGCCTTCTCCCACGTTTGTGGATGATGTTTTTGCCCTGTCTGACCGTTCGCCGCAGGTTTTACGCAGCCTGCAATCCATGTTTGATCATGGGCGGC
>CAZKZS010000256.1:0-7463 GCA_964557285.1 uncultured Anaerolineae bacterium | reverse complement strand
TTCAATAACCCGCGCCTGTTCCGCCATGTCGGAGTTCACTGAACCCATATACAGACATTCAACGGTTTTACCTGTGGAAGCCGACAGTTCCGCCGCCGCCGCCATACAGCCATCCCGTCCCAGTTCAAAAACCGGATTGTTCAGCGCTTTGGGTATCCAGGCAATGGTGATGGTGTCATCCTGGGCGACGGTGGGGGCTGTGGTGGGGGTCGTATCAGAAGCAGAAACAATAGGTGTTACTACGAAAACAAGGAGAAGAAAGAGGCTCAAATACCTCAAGGACTTGATAGTCATTTTGACTCCTAGATATTAAATAGAAAAAATGGTAACTATGTTAAAAAGCAGGTGGCAGGCTAAAATTCTCCTTTCTTCCACCACCTTAGAAGATACCCCGCCCTCCTGAACCGCATAGTGTAAAAAATACTCAATTTGAGGTTATTTGTTTCCACTCCCCCCTTTTGTTATAGTTTATCTTGATTGCCAGTCGTGCCAATGGTTCTGAAGTGAAAGGGAAAAATAAAAATGTCTGTTACCATTCCTGAAAGTCATCGGGAACTGCTGGAAGCCCCGATTTTTGTTGTGTTAACGACACTCCTGCCAAGTGGGAAGCCGCACTCATCAGTGGTCTGGCGGGATTATGATGGGGAATATATTCGGGTGAATACGACCACTGGCCGCCTGAAATATAAAAATATGCGCCGCAATCCGCATGTGAGTATGGTCGCCGTGCATCCTGATAACCCCTATTACTGGATGGAAATACGCGGGGAAGTGGTCGAAATGACCGAAGAGGGCGGCGTTGAGCATATCCACCATTTATCCCGCATGTACACGGGACAGCAGTATTACGGTGGGTTTACCTCCGCCGAAAAACAGCAGCAGGAAACCCGGGTCATTTTTAAAATTAAGCCGACTCACATCACTACCTATGGGAAAAAGAACGTGTACCCCGGCAGGTGAGCCTACTTTTTGCCTAAAGCAGTACGCATTTCAGGACTCGACCGGTCCGACGACCAGGGCGCATAAGGCGCCATTGTCAGCGCACACAGCAGAATAAGCACCCGATCATAATTCACGCGCCAGCCCGCAAAATCGTGCCATGCCTGCTCAAGATCGGGTTTTAAAGGAACACCGCCTGCCGCCAACTGCTCACAGGCTTCATCAAATTCTTCCCGGCTGATGCTGATGGGTTCGCCTGGGTAGGCCGGTTTGGGGTTATAGGAAAGGCGAAAAAAGTCGGCTACCCGCCGCATCGTTAAATACCCCGCCCGAATCGTCAGGCCATACTGCACCTGACGCGGCTGGTCAACGGTGGAAGCCATCAGCGCGGCAAAATCCAGCACTGCACCGGAAGCCGTCAGCCAGGACTGCCCCGGCTGCGGCGACCTGAAAAAAACCAGCGCGGCCAGGGAGGTATGGGTTTCTTCCACTTCGGCAAACCATTCCTCCCACTCGCGCATAAAATTATTGAGTCCGGCGGGATCTTCCAGAAATTGAATCCGGTGAAAACGCACAATCATTTCAACGGCGGAAGGAGGTTCACCCGCCCGTACTGCCAGCAGATTCACCTGCTTTTCGCGGGCGGAAAAAGCGCTGTACATGGTCGGCAGGTACGCAATCAGCAGCGCCACCAGCAGCAGGCCAATTGTGGCTTCTGTATAAGTCATGACGATATGCAAAAATTCGTCATCTCTGGCAAAACCCAATGTATACAGCGACGAGCCGCTTAAAATAAAAGCCTGCTGAAGTGACGCAACCCCCGTCGCCCAGAACATGAGCGTATACCCAACCATCACCACCAGATACCAGGCGGGCAAAAGCATCATCAGGGCAATCGGCGCGTACATTGCCATGATAGCGTCGCGTCGTTCATAGGTGTTGACCCAGCGCAGCCGAAAATCAAACAGGCGTCGGATACGGCGGAATACAAATCGGGTCATACGATCCTGAGCGCTGCGGGGCAGCACAAACGTCCGCACCGCAGAATTGAGCGTAAAAATCACCAGGAAAAGACCCATTAAAAAGGCAGCCGTCTTGATAAGTACCATAGACTCGCCATTGTATCGAAATTTTTTCTAAAAAGTGTTGGATGATTTGACCATTCATCGTTACTATTGTGACAGACAGATGCGGGAAGGACACCCATGCCCCAGTTGATGAGCCACCGGGATGGATTTGGATGGCAGACACCGAATGTAACCGATATTCTGGAAGTGGCTTCCGACAATCGGGATAAAACCGGACAGCTTCGGCTGGTTGCCACTTCGATGGTGCGGCGGCTGGCGGAAATGGGCGCTCCGATTCGGTTGAAACGGGTTGAACCCCTTATCTCCCACACGCGCTACCATTTGCAACTGGATAAGGTCGGCCCGCGCGGGCGGGAACGCGAAGTCACGGTAGAGGACTTGCGCCGTCTGCTGCCCCAAATTATGCCAGAATTGGAAGGGCAGGCATCCGAACTGATAGAATCACCGGATGGGAATGTCACGCTGTTTCTCCGCACCCAGGCACATCACCCTTTGCGACTGGCCTCTCTGCTGTATCAAAAAACCTTCCTGCAAACCCCGTCATATACCATGCTGGCGCTGGGGGCAGATTTGCAGCAAAAAGTCGTGGTGCGCGACCTGACCGCCCTGAAACATCTGCTGATTATCGGCACGTCAAACACCCGCCTGCACCTGCAAACGGGTATTGCGCTGACGCTGGCACTGCTGAACTCCCCCAGTTATTTACGAATCGGGCTGGTCGGGGATGAAAGCAGCCACTTGCGCCACCTGACGGGCAGCCCGCATGTATTGGGAGAAATTGTTACCAGCACCCGTTATTTTTGCCGTCTGCTGGATGGGCTGGTCAAACATCTGGGGCAGCGACGACATATTTTTACCAAACAAAATGTCACCTCCCTTGACCAGTATAACAAACAGGCGCTGTCTATCCGTTCTCTCAAACCCCTGCCGCGAATCCTGCTGCTGGTAGATACCGTCGCGCTGAAGGACTGGCGCAATTTTCAGGATCAGTGGCTGGTAACGCTCCATGCCCTCCTCAACAAAGGGCCGGAATATGGGGTGCATATCATTATGACCATGCCGGATGACCACAGCGCACCCGATCGGATTAACCGCCTGTTTGAGAATCGGATACTGCTGCGGTCAGCGATTGCCCGTTCGACCCTGACTTCAGCCCTGCCCCTGAATTTTATTGACAGCCTGCTCACGCAAAAAGATAGCGAAATGCAGCCGCTTGAACTGCCTGTGGTGGCCGAAGTGGAACTGACTCGTCTGGTCACGTACTGGCAAAATATTAAAAACCGCCGCGTAGCCGAAATGCAGGAAAAAGGCGCACCTGTACCAACGGGCGCAACCGGATTGTTAACGCTGCGCGAAGATATGCTGCCCCCAACCAATCTCTTAAAATCCTCCCTTGATTCTGAGCCACCAGTAATTGACGATACGCTGGTGGCATCGGCGCAGGCGCTGGCCGCTTATGTCGGCTGGCTGGGGATTGGCCCCCTGCGGGATGTGCTTCAGCTTTCGGTCGCCGAAGCGGAAGAAACCCTGCGGATCTTACGCGCCATGAGTGTCCTTGAACCTGGTGATGGTCCGGTTTGGCGGTTTGTTCGGCTGGTTGACCCGCCGCCCAAAGAGTAAAGAGGAGTCCCCTTGAAGTATCTGCACTTTATTCCGATTTCCAGTCCCTTAAAAACCGAAAAATTTGACCTGACCGCCGAAATCCTAACCTGTATTCAGGCCGCCGATGAAACCCTGCAAGAGGGGGATATTCTCATTATTTCCAGCAAATATGCGGCCATCGCCGAAGGACGATTCGTAACGCTGGATACGATTGAGCCGACGCCAGAAGCGGCTCAACTGGCGGAAAAATACAACATGCGTCCGCAGTTAGCCCAGTTGATTTTGCAGGAATCGGATAAAATTTTTGGCGGGATTCCGGGGTTTGTCCTCAGCGTCAAAGACAACATTTTTGCGCCCAACGCGGGTATTGATGAAAGTAACATACCAGAAGGGCAGGTTGTCCTGTACCCCGCGCAGCCGTTTGAGGTCGCCGAACAGGTGCGGCAGGAAATCAGAGAAAAATTAGGGATTCGGATAGGTGTTGCCCTTTCGGACAGCCGCCTGATGGTTGGGCGGTTGGGAACGTCAGGGGTGGCCGTTGGGGTCGCGGGGTTCGATCCGGTGCAGGATGAGCGCGGTAAACCGGATTTGCTTGGCAGGCCGTTAAAAGTAACAGAAAAAGCCACTGCTGATAATTTATGCACGGCGGCGGAGCTGCTGATGGGAGAGGCGGCGGAAGGGATTCCGGTGGTGATTGCGCGGAACACAGGGCTGCCGATGACAGATAAACGATATTCCTGGCGGGATACGGCCATTGATTACACCCTGGATTTATATTTGACGATTCTTTCGATGTAGGGGCAGGAACAAGCGAACCGCGTGAGCGATGCCTGCCCTTGTTCGGGCGGGAATCGGGTCTACCGCCATCCGTCGTTATAGTGTGTTTCTAAGCAGGTCAAAAAAAGCCACCTGTGATACTCTTGGGGTAGCTTAAAGAGACAGGTGTCATGGAAGTTACGATTCTGGGCTGTCGGGGGTCGTATCCGGTCAGCTATCCCGAAATCCAACGGTACGGCGGCGATACCGCCTGCATCCAGATTTACACGGACGACGCGGTAGTGATTCTGGACGCAGGCACGGGGATTCGCAAACTCAAACCTCTGCCGCCGCATCTGACCGAAGTTCATCTATTTATCACCCATCTGCATTGGGATCACATTATTGGCTTTCCGCAGTGGAAAGAGTTGTGGACACGGCCGGAACTGACTCTCCATATCTACGGGCTGGAACGTACCAATGATAATTTTCATGTGGCGCTGGAACGTTCGATGACACAGCCGCTTTATGCCCGCACCCGCCGGGAGGTTATGATGCGCCTGCGGTATCATGATTTGCTGCCGGGGGCGCGGGTCGAGATTCCATCGGAGATGGTGGTAACGTGTGCCTATGCCAATCATCCCTACCGTGCGCTGGGTTTTCGGGTCGAACATCAGGGCAGGTCACTGGTTTTTGTACCGGATACCGCGCCTTTTGACCGTTATTTGTTTGCCGATGCAATGGTGACGATAGATACCCCTCTGACCCCACCAGAACGTCACCTGTTGGTTAAGATGCAGGACAGCCTGATCACCTTCATGAGCCGTGCCGACTGGCTGATATACGACTCGGCGCTGCTGCCAGAAGAATACGAACGGTTGCCCCACTGGGGACACAGCACGATGGAACAGGCGGTAAAAATGGCACGGGCGGCGGACGCGGGCGAGTTGATTTTTTTTCATCATGACCCCAAACGTACCGATGACCAGTTGGATGCACTGCTGGCGGCACAGCAGGCGGCCAACCCGGATCTCACCTTGTCCTCTGCCTACAGTGGTCGGGTGCTGGGGTTATGAAAGTGGCTTTCTGGGGGGTGCGCGGTTCAAAACCGACGCCCGACGCGGCATTTCTGAAATATGGTGGCAACACCAACTGCATCGTCGTGCGCGGCAGCACCGACCATTATTTTGTGCTGGATGCCGGAACAGGGCTGGCGCGGTTCAGCACGACATTAAATTCCTCTAAAGCCTACCACGCGACGATTTTGCTGTCTCATTTGCATCTCTATCACATCATTGGCTTCCAGTTTTCGCCACTGACATACTCTAAAAAATGCCATACTCATGTGCTTGGTCCGCGCACCCGTGCCTATGCGCTGGAAGAGGTATTTGACCACATCCTCTCGCCCATTTATTCTCCGGTCTACGGGCTGGATAACCTGATGGCAAATGTCGAATTTGAGGAAATTACCCCCGAAACAAGGCAGGTAGAAGATATCACCATTATCGGGATGCCATTTGCCCACAGCGCCGATACCGACAGTTGGGGCTACCGTCTGCAACATGAGTCTGGCACGCTGGTCTACCTGACCGATGTGATTTTACATGAAAAAACCGGAGAAATTTCGCCAGCAGCGCGAAAACTGGCGGCAGACGCTGACCTGCTGGTGGTGGGGGCCGATAACCCGGAAATGTACGCCGATGGCATTGAACTGGCACGCCTCAGCCGCGCCCGTCACCTGATTTTTAGCCATCATCATCCTGAAGCGACCGACCGCTATCTTGACCGCCTTCAGGCCAAACTGCGCGAGAAAATCACCGATGTGCCAATCACCCTGGCAATGGAAGGCATGGCGCTGGAACTATAACTACTTCAAAAAGGCTTCCACCTCAGCGCGGGTTGGTAAGGACGGCTGAGCGCCTGCTTTGGTGACAGAAAGCGCCGCCGCCGCCGATGCAAATTTCACCGCCTCATGCAGGGATGAGCCTTCCGCCAGCGCGACGGCCAGCGCTGCGTTAAAAGAGTCGCCCGCACCTGTGGTATCAACAGGTTTTACTTGCCGGGCCGGAACAAAAACCCGCCCCCACGACCCCGCCGCCAGCGCTCCCCGCGCTCCCATCGTAATGACAGCGCTTTGCACGCCCAGCCCTAAAATACCTTTGGCAAGTTCTTCTTCGTTTTTTGGCGTACCGCCTAACATCTGGTGGGCTTCACGTTCGTTGGGGGTCAGGACGGTGACTTTTTGCAGCCATTCACGTGGCAGGTCACGATAAGGGGCGGGATTTAAGATAATGGGAATAGTGTTCTGATGGGCAATATCTATCGCCATCTGAGTCGCGGAGTCGGGAATTTCCAGTTGCAGCAGCAGCGCGTCCGATGTGCGGATTTCATCTTCTGCTGCCCGTACATCTTCCGGCGTTACCTGCATATTCGCGCCCGAAACCACGATGATGCTGTTTTCACCATTTTCCGCCACCCCTATCAGCGCGATTCCATTGGGGGTATCGTGGGTTTTGAGGACAAAATCCGTATTCATGCCCTCTTTTTGATACGCAGCCAGGCACATCTCACCATACGCATCGTCCCCAATACGGGCTACAAAGGTGACTTTTGCACCCAGGCGGGCAGCGCCTACCGCCTGATTCGCGCCCTTGCCACCCAATGCCTGCATAAAATCCTTGCCGAGAATCGTTTCCCCCGGCGCTGGCAGGTGGCTGACCGTCACCACCAAATCCACATTTGAACTGCCCACCACGGTGATTTTGCTCATTTTGCCCCTCCGATAATCCATAGTCCCAGACTGATAAGGACAAAGGGCAGCACTACCCGCCCGATACGCTGTGCCTGCTGTCCGGCACGCCGCATAAAAGTGTAACTCATTACACACCAGACCGCCGTCATCAGCAGGAAAACCAGAGTCAAAAAAATGACCTGTAAGGGGGTGTGGGTGGCAAACAGAGGGGTGTAAATACTCAAATTATCACCGCCGTTGGCAAAAGTGATGACAGCAACCGCCAGCGTCCTCGACCCCAATGCACCCCAGGGGTGTATTTCTCTCCCCCTCTCTCCCAGTGGGCG
>CAZKZS010000255.1:0-7470 GCA_964557285.1 uncultured Anaerolineae bacterium | reverse complement strand
GCCTGTCCGCCCCTCAACCCGTTCTGGGAGAGGGATGCCGAAGGCAGGGTGAGGGATAAAAAAGCTCATGCACACAAAATTTGACACTCCCCATTGGCGTTTTGATAGGCAGTGGAATATTCCCTGGGTTATAATTTTCTAACGGATTGAGGGGCTATCATAGAGGTCAGCTTCCATGTCCTTAAAAGGTAAACGAATCTTCATCATCGAAGATAATTTGGGCAACCGCGCCGTTATGCAGCTTCTCCTGGAACGGCACGGGGTAGAAGTGTGGTTTGAGCGCTGGGGCATTGATATGATTGACCGTTTAAAAAGTTTTTGTCCGGTGGATCTGATTCTGCTTGACCTGAGTTTTCCCCGGGGTGTCACCGGATTCGACATTTTTGACCAGATTCGGGCGGTGGCCGCGTTTCAGCAGATTCCGATTGTGGCAGTATCGGCCAGCGAACCCACTTCGACCATCCCCAGAGTCAAAGAAAAAGGGTTTGCGGGATTCATCCACAAACCCATTCATCTCGATAGGTTTATCCGCCATATTACGCTGGCGCTGGAAAAAGAAACGGGCTGGATCGAGTAGTCGCTACGGCATTGACCACACCCGTTCGCCCTGAAGAATCCGTTCCAACTGCTTGGGGAACTTATCCGCATCCAGAGGTTTGCCCAAAAAACTGTGAAAACCCATCTGACGGGCGGTAATCATCTCACTCACATGCACGGTATAGGCCACCACCGGAACCCCTGCCAGCCGCGCATCAGCCTTAAAGTGTCCCAGCACTTCGTATCCGTCCATTTCCGGCATTTCCAGATCCAGGAAAATAATGTCAACGGGCTGTTCCAGCGCTTCATCAATTTTGAGGGGATTCTGGATGGTGGTGACTTTGACCCCTTCCAGCCGCAGCAGTTCCGCCAGCACCCCGATATTGTTCGTATTATCATCTATTACCAGCGCGTGAATATCGCTCATCTTCATTCCTTTTTTTATTTCTATTCTACCCAAACCTGCTCATTTTCAAGCACCTGAGCAATCTGGCGGGGAAATTTCTCAAAGCTGACGGGCTTGGCGATAAAGCCAGAGAACCCTTTGGCTTTCGTTTTCGGGATGGCAATAGCAGGTTCACCCGCCGACACCGCCACAATCGGAATATGTAAAAAGGCGGGGTTGGCTCTAATCTGGTCAAACACATCATATCCGGTCACGCCGCCGGGGAACATCAAATCCAATAGAATCAGGTCAACAGGCATAAAATGAGTCAGGCGGGAAATGACATCAATGCCCCAGCGCTCAAACCAGATTTCCGCCCCATGCTGCTCTAACAAAAGCTGCATAATCGCTCGATTTGCCAGATTATCTTCAATGATGAAGATTCGTTTGTCGTGCAGCAGTTTATTCATCGCTAATTTTTCCTTCTCAGGCAATAACCGTCCAGATGCTTTCCCCGTTGAGAATTTGTTCCAGCAGGGCAGGAAAGGTATCCATATCAATGGGCTTGGCAATCACCCCGTCAAAACCGGCGGTTTTAAGCTGCTGGATTTCTTCGTTCATGACACTGGCGGTCAGGGCAATGACAATTTTATTTTGAAACCGGGGATGATGGCGGAGCAGCGCCAGCATTTCAAAGCCATCATAGGGATGCACATGAATATCCAGCAGAATCACATCCGGCGATGTGCTTTCTATACGCTGGATAAAGTTGCTGCTGTCCTCAAAAAAGACCACTTCAGACAGCCCCATCAGTTCGACCAGCAGAATTTGCATGACCTCCCGGCTCTGGGCATCATCTTCGACGTAAACGATGGAAGGATTCATTGAAACTCCTTTATACAGGGGTAAGCATTTCCGATTTTACGGGCAGAGTCACGTAAAAAGTGGTTCCCTGCCCTACACTGCTCTCAAACCAGAGTTTCCCACCATGCGCTTCAGCCAGATTTTTTGAAATGGGCATCCCCAACCCTGTGCCTTCCCCCTGTCGCAGTCCGGTGTTGGTCTGTTTAAACGATTCAAAAACGGCGCTGGAATCTTCCGGCGCGATGCCGGGGCCGGTATCTTCCACCGCGATATGCACATGCCCGTTTTGCTGATGTGCTTTGATCGTGATATGGCCTTCCTGCGTAAATTTGCAGGCGTTAGAAACGATGTTCAGGAAAATTTGCAAAATGCGTTTTCTGTCGCCGACAATACTTGGCAGTTCGCCCTGCGTTTCGACCCGCAGTTCAACGGGTTTTTCATGCAGCATCCCTTTTGCATCGGTGACAACGGTATCCAGAATCTGCTGCAAATTGACGTTTTCTTCCACAAACAGGCTGAGCGACCCCGATTCAATTTTGGACATATCCAGCACATCGTTAATCAGGTTGAGCAGATGGTGGCCGCTGTCGATAACTTTGGTCAGGGTTTCCTGCTGCCGTTCGTTGACCGGCCCCATCACCCCTTTATGGACAAATTTGGTGAAGTTGATAATCGAGTTTAGCGGGGTGCGGAGTTCATGCGATACACTGGCAAGGAAGGCAGATTTTACCTGGCTGGCACGTTCGGCCTCCGCACGTGCTTTTTGGGCATCCTGAAGTTGATGCTCCAAATCAGCAATCAGTTGGTTAATCTGGTCGGCCATCCTATTAAAAATCATCGCCCCCTCTGCAATTTCAGCCAGGGTATTGGTAGGAGCGCGGGCAGACCTATCGCCGTTGGCATATGCCAGGGTTGCTTTACCCATAGCCTGACTGGCCTTAATCATCTGATACTGCAAATAGGCAGCCGCAAGCATGGCTAAAAAGGAAATCACCCCAACAATCTCGTAAGTTCTAAGCACGGCATTGGTTTCCTGCTCCTTATTAGAGTCAATGAGCCGAGCAAACTGGTCTGCGGAATCGGCCACAGCCGAACTATACTCCCAGAGTTCGCGCAGTTTTCCAAGCCGAGCAGGGCTTTCGGAGGCGGAAATTGCTTCCAACTTGCTGAGATAGATTGTCCAGTTTTCATCCAGCGTGTTTAAAGCAGCCAGTGTTTCGGCCTGGTTAATCTCTTCATCCCCTTCAGAGAGAATTTCTTCTCTGATTTCTGCGTGCTGTTTCTCGTAGTCGGTGATGATGGTCTGGATGCTGTTCAGGATGCTGACCTCTTCCGCTTCGTCCTCAGGCAGCATCAGCCCGTAGGCATAGATGGTCAGCAGATATGCATTGGCTTTTTGCTCATGGGCAAAATCGATTTGATTATTTTCATCGTTCAGTTCTTCAAAAGCATTCAGGCTGACGTAGATAATGGTCGCAACCAGAATAGGCGTGAGCAGGAGAAGAATCACCTGTCTTAAGGCCAGAGAGTTAAGCCAGCGTTTCATAAAAATTGCCCCTTTTTCCGCAAGAATCCAAGTCCCACCAGAGTATATGTATCACTCCTCAGTGTACCTGAGTTGAACCCAAATAAAACCTGTCAGGTGGCTAGTTTTTCCCTGGTCATCTGGCTAGTATCCACACTCAGGGTCGCTGAGAGGACACATCCATCGGTCATTGGGAACCGCTTCTGAAGCCCAGCCTTCAATGCCCGTATCCAGATGCCGCACATACCAGCGCCAGCGATTCCCCGACCTGCCACAGACCGGCCCGCCTAAAATGAGCAACAGATCGTTATCATGGGCTTCCATAATGTCGTCGCTGCCATCGCTTGAGCCTCTCGCGCTGGTAGTCAGGGGTAGTGACCCATTCCGGTTAAAGTCCACCTGCACCGTATCCCCAATTTGAAAGGTGGTGGGCGGGGCTTTGGGGCAAAGGGACGAGTCCACTGAGGTTTCAACCCCTTCCGGCAGGTTAGAGGTTTCCCCAATCGGGCCAATCCAGTAATAGGTATCGCCTTCGGCGGTCCATCCCTGCCTGCCGTTTCCCAGCCGCACCTGCCACCAGTTCATGTTATCCCCGCACACCGGACCGTCGAGAATTTCAAAGGTTTCTCCGGGTTGAATCTCGCCCAGTTTGCGCGAGTCCAGACTCGGTTCAGACCGAAGTGAGTTGGGCAGGGGCGGGTCGGTCAGCACATACGCCCGTTCACCCACCCGCACACGCGGCGGCAGGAGTGTTCCCCGGCACGCCCGTGAGTAATCTCCAAAAACAATCTCTGTGGGGGTGCGAGTCGCTGTAGGTGTTCGAGTCGATGTAGGAGTGGGGGTAAATGTCGGGGTGTTGGTCGGCGTGTTCGTCGGGGTATTAGAGGGTGTAGATGTGAATGTGGATGTATTTGTCGGCGTAAACGTTGGCGTGTTGGATGGCGTAAACGTGAACGTCGGGGTGTTGGTGGGGGTATCCGACGGCGTAAATGTTGGTGTGTTGGACGGTGTAAACGTGAACGTCGGGGTGTTGGTGGGCGTATCCGACGGTGTAAACGTTGGGGTGCGAGAGGGCGTCGGCGAAATAATCACGGCCAGTTCCGTCAGATTACCGGATGGGCTGACCTGATCGGCCAGAATCCAGCCGACTTCGCCTAAAAATTCCACCTGATACCACCGTTCATCCGGCGTCATACCAATAATTTTAAGGTTCGCCCCTTCTACAGTGGTTAAAATTTCATTGGAACGGGGATCGGGTTTTTCAAAAATGACCCCCCGGCTGGTGGTAACTCGCGCCCGCGCCTCTCCTAAAGTTGGAGTCAGGGTTGGGGAGGATGTGCGGGTGGCGGTTGGCCGCCGAGTCGAGGTATGGGTTGGGGTAGAGGTGTCGGTTGCAGTAGGGGTATTTGTCTCAGTTGGGGTTGTGGTTAGAGTCGGCGTAAAAGTTTCGGTGGGCTGCTGTGCAACTTTTTCCGAGTTGCCCTGGCTGCTGAGGGCAAAAATCACCCCCGCGATGGCGATCAGCGCCACCACCATCAGCGTACCGATGCCTGCCTGCCGGCGTCGATTTAATTTAGGAATGGGTGCGCCAATCGTGGTAGGCGGGTCAACCGGACCTGTGCGCTGCTGGGTGGTCATTTCATCGGATTTTGGAATCTGGATTTCGGTAAGTCCGTCGCCTGTATGAAGGTTGTAACTGCCAACTGCCGATTCCAGCGCGGTATAAAATTCCGTTGCGGACATATAACGCTGATTCGGATCTTTTGCCAGCACTTTTTCTATCACATGGTTGATGGCTGTGGGCAGATTCGGGCGGAGTTGGGTCGGGGCGGGGGGTTTTTCGTTGAGATGTTTGTACATCATAGCGGCGGTAGTGGGGGCGTTAAAGGGCAGCGAACCCGTCAGCAGTTGATAAACCAGCACACCCAGCGCATAAATATCAGTACGCCCGTCCAGAGGGTCGCCTTTCCACTGTTCCGGCGCCATATACTGCGGCGTCCCAACAATATGCCCACTCTGGGTTAAATTGGAGGTGCTTTCTAATGCCCGTGCAATCCCAAAATCGGAAAGATAAGCATTGTTGTCATCATCAAAAAGGATATTACTGGCTTTTAAGTCGCGGTGAATGATGCCGTGACGATGGGCGTAATCCAGCGCGCTGGCAATTTGCCGCAGCACTTCCAGCACTTCATGGCGGGAAAGATACCCGTGTTTTTTGATGCGGTCATCCAGCGTGCCGCCGCCCAACAGCCGCATCACAATGTAACTTAGATTCTGGTCAACCCCATAATCATAAATAGGTAGAATGTGCGGGTGTTCCATTTTGGCGGTGAGTTCAACTTCACGGTTGAAACGCTCTACCGCTTCTTTGGACTGTGCCAGTTGGAACAGCAGCACCTTGATGGCAACTTTGCGCTTGACGGTGGCCTGATAGGATTCGTACACAGCACCCATGCCGCCCGCCCCAAGCAGCTTTTCAAGTTTGTATGGGCCGATGGTTTGACCGGAAAAATCCTGAAACATATCCCCTGCCGCGTGTATCTTGACACTATGATATTAAAACGGCAGGGAAATTGCAAAACGGGGTTATTCCTGCAACCACAGCAGGGCTTCATCCAGGCTGACAAAAAACTGGCGTTTCATACGGGGGTTTTGCACACGCATGGCCTTGTTCGCAAAAATTTTCAAAAAATTGCCCAGCGGCCCGGGAGGAAAAATAATGGCGGTGCGTCCCTGAACATACGTGGGAACGGCCTCATAAACATCCATTGCCCGTTTACGGGCTTGCGGGGTAAAAACAGCGCTTTTTAAGTCATAAGCGACGAGAAGCGGCTTTTCCGGCGGCCAGTTTTGGACAGTTTCAATAATCCAATCCGCATAGAGGTCCACGCTGAGTTTGTCATTGGAGTGCAGTACAAAAGCGACGATTTGCTCATCAAAAAACCACTGACGGATTACCTCCGAGTTTCGGACTTCTGTTTTCATGATTTTTTGTCCGCTACTTAATAGTCACATTAATTCAAGTATAAATGAGAAAATTTTCCTCACATCTGCCAGGTGGGGGGACTTTTACCTGGTCACATGGGTAGGAATGACTCTCACCTTCTCTACCATACATTAAATTATAAAACCGCGCAACCGTCATTCATTCGCTGTGCAAACGCGGCTTGTCATGTGGTGTTTCCCTCACTAGAATGAAGGTTATGATTGAACAGCCGCTTTTGGAAAGCACCGCCCTGAAGGGCAATTTTTTTAATGACCCCACCCGCCGCCCCGTCACCGTGTACCTGCCGCCGGATTATTACGGGTCAGGAGGACGGTATGTGTCGCTGTACCTGCTGGCAAGTCATGGCAACACCGGACAGGCATTTTTGAACTGGAAACCCTTTTCTGAAAGTGTGATTCAAAAACTGGATCGGTTGATTCGGTCAGGGGAAATGCCGCCCGTGATTGTGGTCATGCCCGACTGCTGGACAACGGTTGGCGGGTCGCAGTATCTTGATTCGGCCATCGGCAACTACGAAACCTATCTAATTCAGGAAATTGTGCCGTTTATAGATGCCACCTACCGCACCCGTGCCTCCGCCGACCATCGCGGCGTGCTGGGTCACAGCAGTGGGGGATATGGGGCGCTGGTGCAGGCCATGACTCACCCGGAGGTGTTCCGGGCGGTGGCCTGTCATGCAGGTGATTTATACTGGGAATTTGCCTGTATGCCTATGCTGGCGTCGCTGCATCAAAACCTGGCAAAATACGGCGGGGCGGCTGAATTTTTACGCGCGATTCCGCAGATTGAAAACAAAAATTCGACGTTCTGGAATACCGTGATGGCGATGTGCTGGTCGATGGCGCACAGCGCGCCCACCGACTCCCCACCGGGGTTTGACCTGCCGATTGATGAAGCAACCGGCGCGCTGCGGGAGGAAGTCTGGCAGCGCTGGCTCAATTTTGACCCCTACCGCAGGATTGACCGACCGGAAGCACAGGCCGCGCTGCGACAGATGAAAGCCCTGCTCATTGACGCGGGCAGCTACGATGAATTTCAGCTGCAGGTGGGGGCGCGGCTGTTTAGCCAGAAGCTCACCCGCCTGGGAATCCCGCATCTTTTTGAAGAATTTTCCGGCGGCCATAGTGGGTCACAGGTGCGGTATGAACGTTC
>CAZKZS010000254.1:0-7503 GCA_964557285.1 uncultured Anaerolineae bacterium | reverse complement strand
CGGATTTTTAACGGTTTACCTGTTCCAGTGGATGACCGGAAAACGGCGCGAATTTCACCTGACTCCGGTATCCTGGACAATTTTTGCGCTGATGGGAGTCATGATTTTTACGTTCATTCTTGGCACAGGTCACGCCCGCCCCAATATGAATCTGCTGAAAACGCTGGTTGAACTGCTGCTCAGCATCAGCATGGCGCTGGTACTGGCCGATGTCGCCAATGAGATTCGTACCTTGCGACGGGTGATGCTGATTCTGCTGCTGATGGGTACAGTGTCGGCGGTGATAGGGATTGTGCTGTGGCAAATGCCGGACGATCTGGCGGAACAGAGTCTTATCCGCCTGGCACGGGTCGGCTATCCCAACGGCGGGGTTTTACATTACCGGGAAGATGGGGTACAGGTGCTAAATGAACGCGCTATTGGCACATGGATTGCCCCTAACACGTATGGCAGCTTCCTGATGATGGTTGGAGCGCTGGCTGGGGTACAGGTGGTCGCCCGTTTTCCGGTGATGAAACGGCGCTGGCTGGCCGCATTGTGTTTTGCCCTGATCGGACTCGCCCTCTTTTTAAGCGATTCACGCGGCGCGTTTGTGGGGCTGGTCGTGGGATTGGGTGCGGCGGCGGTGCTGCGCTACCGTCAGCTTTTATGGGTCGGCCTTGCGGCAGGACTCATCGCGCTCCCCCTGCCCCAGACTCAGCCCTACATTGACAAACTCATGGCTGGATTCACCGCCTCCGACCTTGAAACGCAAATGCGGCTGGGGGAATACAAAGACGCGCTGGATCTTATCGAACGGTATCCGGTGTTTGGCGTCGGATTTTCCGGCGTGCCAGAAATTGACCTGTATACGGCGGTTTCCAGCACCTATTTATCTGTTGCCGTGTATATGGGGCTGGTTGGGCTGGCGGTGTATCTGCTGACGCTGGGCAGCATCTTAGGATGGGGGCTGCGCTGGTGGCCTGTCCTGAAACAGGATGACTGGCTGGCCGATGTCTGGTTGGGACTGTTGGGGGGCATCATCGGGGCGCTGGTGAGCAGTATCGTTGACCACTTTTATTTTAACCCGCAGTTTCAGGCAACCTCCCTCATGCTGTGGTCGCTGATTGGCCTGTTTTTGGCCGCCACCCGAATCGCCTGGGAACGCAGCCGTTAACCCAGGGGCAGCCACACGGTAACGGTGTTGCCAGTGCGGTCACTTTGAATAGAAATTCGGCCTTTATGCTGTGTGACGATATATTCCGCGATGGTCAATTCCAGCCCCGTCCGCACCACGCGCCCCGCGCTTGGCCGATGAAACGGCTCAAAAAATTGTTCCTGCTGTTCTTCGGGAAGGGGCAAACCACTGTCAGTAATTTGCAGCACCGCCTCCGCTTCTTCCTGCCACAGCCGCAGACCAACTCGACCCTTTTCTCCGCCAGAAGTGATGGCATTGACCACCAGCGTACCGACCATCTCAATAAACAGGGTTCGATCCAGCACCGCATATAGTGGGTCATCCGGCAGCGATGATTCAACCTGCACATGAAGGTCATCAGCAAGTTCATGCTTCTCAAGAAGTGCCTGCCCGATGGCCTCCTGGATTGAAATCAGAGTCGGATTCATCGTGACCTGCCCCTGCCCAAACTGGGACACCATCAGCATATCTTCAATTATATCCGTCATACGCTGCGTGGTTTCATCCAGCCGATTGAGATGTTCTTCCATTTCCTCCGGTTTGCGGCGCAGCAGGTACAGACGGGTCATAAAATTTGCCAGAGGATGACGCAGTTCGTGGGCGGCATGGGTAATAAAACGACTCTGGCGCAGTTGCAGCCGCTTTTCCTGACTCATATCCCGCACCATAATCACCACACTCTGGGGATTTTTTTCATTCACCAGCGCCGCCGTCATGTCGATATAAAAAGCATCGTCTTTGCGCCGTTTCAACAGCAAATCGCGCCGATAAAACTGCCCATCATGTTGCAAATCGTGAGTCATCTGTTCCTGAAGATTTTGTTTTTCCTCCCGCAGCAGTTCAAGAAAATCCAGAAAACTGCGGTTGAGAACTTCCGACCCCTCCGTCATCTGGATAAACGCCCGATTTGCATACTGAATCAGGCCATCTTCAAGATACAGAATCCCTTCTCCGGTCGCATCGAGAATGGCTTCCAGACGGGCGCGTTCGCGGTCAAGTTCGGCGTAAAGGCGGGCATTTTTAATAGCGACGGCTGACTGCTCCGCAAAGGTGCGAATCGTCTGCACATGCTTTTCGGTGAAAAAATGGGGTTCGGTGCTGTCCAGATGCAAAAAACCAATCACCTGCCCATCAATCAGGATAGGCGCTTTCAGATGTGAGCGCACCCAGGCCAGTTCAGGAAACGCCTTCCAGTTGGGGTCAGCATGAGTATCCGGCATCACGGACACCTGTTTATCGGAAATAACTTTGCGGAAATCTCCGGTTTCTTCAATGCTAAAACTGAGGGCTTTTACAAACTCTGTTACCTGATATTTTTCGTAGCCGCGTGCCGAAATGGTACGAGTCACACCGCCTTCCACCAGCATAATATTAGAAGCCTCATGCGGCACAACTTTATCCACAATATGCAGGATGTTATCAAACACCTCACTCAGGACGAGCGTCCGGTTGAGCAGGGCGGCGGTTTCGTTCAGCGCTTCGTTTAAAAGTCGCTGCTCATGTTCCGCCGCGTAAAGCTGCGCGTTGCGAATGGCTACCGCCGCCTGGTCTGCAAAAACCTGCATCCAGCGTGCATGTCTGGGAGTGAAAAACCCGGGCCGATTGCTATCCAGATTCAAAAATCCAATCACCCCCCCGCCCAGTTTAATCGGTACTTTGAGATGAGCGCGTATCCAGTGAAAGGGCGGGTCGGCCTTCCAGCGTGGGTCGGTACGGGTATCCTGAACCACTGCCACCCGACCCATTTCATAAACTTCTCGCATCAGGGGAAAGTCCCGCCAGTGAATCGGGACATCAAACGGCGCGGCGGTAAAATAGTCGTTAAAGCCGCGTGTTCCCAACACATGCAGGTTTTCCCCGTCGATAATCCGCACGTCCGCCGTTTGATACGCCACCATCCGCTGGGCGCTGGTCAGTACCTGGTCAATCACGGCTGCCAGGTCGAGACTGCCATTTAAGGCAATCGTAATTTTGTGCATCAGGTCGTAAAACTGACGTTCTTCCCGGTGCTGTAACCACTGACGAATCCCGACCAGCACCGGAAATAAGACCATTTGCAGGGAAGTGCGTAATCTGCTCATGCCCCTTCGATGGTGTCATAAAATAAGGGCAGGGGTTCAACAGGCGTCTGGATAATGACAACCGCATTTTTCAGGGTTTCTCTGGCGGCGGCCAGCCGCTGCGACTCGTTTGCCAGCAGCGTAAACAGCACCTCCCCCGCTTTGATTTTCTGCCCCACCTTCACATGGGTAAGAATCCCAACCGCGTGGTCAACCGGATCTTTTTTGGTCAGCCGCCCGCCGCCCAGATCAACGACTCCATAGCCGACGGCCAGCGCATCCACACTTTGCACATACCCCTCTTGCGCGGCGGTCATTGTTTCGTGGAGGCTGGCCTGCGGCAGTTTTTCGGGATGGTCAATCTGGCTCACATCCCCGCCCTGCGCCTGTACCATCTGTCGGAAGCGGGCAAATGCGCTGCCGTCGGTGATGGATTCTCTGGCTTTTTCCACACATGCCGCAAACGACCCTTTTCCGGCCAGCCGCAGCATATGAGCCGCCACGATAACACAGTGTTCCTCAAAATCGGGTGTGCCGCGCCCTTGCAGGGTATCAATCGCTTCTTTCACTTCTACCGCCAGCCCTGCCGCCACCCCCAACGGCTGATTCATGTCTGACAGCAGCGCAACCATTTTTCGTCCGGCGTCCACGCCAATATTGACCATCGTTTTTGCCAGCTCACGGGCTTCTTCAACAGTTTTCATAAACGCGCCTTTGCCGACCTTCACATCCAGCACAATCGCGTCCGCCCCCGCCGCCAGTTTTTTGCTCATGATGCTGCTGGCAATCAGGGGAATATTATCCACCGTCGCCGTGACATCCCGCAGCTCGTACAGTTTTTTATCGGCAGGGGCAAGGTTATAACTTTGTCCGGCCAGCACCAGCCCATGCTCACGAGCAATATTTTTAAATTCCGTTTCGCTGAGTTCCACGCGGAAGCCGGAAATACTTTCCAGTTTATCCAGCGTGCCGCCCGTATGTCCCAGCCCGCGCCCACTCATTTTAGCGACGGGAACGCCGCACGCTGCTACCATCGGCAGCACCACCAGCGTGGTTTTATCCCCTACCCCGCCGGAGGAATGTTTATCGACGGCAAAATCCAGCACCCCTGATAGGTCAACCATATCTCCACTACGCGCCATCGCCTGAGTCAGCGCGACAATTTCCTCCCGTCTCATGCCCCGGATGAACACCGCCATCAGCCAGGCCGCCGCCTGATAATCCTGAACAGTTCCGGCGACATATTCCTTAATAAACCAGTCTATTTCTGCATCGGTTAAAGGGCTGCCATCTCGTTTTTTAGCGATAATATCGGTAACACGCATAAGATTCTCCATTCATGGGTCGTCATTACTCAAGAGAGGTGATATGGAAACAGTGAACATCCTTCTGGCGCTGCTCATTTTTGGTGTCTTTCACAGCCTGATGGCTGCGGTGGGGTTTAAAGCCCTCATGCTGTCCCTCATGGGGGAACGTGCCTATCTGGGATTGTACCGCTTATTGTACAACATTGTGAGTGTGGTGACATTTGCGCCGATCCTGCTATGGGCGGCTGCTGAACCGGGCGACCCTATCTGGTCCCTGGACGGGGCAGCCGCCGGACTTTTTGTGGTGCTGCAAGGGGTGGGAATCGTAGGGCTGCTGATTTCGCTGCTGCAAATTGATGGGCTGCGGTTTATCGGCCTCAGGCAGGCGGCGGCCTACTTCAATGGCGACCCCCTGCCCCTGCCCGCCGAACCCCTGACTGTGAACGGCGTTTATCGGCTGGTACGGCATCCTTTGTATTTGTTCAGCCTGTTGTTCATCTGGTTTTTGCCTACCATGAGCGCGGCTGCATTGGGGTTAGCCATCGGTGCGACGGTGTATTTTGTGCTGGGGTCGCTGCTGGAAGAACAAAAACTCAAACAGCAGTTCGGGAAAGCCTATGTAGAGTATCAGCAGGAAGTCCCATGGATGATTCCCCTGCTCAAACTGCACCGGAAACGTCCGGCAGAGTCGTGAGAAAGGCTTCCGCGCCCTGCGATTCAAAAATCGACTTTAAGCGCTGATAGAGGTGTTCAGCCGACTCAGCCTGCGGCGAAATTTCTACAGGTTGACTCCCGCTATCCCGATGCAGCAACATAAGATTCGACTCACAACACAGCAGCCACCATACACGAAAGGTTTTTTCATCGACCAGCAGCGCCGCTTCCTGATACGCATAGTTTTCAAGAGATTGAAATGTCGAGTCAGTTTCAGGGGTCACAGCCGGAAAAAGCGCTTGGGATAAGTCGCCGCCCGTTCGCACTACATCAATAACTGCCAGCATCCGACCCCAGATTCGTTTTTGGTCGTCACGAGTATAAGCATGAAAATTTTTCGGTTCTCTGGCGTAATCGGCACGGTTGCAATAGGCACTGTTCGCGCTAAAAACCCGATTATAAACCGCCCCAAAATCCAGAATAATATTTTCTTCCCCTGCCAGAGGAACACGAATAGGCAGCACCCGTTCCTCAATCCCGAATCCGTAACGCTCCCGATACCCTTTTTCTATCGAAGGGCGTGGATTGCTGACAGTAATTACATACGGGTATGCCCCCTGTTCCCGACTGGCATATCCGGGGACACCCAGGATAATCGAATTGGTTTCGTGCAAAAAATCTATTTCCACCAGCACCGTTCCCGACTCCAGGGCGGCATCCCGTTTGGTAAGGTACTGCGCTGCCCCGCTGCCCGTTTTATTGGCCGGAGAAAGCAGTTCGATACGGGTTACAGGAATCGCATCTTTGCCTTCCGTAGATATATCTCTGATGACTACAGCCGCAATTCGCATTTCGTCATGAGCATCATTCATGCGAATCTGGATGGAGCGCTCCATCGCGGCTTCATATCCAGGCGGTAGCAGGGGGTCAATCTCATCTAAGAGGTAGGTGATGTAATGATGGTGAAAGGAAGCCCATCCGTCACGCTCCCACTGAGCATAACTTTGAAAATGGGCATTGATACCCTGGTATTGATTAACCCGTGATATAACAGCCATCACTCACCTCCACCATGCATCATAACACAAAACGCCCTGCAAACCCGCAGGGCGCCGGGGAGGAGAATGGGGCTGTCAGCCCATTCTACTTATTGCCAGGTAATATGAATACGGGTAATGCTGCCGCCTTCTTTGCGAATCGGTTCAGAGGTATCGTAGGCCACCGTAAACTGCGTGCCAGGCGGTAAAAATTTGCGGCAAAGCTGCCAGTACGACCCGTAGACCAGATCATCAGGATACGGGATATTAACATCTACAATGGCATGATGGTCATCCACAAACTGAATGTCATACGTGCCAACATCCCCCCGGTGGTGGGAGCGATAATTCACGTCGATTGCTGCCAGAATATCCTGAAAAGGCATTGAAGCAAAACTTTCAGGGAATGGCGCATTGTCGACGATGCTCATCCCAATACTCACCAGGTCGTAGGTCGAATTGCGTATTTCACGCAGCACATTGATCCAGCAGCTCAACGGATACCACGTCTCAGGATTAATATCAGCCAGCCCGTGTTTTTCCAGAAGCGGCAGGATGTTATCTTTCCTCAGACAGGTAACGAATCCCAGCATGGTCTTACCCATAACCATCGCATTGGTATCACTCAATTGAAGTTCAGCAAAACGTTTCATAAGCCCCCGCTCAGAATTAATAACGATAAATATAGTATAAATGGAATATGAGATAGGGGGGCGTGAATTTTTTCTGATTTTTCCGTGAAAAATGTATGAATCTTAGATATTACCCGAACATTATAAAATTGCTAACCTGCTTTGATTGCCAGTCGCGCAAATGAGTCAAATAGCCCCATCCTCACGCCTTTGTCAGCCTTCACATCTCCACTGAGTATTGAAGGGCGGACAGGCAGATGAATGTAGGGGCGGGTATCGGGCGTACCGCCCTTGTCCCCGCCCTGTTTACCCTCACCCCAAACCCCTCTCCGAAAATCGGTTGAGGGGCTTACGTGGGCAGGCATCGCTCACTTCGTTCGCTTGTTCCTGCCCCTACTCTTCGCCCCTGAATCCACTAAGTTGGGGTAGGGACTGGCAATCAAAGCCAATAACCTGTAAAAAATTCGTAACAGCAGACACTAATTTCGTGCCATTTTTCACAAACTGTTATATCATAAAAACGCTGTGCAAAAACGGGACAAGACAATGATTAAAACACGGACTCGTAAGATTCTGCGTGATGTGGTCACGCGCAAAGCCCGCACCTTGCTCGTTTCATTGAGTATTTTTATCGGG
>CAZKZS010000253.1:0-7504 GCA_964557285.1 uncultured Anaerolineae bacterium | reverse complement strand
GAACAGGGATGCGTGAGCTTCATCACCAGTTTGCAGTGGACTTGATAGCAGCATTGAACAGCCATGACTTAGACCGAATCGCTTCATTTTATACGCCAGAAACGGAAGAAGTCGATATTGGGCAGGCCGCCCCGAAATATGGCGCGAACGCCGTGCGTCAAACGATCATGGGTCTGCTGCACGCTTTTCCTGATTTTCATTTTAATCTGGATGAAACCATCATTGAAAATCACCGCACGGTGATTCTATGGACATTCCGTGCGACTCATCGTGGCACGTTTATGAATATCCCCCCGACCAACAAATTTGTAGAGGTGCGCGGGGTTTCCATCCTGACCATCGAGAACAACCGAATTGCCCGGCTGCTTCGCATCTGGGATACAGCCGGCATGTTACGAAGTCTGGGTCTGCTGCCTGAACTTTAAATAGGACATTCCAATGGCATCCAATGTGTATCATTTTATCACCCACTGGCGGGTACAAAGCACGCCAGAAGAAGTTTTTCATATTCTGACCAGCGAAGATTTAACGCGCTGGTGGCCGTCCGTTTATCTCGATGTACAGCAATTGAAAGAAGGCGATTCGTCCGGTCTGGGGGCGGAATACAGCCTCTATACCAAAGGCTGGCTGCCCTATACGCTGCGCTGGCAGTTCCGCATTTCCGAAGTGAATCGACCCCATACTTTTACCTTACAGGCACAGGGCGATTTTGTGGGGCGTGGCATCTGGACTCTGGAACAGGAGGGCGACCAGGTGAATGTGACCTACGATTGGAAAATTGAGGCGAATAAACCCCTGCTGCGTCATTTGTCCTTCCTGCTCAAGCCAATTTTTTCCGCCAACCATCACTGGGCGATGCAAAAAGGGGAAGAAAGCCTGAAACTGGAACTTGCCCGCCGCCATGCCCGTACTGAACAAGAACGCGCCCGCGTTCCTGCGCCCCCGCCGCCCACTTTTGCCGGATTATTGAGCAAAAAATGAGCAGCAAGTGAGCAGATTTTGGGCTGTAAACTGAACATCTCCCTGTCTTAGGCTTAAAGGAAGTCATAAATTTGGGAGAAATATTCAATGAGAAGCCTCGTTTTTGTAATCCTTTTGCTCATGTTTATGCTGCCGATGGCAGCCGCCCAGGAAGATATGAGCGCGGTCTTTCACACCAATATCCAGCGTGTGGGAGAAGAATGTTTCAATCAGGGAGCGTGTGCGGTTATTGATGAAGTCTTTGCAGAAACTTTCATTTCCCATGATATGGAAGGGACACGAGAACTAACCCCTGAAGATTTCAAAAACAATACGATGGCCTTTCGTGCCGCCATACCCGACCTCAAAGCCACGACCAATCTGGTCGCAGTGGATGGAAATTGGGCAGGTTTCCTGTTTTCAATGGAAGGCACGTTTACCAATGATCTGGTCTTTCCTGATGGTTCAGTTCCGGCAACGGGCGGCCCCCTCCATGTTGATAATTTTATCCTGGTTCGGGCAGATGAAAACGGGCAAGTCGCGGAAATGTGGGAAGTCTATGACAACCTCAACTATCTGACTCAGCTAGGGGTATTTCCCAGTCTGAGCAGCGAGGAAGAGATGGCAGCAGAAGAAATGATGCTGCCCGAAATGATGGCAACATCGGATGAAACAGAAGCGGCCAACAAAGAAACGATTATGCGGCTGGTCGAAGGCATCAACACGGGCAATCTGGATGTGATTGATGAAATTTATACGGATGACCATGTAGGGTATGAAAATGGCAGCGCCATTACCCGCGAAGAAGGCAAAGACTCTATCATGCGGATTCAGGCCGCCATGCCCGACCTGACCACCACCATTGAAGCCATGGTCGCTGAAGGCAATCTGGTTGTCTACCGTCTGAACATCACGGGGACATTTACCAACGAATTGATGCTTGGCGGTAATCCTGTCCCGCCCACTGGCGAACCCGTCACCATTATTCAGCATGTTATCAGCGTTTTTAACGAAGATGGGCAAATCGCACAGGAATGGATTGCTTACGACACCCTGAGTCTGCTTACCCAGCTTGGGCTGCTGCAAATGCCGGAATAACACCTCAGGAGAAAAATCATGAGCGCGAATGTACAGACCATTCAAAATCTTTATACGGCTTTTGGCAGGGGCGATATTCCGACGGTGCTGAGTCTGGTCAATGAAAATATAGATTGGCAGTTTTTTGGCCCGCCGGAAGTCCCCTTTGCCGGACACTATCAGGGACGGGCTGAACTGGCGAACTTTTTCACCTGTGTCGGAGAATCAATCCAGTCGATTGAGGCATTTGAACCCCGTGAGTTCCTGGATCGGGGTGATCTGGTGGTGGTTTTTGGGTACGAGCGGGTTAGCGCCAAAAAAACAGGCCGCTCCTGGGAATGTAACTTTGTTCATCTCTGGCAGTTTGAGGGGAATGAACTGGTCAGGCTGCGTGAATTTTACGACACTGCCCCAATGGTGGATGCTTTTCTGGGGCGTTAAGTAAGGGGAGTCGCCTGGCGAAGGTCTCTATAACCTCCTATGTGTGGCCGCCCTAAAACAGGGCGGCTTTTTCATTCACAGTTCACATTGGCAAGGTGCTGGTCATAGGTTTCCGCATAAGCGTTGCCGGGGCCGTTACAGTTGGCGGTAAAAAACAGGTAATTGGTGGTGGCAGGGGATACCGCCGCCTGGATTGCCTCAATATCGGGGCTGGAAATGGGGGAAGGTGGCAGCCCTGTGTACAGATTGGTGTTGTAGGGGGAATCGTAAGTGCTGACATAGCCCGCCGCGTTCGGCCACCAGTCGCCAGCATGTCCAAGCGCGTATTCGGTAGTGACGGTAGCACCCAAACCCCGCCCGCTTTTCAGGCGGTTATGAAAAACGCTGCTGATGAGAATCTGCTGGTCATAAGAACCACTTTCCCGCACGATGATACTTGCCAGTGTGACCGCCTGGTAAGGGTTCAGCCCTACGTTAGCCGCTTCATTCAGCAGAGGGGCAGCCGCCGCGCCAAATGCATCCAGCACCATCTCCCGAAAATCGGCGGCGGTCATTTCGTTGGTAATGGTATATGTCCCCGGCAGCATGTACCCTTCCAGAGAACTGCCCGGCGGCATCCCATTCATAAAATCGCGGGGCGGGAAATTCCGCGCGGCTGCCAGAAAATCATGTCCATAAAATCCAACGGGCAGGCTGTCGATCACCTCTGCAATTTGTTCCAGCCGCCAGCCCGCCCGAATCGTGATGTCACACGGGCAGTTCGGCGTGCGTACCCCGCCTGTCTGACCGGAAAAGGGCGTCGGGGCGGTTTCCGACGATGGGGCATTTTCAGCCGCGCCGGGTGGCAAAAAAAGCCGCTGGCCTTCATAAATCCAGCGTTCGGTCATACAGTTGGCCGCGATAATGTCATCGACTGTCACCGTGCCGCCCGACCCCAGTTGAAAGGCGAACAGGGTTTCCCCCGCCTGCACCGTATGAGTTATCCAGCCGTCGGGCGGCGCACAGCCCACCAGCGCGACTTCCGTAGGGACAGGTGTCGGTGGCAAAGTTGGAGTTGCAGTCAAAGTGTGAGATGGAGTCACGGTAAAAGTCGCAGTTGGAGTCGGGGTAGGGGTTTCGGTGGGGATGGTTTCAACCAGTAAAGGAAACTGAACCACTTCCGTAGGCGCGGGGGTCTGCTCCTGGCATCCCACCAGCAGCAGCAAAGTAAACAGGAAAACTTTGAAGAATTGATGTTCTAACAACAAGTTAACCGTACATTCATGATAAATTCATGAAATTTTCATGCGCCGCTATTGCGCCCCAAATTGAGTTCCACTAGAATGAAAATACGCTACGTAATTTTCCGACATTATCAAAAGGAGTTCTTTATCATGATGTATCTACCCCGCGAAAAAGGTCAAGGTCTCGTAGAATACGCCCTTATTCTGGTGCTGGTCGCCATCGTCGTTATCCTCATCCTGACCCTGCTCGGCCCGGCGATTGGGAACATTTTCTCCCGTATCGTCAACTCGCTCTAATTTTTATCGGATACCGGACAAGCCCGCCGCACGGCGGGCTTTTTGTTTTAACCACCCAGGCGGGCAATAGCCTGCTGAGCCGGACGGAAATTCGCATTAAAATCGATGGCTTCCCGATACTGTGCCAGCGCGGAGTCCAGGTCTCCCCACACTTCATAAACCCGCCCCAGGTAATAATAGGTTTCTTCCACATAGGGGGTAGTTTTTAAGGTCGCCTGTGCCAGCAGCATCACATCATCGAAACGTGCCGTCTGGAAATAGGCTTCGTAAATCGTGAACTGATACCACAAAAAGCGCCAGGGCAGCCCCAGAGTCCGCGCCTGGTCAAAGGCAACGGCAGCCCTCTGGTAGTCCCCAAGCATGGTCAGCGAACTGCCCAGGTTAAACCATACATAGGGGTTGTCCGGTTTGGCGGCGGCTTCCTCACCGGCGACATCAGCCGCATACCGCCAGTTAGCCCGTTCAATCCAATCACGCCCCAGGAAGGTGCTTAATTCCAGTTCGCGCCAGTCGGGATAAATCACCAGATAGGTACGGTTAAACGCCTGCCAGTCATCATCAAATTGGCTGTAACTCTGAGTGACACGCGGCGCGGATTTGCTGCCCAGATACGAATCATAGAAATAAAATTCGCTGCGGCTGTCATCGTACCCTACAACCGTCCGGTAATGCCCATACCAATCTTCCCCTTCAGGTTGATAGCCGCTTTCGACCAGCACCACAAATTCATTGGCAACCAGCCACTTGAGCATATCCAGCGTGCCAGCCACCCGATAAATTGCTTTCAGATTGGTATTTTCATTCACGTAAGCGGCCATTTGGTCGGGAGAGACATTTTTATCTTCACGGTTGGGTTTCAGGAAACGCGCAGTATCTACCTGCGACCCCTGCCATTCATAATAGGACAGCCCCATCGCCAGATTTGCCGGACCGCAGTTGTTCCAGGTTTGCTTCTGGAAGGTGAATCCGGTCAATTCATAACTGGCGGGCGCGGGCAAGGGAGTGGCAGTGGGCGGAATCGGCGTCGCTGACGGCCAGGGCGTCGCGGTGGGCGGAATCAGCGTCGGTTCTACACTTGGTGGGGCAGCGACAGCCGCTTCTGTTGCAGGAATATCCGTTGGGGCAAGTGTCGGCGGCACATCGGTAGGGGTAGCGGTGGGGGTTTCGCTGGGAATGGGGGTCAGGCTGGGGGTAGACGTGATAATCAGCGCCACTTCCTGCCTGTTTTGTTCATTGACCCGAATGTCAGGAAACAGCGCGGGCAGTCCCACAAAAAGAATCAGGGTGGGAAAAATAAAACCGACATTAAAACCAATCACCAACAACACAAACCGCTTAAGCCATGAATTTTCATTATAGGTTTCATGGGTATAACTGCTGCTCCACGCGGGCAGCGAACGTTCGACCATGGAGTTCTCGTATTCGGTCATAGTCTCAATTTACACGTAAAAACGTGTCCCCATTCCACATAAATTGGTATTGAGCAGGTGTCCCTGCTGCGTCCACTACCGACAGCACCACGGCCATTGTACCATCGGGACGGGTAGAAAAAGTCATCGTTTGGATCGTTTCTACCGGACTCGCCCAGTAATTGGTATCTGTAGCCCGTGCAGCAGCCGCTTGGTTCGCTTCTGCCCCTTCATACAACACATAAAAATTACCTGTATCTCCGGCCAGCAGGCGCTCACGCTCCAACTGCATCCGCCACTGGAAAAATGCCTGCCACTGAATCAGCCCCAGGCGTGTTGGGTCAATATCCCGCAAATTGCCAACGGCCAGCGCGGGCGCAATCTGATTGATTTGCTGCGTGTTGCTGATGGTGCGGGCGATATTCCCCGGCGCTCCTTCGCCAAAAATTTGCACCAGACTGTCCATAAAGGGCGACTGCTGCCCTAGAAACTTCGCTACCAGCCAATCGACCAGTTGATATTTTACCCATGTGGTATCGTAATCCAGCGTTTCATCCTCAGGAAATTGCAGTACACCGTTTGAGGTAAAGGTGAGCAGACGTTCCGCCATCAGACTCGCTATTTCCTGCTCAAACACAGGCGGAATATCGGTATCCACGCGCACACGGGTATTCAGATACGGCGATACGACTCGCAGCCGCCAGCCCTCAGCAGGCTCCCAGGCATACGGTACGCCCGCCTGCGGGTCAATGACCAGTTCAAGTTTTTCCGGCGGCGTGGGACAGGTCAGCAGCACACAGCCGTTTGCCCACCACTGCTCAACTTTTTCTGCCAGCGCCCGCGCGATTCGTGCATCCAGTTCGTGATACGTTACCCGAACGTGTTCTTTGTCAATGGTTTGTTCTTCGCCCCAGAACGTAACATCCGGCGGCACATGACGCCAGCCCGCCCGCGCATCGTCATCGTCCTGAGGGTCATACCGCCAGTAAAACCAGACCTGCTGATAGGGAGCGCCGTCAATGACTTCTTCAATAATGACCCGTCCGCGCTCCTTGTCAATTTTGAGGTCAACAATCTCACTTTTTCCGGTCAGCCGTCCGGCCTGTTTGAAGGACTGATACTCGTCAAACTGGCTGCGCTGGCCTGCCAGCCAGGGGTCGCTGGCGCTGCGTTGAAGCGCCATGTACGCCTCCGGGTCACCGATTCGCAGCGCGGCAAATTCCGCTTCTACGGCGGCGGTCAGGTCGTCCTGGTCGCGCTGTTCAACAGCTTTCCACCGCCACCAGATTCCGGCTGCCGCCCCACACAGGCATACCATCAGCACCAGCGAAGCCAGAATCATATTTCGGCGCTCCCGGCGGCGGCGCTTCTGACGCTCCGGGTCTTCCTGCGCGGACATCTGCGATTGTTCTGCTTCTACCTGCCAGTCGAGTTGGATGCCCATGGGTTCCTCATGATTGAAGTTAAAAGGGTACGCAGGCGCTAACAGCCTGTCAAGTTCGGATTGCCTATGCTTGGCCTACTCACGGATGTCCCAGCCACAGTCCAGGCAGCCGATTAAATCTCCGTCGCGGGTCATTTGCAGCGCCAGGGGGCGGCAGTGTTTTTCCTGGGCATTGGGACAGCGCGAAAAACGCCAGTCGGTTTGTGCTACGTAATGAAAAGCGTGCAGTAAATCGGCATCGTTCATCTGATGATAATTTTCCTTGTATCCCAGACTCACCAGCGCATGAATGATAGCCACCCGGAACGCCCACAATACATTCCCCGTCCGTTCCCCCGCCCGTTCCAATTCGATGACCTGCCCGCGCAGCGCTTCGACCTGCCAGAAAAGGCGGTCTTTTTCCTCATCAAACATGACACGCCCCTGCTTTCCATCAGTATAGTAGGAATCCAGGCAGGTGTTGAAAATTTTTAATGGAGGATGCGTAACCCGCCCAAAAGGGCAGGTATCGCTCCCTGTGGTCGCTTGTCCCTGCCCCTACGGAAAAAAGGGTGCGTCGTGGGACGATTCACGCCCTGAATATCCCTACCTGCCAATCGCTAACCGCTAATCGCTCACTCGCCCCTACCGCTTGAGAATCCCATACAGCATAA
>CAZKZS010000252.1:5224-7545 GCA_964557285.1 uncultured Anaerolineae bacterium | reverse complement strand
ATTGCCCATATACACCCATACCAGCATCAACTGAGGCTCAGGCGTGAACACCGTTACCTCACGCAGTTCACGCCAGTACAGGCTGGCCTGAGGATTCTCAGGATGGCAGTCCTCATAACGGTCAAGTTGTGCCATCAGACCGTTATAGTGCCGTGTATGAGGGACAACCACCTCTCCGTAGACCCGTGTAGAGATTATATCACTGCGATTCAAAAGGCGGGAATCAACGACCATTGGGTAGCGATTCAGGGAAAACAGGCAGGTGTTCTCCAGATAAGCCGGATATTCAGCGCGGGTTTTGCCCCGCAAAAGCTGATACTGTGCCTGACCGGGGCGCAGCGTCCCGTAAACAAAAAGAGGAATACATTCATCTTCAGAGGACATAAGCTGACACCGCCGATGCTAACAGGGACGCCCCAATAACCATTGCTTGTTCATCAAAATCAAAACGGGGGTGATGGTGAGGAAAATCCAGCCCGCGCGTCGGATTCGCCGACCCCACTAGAAAGTACGCGCCGGGAATCCGTTCCAGAATCAGCGCCATATCCTCAGACGCCATACTCTGCACATCTTCTCGATAAGTCAGATCCGGGGCAATACTGGCAAATCCTGTTCGCAGACGTTCAATCACGGCTGGATTGTTGACTACAGGGGTTGTCAGCGCCTGGACATTTATCTCAGCACGGCAGCCCATCGCGTCCGAAATTCCATGGATGACCGTGTAAAAACGCGCAACGACCTGTTCCCGAACTTCCTTACGGAAGGTGCGAATCGTGCCGTACAGAGTCACGGACTCCGGAATCACGTTAAACGCATCACCCGTATCTAATCGTGTCACAGAAACCACAGCCACATCCTGCGGAGCAACATTCCGGCTGACAATCGACTGCACCGCCGTAATCAGATGGGCAGCCGTCAGCACCGGATCAACCGCCAGATTGGGCATAGCCGCGTGACCGCCTTTGCCCGTAATTTTCACCTGGAATAAATCTGCTCCGGCCATCATCGGGCCGGGGACAAGCGCCACTTCCCCCACCGGAAGCTCATTCCACAGGTGCAGCCCCAGACTCACCTCTGCCTTCGGATTTTCCAGCGCTCCGTCGTCAATCATGGCTTTTGCACCTGTCGCAATTTCTTCGGCGGGCTGGAACACAAACAGCACGCGCCCGCGCATCCTGCTGCGCTCCTGATTCAGGAGTCGAGCAACGGTCAGCCCAATCGTGACATGCCCATCATGCCCGCAGGCGTGCATCCGGTTGGGGATTTGGGAAACATATTCCGTCTGGTTTTCTTCCTGCATGGGCAGGGCATCCATATCACAGCGCACCAGCACCGTCGGACCGTCAAAGTGGCCTTCCAGCACCCCCACCACGCCCGTTTTGCCGATGCCTGTCCGCACTTCCAGCCCCAGTTCAGTAAGCTGGCGTGCCACAATACCCGCCGTGCGTGTTTCTTCAAAGGCGGTTTCGGGATGCCGATGCAAATCACGCCGCAGGGCAACCATATCGGGATATAAGGTTTCAACCTGAGTCAGGAAATCTTTCATACGCGGGTAGTATAAAGACAGAGAGGGCAGTACGCCCTCTCAAACGTTTGTATCAATTGCACAAATTTTAAGGCTTAATTGAGTTGAATCACACGAAAGTATTCCGCAAATCGGGGTGAGTTTTCATCCAACGTTAAGTCCAGGTCGTACCGTTCGCGCATCCGTTTTTCAAACAGGTCCGGGTCGCCCACCTGACTCCGATGTTCCTTCAAAGCATCCACCTGAGTCTGACGGTAGCGCGTGGTTTCGACGCGGTAATTTGGCATGGGGGAAAGTGCCATATACAGCCACTTCACGATATGCGGGGCAAGCGTTTCATCCCGGAACAATTCCACAAAATTCAGATGGTCACGGGCGGCAGGATACACCGCCGACAGCACCGCTTCCGCTACCGACCAGTGATCGGGATGATTCACACGGGTATGGCCGCGTGTGCGGAGCATTGGGTCGCTGCTCATCACAGCATCGGGGCGTTTGAGTCGAATCATACGGACGATGGCGCGGCGCAGTTCCAGCGAATTGCTCAACTCGCCATCTTTCATCCGTTGGAAAATCACCTGCTGGATACCCAGTTTATCCGCCGCGTTCCGCGCTTCTTCCTCCCGGATAGCCGCCACTTTTGCACCGTCCAGCGTGGTTAAATCGCCGCTGCCTTTGTCGCCACTGGTCATCAGGAACAGAGTCAATCGGCAGCCTTCGGACGCCCATTTTGCCAGGGTCCCACCCGCGAAAAATTCAGCATCGTCCGGGTGCGCCAGAATAATCAGGCAGTGTT
>CAZKZS010000252.1:0-5214 GCA_964557285.1 uncultured Anaerolineae bacterium | reverse complement strand
AGTGTTCCGGCGTGGGCAGTGACTTTAATAACTCAGAAGTCACGCATCCGAATCCTTTTTCTGATTTTTGTTTTTGTTGTGCCGCCTGTTATGAAAGCGGCGTCGGCGTTTGGCGGGTTTGGCAGGGGTTTCCGGCTGATCCGGGGTTTCTGAATCTTCCTCCAGGTCATCTTCGTCCTGCAACATCATCGCCCTTTCGACTTCGGCTTCTGCCATGTCGATGACTTCCTCAGGCGTGCTTTTGGGACGTTTTGCGCCGCAGTCACAGCCGCCGCTTTCATTCTTAGAACAGGGCGAACCTGCCGCCGATTGTAAAGCCTCATATTCATCTAACGGAATCAATTCCTCACGGGTGACAAACACCCGTTTGTCCTCAATCATGACCGTAACCGCGTCCTGAAGGGGATGCACTTCAATAACTTTGCCTTCCCCGTGCGGCGTGCGAACCCGTTTTCTGACTTTGGGTAAATTTTTACGGGCTTCAACATACTGCTCATATTCGTACATCAGACAGCAGCGCAGCCGCCCACACATGCCCGTAATTTCGGAAGGATTCAGAGAAATACCCTGCGCTTTTGCCATGTTAATGGAAATCGAGCTAAATTCGGTCAGAAAAGTGCTGCAACAGCGTGGAATCCCACATGCGCCAAATCCGGTTTGAATCTTGGCGACCTCTCTCGCTCCAATCTGGCGCATTTCGATGCGTGTACCAAGCTGTTTTTGCAGCGCTGATCGTAAACGCTGCGTGTTCACGCGGACATCTTCTTCCGCCGTGAACATGATAATCAGCATCGTGCCGTTATAGTTATATTCCGCGCTCACAAATTTTACTTCGTCGTAGCCGCCAAGTTGCGCCGCTTTGTCTCGACATTCAATCAGCGCTTCAATTTCTTTATCCTGCCACTGCTGCTGACTCAGTAAATCGGCGGGTGTGGCGGGGCGCAGGACTTTGTGAACTTCCTCACTGATTTCCTGACGCGGCACAAATCCTTTAATTTCCCCCATCTGTTCGCCCAGACTGCTGCTTTCCACAATTACCCGGTCTCCGACCAGCAAATGCGGATAGGCCATAAAATCAAAAAAATATCGTTTGCCAACTTTCATGAAGCTGACACTAAGTACGTAGTCCCTGGGGTCTACGGTGATTTCTCTCTCGATGATAGTAGCCATCTCTTTTTCCTATCACACGCCAGGATGATAATCCCTTAAATTAGAACCGCCAATAAATTCCCTCAAAATAGAATTGCTGGGAACACTTTCCGCGCTGGCAGGCTTGACCCACGTTAAAAATCCCAGCAGGCGGTTCGCTTCAATCCACTGCGGATGGTCGCGGCTGACCCGCAACAGATGAGGCTCAGCCAGAGGGCGCAGCACCGACAATTCATAAATCAGCGAACCGTTAAACATGACATCAGCCAATTCCTGAAACAGGAAAATGCCGCGCTGTTCCCCGCGCCTTACACTCGGCCAGCGTTCCAGCGTATCGGTGGCCGTCCATCCCCGATGCACCGCATCCCGCACGATTCGCCGCAGCAGCCGGACATCCGTCGTCGAAATGCGGTTATGCGGGTCAATATTCAATTGGGTCATAGCAGACGCATAAATTTTAAACGTCTGGCTTTCCGAAAGCGACGTAGTAAGCGCCGGATTCAGGCCATGAATGCCTTCTATGATAATAATATGGGATGGCGAAAGCTGCACCTGCCGATGCGGAGTGCTTTTCCCCTGAATAAAATCAAATTTGGGCAGCACTACTTCTTGACCTGCAATCAACGCGGGTAAATGCTCATTAAACTGTTCGAGATTAATGGCTTCCAGCGATTCAAAATCGTAATTGCCTTTTTCATCACGCGGGGTTTTTTCCCGATCTACGAAGTAATTATCCAGTTCCAGCGTAAACGGTTTCAGGCCATGAGTCATCATTTGCACGGCCAGCCGTTTGGCAAAGGTGGTCTTGCCAGAGGAGGAGGGGCCGGAAATCAGCACGACCCGCGTTCCCTGTTCCCGATGCCGCTCCGCGATTTCCGCCCCGATTTCCGCGATTCGGCGCTCGTGCAGGGCTTCCGCAACTAAAATAATTTCACTCAAGCGCCCCTGCTGATTGGCTTCGTTTAGCTGCCCAATATCGCGCAGCCCCAGCAGTTTGAGCCACGCAGACGTTTCACGCAGGATGCTGTCCAGTTTGCCCAGTTTGATAAAAGGGGCTTTGGCGCTTGGGTTACGCGGGTCAGGGTAACGCAGCACGAATCCACCGGGGATGTTTTCCAGCTTAAACTCTTGCAGATAGCCCGTTGAAGGGGTCATATACCCAAAAAAATAATCCGAATAGCCATCCAGATTATAAACCCGTAAATCGCCATTTTCCCGAAATTCCAGCAGCCGGACTTTGGGAATATCGCCGCGTTCGCTGAAATATTTTTTGGCTTCTTCCACGCTCATATGGGTGCGGGTAATGGGCATATCCGCCGTTACCATATCGTGCATCCGTTTTTCAAGGATGCTAAGCTGCTCGTCGGTTAGAGGTTCGTTGTCCTCCGTGTGGCAGAACAGGGCGCTGTAGGGCAGCGCATGGTCAACCACAAGTTTAATATCCGGGAAACACAATCGGGCAGCCGTCACCATCAAAAAAGATAGGGAACGGCGGTAAATCCGAACCCCATCACTTTCTCCCAGCGTCACCGGAATAATTTCTACATCACTTTTGACCGGCCATACCAGTTCACGTAAGCGGTTGTTCACTCTGGCCGCGACGGTTCTAAATTCTGCCGGAGTTTGGGCATCGGCTTCGGCCTGTTTGACAAAGGCTTCCAGGGGGGTATTGAGAGGCCCCTGGTAGACACGTCCGTCCGGGAATGTGACCTGAACCGTTTCGCGGGGCTGGCTGCGCGTAATCAGCGGCATACAAACTTATCCTCTGTGGGGGTTAAACGGAGAGCGCCCCAGGAGAGATTCGAACTCCCGACCTGCGGTTTAGAAGACCGTCGCTCTTTCCCCTGAGCTACTGGGGCATTTACGGTCATTGTAAAAAGGAATGGCTTTTCCAGCAATAGGCAATCAATCGGCCACAGGGCGGATGCCTTTGTACACCCGCCCGCCTGCCAGTGTCCGTAAAATCATCTGCGAGGGACGCCCCAGTTCTTCCCCGATTTCAACCGGAGTCAGGGGGGTGTTCCCGTTGGCAAGGAAAAGTCGGAACACCGCATCCACCAGTGAGGTCTGGCTGGTAATAAAATCCTCAGATTGGGCAGCCGACTGCAATTCACGCTGTAAGGCATCCACCCGACGCACTTCGGCGGTTTCCGGGTCAACCCAATCCACCTGCTCATCTTCTTCCACCGTGCGGAAAAGCTCCTGTCGTTCCGGAGGAAGGTGGCTAATCAGATACTGGCGGAGTTCACGCTCATCACGCTTCCACCAGTCGTAATCAATGTGAAATCGGGTTTCTAAAGTTGGACGGACGCGACTGCTGCCCATAAAATGCCTTCCTTGCTTAGGCCAGCCGCCAGTATGGGCCGCCAGCATGAATAAAATTCGGATGGGTTTCCAGACGGGCAAAAATCGGGCCAGGGGGACAGCGACGCAGCAGATTCACCGCGCTGTATAAGGTAACACAGTGAACATGCCCCTGTGGGGAAAAAGCGGCCAGTTCCCGAATCAGGTCGGTCATGATGGTGGTCAGGTCAAAGTTATTTTTACGCTGGTGTTCTGCCGCCGCGTCAATGCTGGCCGTATCCTGCACCCCGATAATCATCAACTGGTCATAGAGAGCGCCAATAAGCTGTTGGCGTTCCTCAAACCGCAGGCGGTTATTTTCCGTGTACGCCACCTTCACCCACTCACTGCGGGGACGGTGAGCCTCAAAATCAATGACCAGCCGCCCCGTATCTTCCTCATGACGCACGGTAATTTGGGCACCAACAGGCAGCTTGTGTTCCTGATAAAAATTGCCCAGCCCATACACAAAACCGTATTCCCGAACGACCCAGCCATCAATTTCAGCATCGTCGTGCTGAGCATCTACCAGCTTAATTTTGATGCGTGGGGCGCGGTGAGCAGTGGGAAAAAGATGGTCAAGTTTCCAGGTGAGTGGCAGGGTCCCCATACGCCAGTGAGGATAATTCAGCGTGACGGTCACTTCGTCCTCTAAATCCTCATCTTCATCCTCAAAAAGTTCGGGATCGGTAAATTCGTCATCAATGCTCCTCTGCCACTGGAGCATTTCCCCCTGAATAAAACGCTGGTCAAACACAACGGGGTTGTAGCGCAGGAGGGGCGGCGGTTCAAGGATTTCTTTAGGCTCCATGCTCCGCAAAAACCATAACACCTGCCCCGCTGGACCCACTTCATCAAAGCGACCATCTTTCGAGAGACCGTAATCCAGGGAAACCGTCTGCAAAATGGGATTCGCGTTGGGGCCAAAACCGATAGCGTCGGCGATGTCTTTGGTTTGCAGTGGCCCGCCACCACTCATATCCAGAATCGCTTCCGACAGGTTTAAAAACCCTAAATCCACTTCCAGCAGCAGCGATTTTAGAAACCAGCGTTTGGCAATAAAAAGCATGTCCTCATTCTGTTTCAGTGCATCTACTACAATAGGAGTCAGGACGCGCTTATGGCGCTGGTAAATTTTTTTAGCATCCGGCTTCAGGGTATCCAGTTCTGTCCAGGTATCCTCATTGAGTTTGTGAGAGGGCTGAAATTCGCTGGCAAGTTCCCGCCGTCTGCCGCCGCTAAACTCGACTTCAATCACTTTAAATGCCCCGTAATCTGGGTTGATGCCGGGGCGTTCGGCGGTAACGACCCCTTTTTCAAATCCCAGCGTTGGGAAAACCAGTTCCTGGCCCACCTTAAATTTCTGCGAAGGGCGATAGATCGTTCCCTGCGCCGAATACTTTTTAATCATCCGTATTTCACTGTCAATATGGCGCTGAATGAGGTGTTGGATGAGTTCAGGGGTGCGGAGGGGGGTTTCTTCTTCCAGAAACAGATTGTTTAAAAATTCGAGGTCTTCGTCCGTGACGGTGAATTCTTCTGTCCAATATGAGTCGTTAAAGGTTTTAAGAGAATGCAAATGCAGCTACTCCAGTTTTCACCAGGCAAACGAAAATTATACCCAACGAGTCAAATAATGAATAGAGAAAGAAATGGGCGGCTCATCCGAACCGCCCACCACAGGATATAGGGGAAAAGCAAATGAGTTAATCGGCTGCCGAC
>CAZKZS010000251.1:0-7557 GCA_964557285.1 uncultured Anaerolineae bacterium | reverse complement strand
AACGGCTTTCGATGGAAGCCTGTTCTCGCTTAGCCAGCAAAAATTGCTGAAGAATCTGTTTAAATTTGGGGATGTCCTCCGGGTGAAGAATCTGATAAATGGAGTGGTAGGCCAGTTCTTCAAAGCTAAACCCTAAAATTTCCTGGATTTTACGATTGATATGCAGCCATTCTCCCTGCAAACTCATCCGTGCAATCCCCACCGCTGCATTTTCAAAAGTGGCCTTAAAAATCTGCTCTAATTCTGCGGCTTCAATTTTTTTTCGTTCCGCCAGATCGTAAATGAGCCAGCGTAAACAGGGGGACTTTGAACTGTCGGGAGCGCAGTTTTCGGCCTTTACGACCATGAGCATAACTTCAATGGGCGCTTTTCCGCGCGGCTTTACGGTCGTTTGCCAGGATAACATTTCCTCAAATTTATGAAGCTGGATTAACTGCTGGCGAAAGTAGGCACGCTCCGCGTCTGCAATAAAAACAGAAAAAGGTTTTTTAATCAGAAAATTTGGCCCCAGATTGAGCAGCATCACAGCAGCATAGTTTGCTTCCCGAATAACACCGTGCATATCGGTGATGAGATAGCCAATGGGGGCAAATTCAAATAAAGCGCGGTAGTGCTGCTGTTCCTGTTCTAAGCGGGCATAGGTCATGAGGAGCGTTTCATTCTGCTGGTGCAGTTCTTCGTCGGCCACCTGTAATTCTTCCAGGGCGACCAGCAGTTCATCTATTGCAGATTGCATAAGGGCTTTTTCGTCTGCATTTTTTAAGGTCTGTGCCTGTTTTTGTAATTCCCGCACCCTGTCGCCAATCTGGAACACTCTGGTGGAGAAGGTCTTCATATCTCCGCTAAATTTGTCAGAGGAGGGGGTAGAACGGGTCACGGATGATCGACCTCCTCCATTAAAAGGATAACCCCACTTACCAGATTTTTAAGTGATCCCTGTAAGGGGGTACAGGTCACTTTGCAAAAAATAGGCTTACCCCGTCGATTGGTGGCGTTGAGAATCATTTCCGAAACCGGTGACTCTCTGGAAAGGCAGTCTCGAATGGGCTGCTTCAACTGCTCCACCGGCAGGCCAATATCCAGATTCAAAAAATTTTTATCCTGGACTTCGCTGGCACGCAGCCCCCACAGGTCTTCGGCACGCAGACTCCACACTTGAACCCGTATGTCCTGGTCAACGACGACTACGCCGCTTTGCAAACTTGCCAGAATCGACTCCAGGAACGCGTTGATCTGGTTAATTTCTTCTGTCCGGCGGCGCAGTTCTTCATTGACGGTTTCCAGTTCTTCATTGGAGGATTGCAGTTCTTCGTTGATGGTTTCTAATTCTTCATTGGTGGACTGCAATTCTTCATTGGTGGTTTCCAGTTCTTCCACCGTCGATTGGAGTTCTTCATTGGTGGTTTCTAATTCTTCGTTGGTGGACTGCAATTCTTCATAAGCGGTTTCAAGTTCCTGGTTGGCCTGTTCTAGTTCCTCTTGCAGCCGTTTATAAGTAGTGATGTCGGCAAAGGTGACACTTGCACCCATCATGGTGTTTGTACCGTCCAGCAACGGGGTAATGTGAATGGACAGGATACGCATATCGCCTGACATCGTAGCCCAATTGACATCTTTTAACCCAAGCAGGCGCTGTTCCGTATATACCCTTTCAACCTGAGCCTTTAATTCGGGAATCCGATAAAATAACTCAAGCTCGTGCAAAGGGCGGCCTAAATCTCTGGTGTGCAGGTTTAAGAGCAAACGCGCCTGTTCATTTGCCAGCACCAAAAAGCCATTTAAATCAAACACCGTCTGGGCAACCGGCCCGGCATCAAAAGAAACCTCCCGAAATCGGATATGCCGCGCTAACCTATCGGAGGTATCGTCATTTCCGCCCTGGGACATCACAAACAGGCGCTCCCGCAGGGAATTCTGGGGAACTTTGACAAAAATGCGGCGTTTCAAATCAATGGGGCGAAAGAGCGCCGCATGAGTGAACAGCATTTCTGCTTTGCCCAAAAACAGAAATCCGGTGTCGTTCAGCGCAAAATGGAAGCGCGATAAAATTTTAGCCTGTGCTTCCGCGTTAAAGTACATGAGTACATTACGGCAGACAAGCAGATCAATCCGCGAAATGGGCGCATCTTGCAGCAGGTCGTGACGCCCAAAAATGACGGAACGCCGCAAATCTTTCTGGAAAACATAACGCTGGCTGGAATTTTCAAAATATTTTTCAATCAAAGGTTCGGGAATACCATTTAATTCTCGGTAGGTGTAGCTGGCCTGACGCGCCTGCGTGAGCGCTTCTTCATCCACATCTGAGGCATAAATTTTGACCCGTTCCTTGAATTTCTCTATTCCCAATGCTTCGGCCAGCATAATGGCAATTGTGTAAGCCTCCTCGCCGGAAGCACAGCCGGCGCTCCAGGCGCGTATAGGTTCACCCGGTTTTTTACTGTCGATAATCAGGGGAATAATATCGCTGGCAAGAAAATGCCAGGGCGTGGTATCTCGAAAAAAATTCGTCACATTGATCAGGACCACATTAAAAAGTTTGATAAACTCATCGGGATGAACTTCCAGGTAGTCAATATATTCCTGAAAATTATCAATATTGACGCTTTGCATTCGTTTCAAAATACGACGCATCAAACTGGAATGTTTGTATCCTGTAAAATCGAACCCGCGCGTGCGTTTGACATGAGCAATCAGGGCGTCAAAATCTGCATCAGAGTTGCCATCGCGTGGGTCGGGGTTGTCACTTTTCATCGGTTTTCTTTTTATCCGTGTTATGCAGATGACCAACACCACTCAGCAGCGCGTCCCTCACCACTTTAGCACGCAATTCTGCATCTCTGGCCTGTTGTTCAAACTGGGCGGCAGCATAGCTTTGTTCTCTCGCGTGGGAACGCTCTGCCAGACGCCGTGCCAGTACCGCACTTTCTTCCAGCGCTCGCAGTGCTGCCCAAAACGCCTCTTCCAGCGCTTCGGACTGTTCGGCCAGCAGGGTATGGGCCGAAAAAGCGTGTCCCACGCGACAGCGAAAACGAATCAACTCTCCTTCTTCGATTTCCCAGAGAATCCCGCCACACTCAGGGCAGGCATAAACAGAGGGCGTTCCGGGGCGGTCCTTTGCCTCCAACGCCTCCATTTGTAACTCGACGATTTCCGTTTCCATATTCATTTCCTCAGGGACTGGATTATCGGTCATAACAGGCACTTTTTCGTTTGCCAGTTGAACCAGTAAGGCAGCCATTTCAGAAATTGGCACAATGTGGTCAACATGATCCTGTTCGATAGCATTCAGAGGCATTCCCGAATAGGAAGCATCTTCCGGGTCCTGTACCACACTGATTCCATTCCGCATTTTAATAGCAACAAGTCCGGCTGTCCCATCATCCAGGACTCCGGAAAGCACAACCCCAATCACCCGATTTCCGTAGACTCTGGCGGCCGACCGGAACATGGGGTCAACGGCAGGACGATGACCATTTTCGCGCGGTCCCCGTGTGAGGGTCATATAACTTTGTTTGATGAGCATATGATAGTCGGGGGGAGCAACGTAAATACGGCCTTTTTCGATGGCCTGTCCATCTTTGGGATGTACCGCCCGAAGCGCACCTGCCCGGCTCAAAATTTGAGGTAAAACACTCGTACCATAGGGGGGGACATGCAGAACAATAAAAACAGGTGCTGGAAAATCTTCCGGTAATTGGCTGGCAAGTATTTTCAGGGCTTCAACACCCCCGGCAGATGCTCCGATGACAACAATCCGATTACCGGACATATTCTGTTCTCCTAAAAAGCGGTCACTTTGCCTCTATACAAAGCCCTTTTATCTCACCTTTCCCCTCCTTTCATTTTAACCGGAAAACGAGTGAAAAAATAGGCGGGCAGGATAAAATACCAGCTAAAAAGGAGTATCAATTGAGTCATTCGACGGAAGGGCCGATTGTCCTGGTGCGGCCTGAGCAGGAAGCCATGTATCCGGCGGTTTTTGAAGTGCTGGAAAAAGCGTTTGGACGGCCAGATGAAGCACAATTGGTCGAAAAACTGCGCCAGACGGAAGGCTTTAACCCGCGTTTATCGCTGGTGGCGCTGCGGGATGGAATCGTGGTGGGGCATGTGCTGTTTTATCCCGTTACAGTAGAAATGCCGGAGGGGAACACCGCGCCCGCCATCGGATTAGGTCCCATCGGGGTGCTGCCGGAACATCAAAAGCTGGGCATTGGGGAAGCGCTCATCTGGCAGGGATTCGAGATGTGCCACAAGGAAAAAGAAACCCGTGTGATTGTTCTGGGGCATCCGACCTACTATCCGCGTTTCGGTTTCCGTCCTGCCAGCACCTTCGGCCTGAAATGTGCTTATGATGTGCCGGAAGATGCGTTTATGGCCTGTGAACTGAAAGCTGGGGCGTGGGATGGCATTACGGGCATCGTTAAATATCATCCGTTTTTCGACGGGGTGTGATTAATTTTCAAGAGCGTCCTGAATCGCCAGTTCAAGACGCTCCTCGTTTTGTTCCCCGAATCCGCGCCACAGTTCTCTGCCGTCTGGCTGTACAATCAGGTATGCGGGATGCCCCGGCAGGCTGCTTTGCTGAAAAGCGGATTCGCCTCTTTCCCCATCAGCCGCGTTGACCTCAAGGAAGGTCATGTCGGCGCTGTAAATTTCCTCAAGCCCATGCACGATGGGCAGCATTCGCGCTCAGGGCCCTCAGCCATCGGTGTAAAAAAAGATGAACGTGGGTTTATCTTTATCTAAGGGGAGCAGGTCAGACAGCGACTGCGTTTTTTCGGAATCACTGCCGCAGGCAGCGAGAATCAAGCCCAATAAAAAGAGGAACAAAATGTATAATATTCGCATGAAAAAGAGCATAACACATAGGCTTTAAAAATTGAACAGGGGGTTCATGCGCCCCCTGCCCAATCGGACTTGAGTTTAAAACCTAGCCCTGAGGCCAGTTTTCAAGGGTATTTTTCATCACCATCATAAAGCCATCTCCGGTTGCCCCGTCTGCAACGCGGTGGTCAAAGGTCAGGCTGATGTAACAGCAGGGGCGGATGGCAAGGGCATCGTTGATAACTTTCACCCGCTTTTCCATCAGCCCCACGCCCACAATCGCACTTTGCGGCTGGTTGATAATCGGCGTGGCAAACAGGCTGCCCGACACCCCGTGATTGGTCAGGGTAATCGTGCCGCCTTTCACTTCATCGGCAGAAAGCTGCTTGTTCCGCGCACGCTGAGCAAGGTCATTCACCTGAGCCGCCAGCCCCATCAGATTCAGCCGTTCCGCATTTTTGATGACAGGCACAATCAATCCGTTTTCCAGCGCTACGGCCATGCCTACATGCACCTGATGATGCAGGTATACGCCTTCATCCGTCCACTGGCTGTTAATGATGGGTTGGGCGCGGCAGGCTTCCACAATGGCCGCCACAAAATACGCGGTCAGGGTCAAATTGATACCCTGTTTGGCATAGTGTGGTTTGTGGGTTTCCAGATGTTTCAGCACCTGAGTCATGTCCACTTCAAACACAGTGGTGACATGCGGCGCGGTGTGGAGTTTGGACTGCACCATATGGTCGGCAATTGCTCGCCGCATGGAACTGAGTTGAATCAATTCTCCGGCTGCACCCTGGGGAATAGGCTCAACCGGTATGGCACGCGGCGCAGGAGCGCGAACGGGAGTAGGGGTTTCTTCTTCGTCGTCTGAGGGTTTAAACAAATCGCCTGAGCCGGGGCGCTCCCAGGGCGGTAAATCATCCTCCCGGGTACGAGTTTCAAGGTAGGCTTCTACATCCTTTTTAGTGACTCGCCCATCCCGGCCTGTTCCCGCAATTTTACTCACATCGAGTTTGTGTTCCGCCACCATCCGCGCCACGACCGGACTGAGGCGGACGCTGCGGCTTTCTGCTTCTGGCTGCGCAACAGGGGTCTGTTGATGCCCGTTGCCACTGGCCGGAACATCAGTGGCTTTTTCCCCCGGTTCGCCAATCAGACACAAAATTGTGCCTGTGCCGACGGTTGTTCCTGCGGGAACATAAATTTCTAACAGCGTGCCAGCAGCCGGCGCGGGAATTTCACTGTCTACCTTGTCGGTAGAGACTTCTAACAGCGCTTCATATTCTTCCACACGTTCCCCCACTTTTTTGAGCCAGGTGTTGACCGTTCCTTCAACCACTGATTCACCCAGTTGGGGCATAATCACTTTAGTTGCCATAAATTACTCCTAATAGGCGGCTAAATCACGGATGGCATCGGCTATTTTGGTAGGGTTCAGCATAAAAAAGTCCTGCATAGGATGGCTGAACGGCACCCCGGGAACATCCGGCCCGCACAATCGTTGAATGGGGGCATCCATATACTCAAATCCGTCACTGGCGAGAATGGCCGCAATTTCCGCCCCAAAGCCCATTGTCAGGTTATCTTCATGCACAATCAGCGCTTTGCCCGTCTTTTTGAACGATGACAGAATCGTCTCTTTATCCAGGGGCAGCAGCGTGCGTAAGTCTACGACTTCGGTTTCAATGCCGTCAGTCTGGGCAACTCGTTCCGCCGCCTGCATCGCATAATGTGCCATCATACCGTAGGAATACAGCGCTAAATCGCTGCCCTCACGGGCGACTCGTGCCTCACCAATCGGAATGGTATAGTCGCCTTCGGGAACATCACCTTTAATCAGACGGTAGCCCTTTTTGGTTTCCAGAAACAGCACTGGATTGGGGTCGCGCACCGCACTTTTGAGCAGCCCTTTGGCATCGTGCGGGGTAGAGGGAATGACCACTTTTAATCCGGGGACATGGGCAAAAAAGGCTTCTATACTCTGGCTGTGATACAACCCGCCGCCGACTCCCCCTCCGTAAGGGGTGCGAATGACCATCGGAACGGTCCAGGTGCCGCCCGAACGGTAATACATACGGGCAGCCTCATTCATAATCTGGTTCATGGCGGGGTGGATAAAGTCCGCAAACTGGATTTCACATATGGGGCGCAAATCGGCCAGCGCCGCCCCGATTCCGATACCCACAATAGAGAGTTCGGCTAATGGGCTGTCGATGATGCGAGTCGGCCCATATTTTTCAAAAAGTCCCTGAGTGACCCGAAATACTCCCCCACGCGGCCCCACATCTTCTCCAGTGATAAACACCCGCGGATCGCGTTCCATTTCTTCGTCCATGGCCTGACGAATGGCCTCCAGTAAGTTCATCATCAGTTGGCCTCCGCGTATACAGGTGCAAGGGCAGCTTCGCCGGCGGGATAGGGTCGTTCTTCGGCGGCGTGCTGTGCGTCATCAACAATTTTACGGGCGCGTTTATCGTATTCCTCAATCATGCTGTCAGTTAAATAACCGCGCTCTTGCAGGACGGCCGCCAGTCGCAGCAGAGGGTCTTTATCGCGCCAGGCATCGACTTCCGTCCGGTCACGGTACGTCCGGTCATCATCATCCGAACTGTGGGGGGTCATGCGGTAGGTTTTGGCTTCGACCAGAGTCGGGCCGTCCCCGCGATAGGCTTTCTGTACGGCATAGTGCATCACATCGTAGCAGGCAAGGGTATCATTACCGTCTACGAT
>CAZKZS010000250.1:0-7572 GCA_964557285.1 uncultured Anaerolineae bacterium | reverse complement strand
TTATTACGGTATCGCTGGCACTTGGCGCGAATCGTATGGTCAAACGGAATGCGCTGATTCGCAAACTTCCGGCGGTTGAAACGCTGGGGTCAGTGACTGTTATTTGCTCCGATAAAACGGGAACGCTCACCCGCAACGAAATGACCGTTACGCAGGTACTTTTGCCGGGGCATGATACGGTCAAAGTCACCGGAGTTGGATATGAGCCCGCAGGCGAATTTTTAAACAACAAAACCAATGAACGTCTGCATGTGGAAACCGATGACCAGCTTTCGCGTTTGATTAAAGCGGCGGCGCTGTGTACAGACGCGCATCTGGAACGTACTACAGGCAACGGCCACTGGCATATCGTGGGAGATACCACCGAAGGGGCGCTACTGGTCATGGCAGGCAAAATGGGATGGACACGCAAGGGCTTAGAAGAAGAAATGCGGCGTGTCAATGAAATCCCCTTTACAGCAGAACGCAAAGCCATGACCACCATTCACAAACCCTCAACCGATCACTTTAAGCGGATGTTTGAAAATGCTCAGTATATTTCTTTTACCAAAGGCGCACCGGATAATCTGCTGGCCTGGGCAAGTGAAGAAACCTATCCCGGCAAACACGTTCCGTTGACTCCTGAACGGCGCAAAGTCTGGGAAGAACAAATTGAAATCCTGGCCTCCCAGGGGATTCGGGTGCTTGGACTGGGCTACCGCGCTTTTGATGAGATGCCTACCGACCTCTCACCGGAAAATATCGAACGTAATCTTATTCTATTGGGGCTAATCGGTATGATTGACCCGCCGCGCACGGAGGCACAGATCGCGGTAGGTGTGGCAAAAGGCGCGGGCATCCGTCCGGTGATGATTACGGGCGACCACAAACTTACCGCCAAAGCCATCGCCGAACAGCTTGGCATGGTGAACGGGAATGTGAATGTGGTCACAGGGGCGGAACTGGATGCTATGTCGCACGAACAACTGGTTGAAACCGTGAAAAACACATCAGTATATGCACGAGTTTCGCCAGAGCATAAACTGCGTGTGGTGGAAGCCCTGCAAAAACATGGGGAAATCGTTGCCATGACCGGAGATGGGGTGAATGATGCACCCGCACTTAAACAGGCCAATATCGGCGTTGCCATGGGTATCACCGGAACGGATGTGAGTAAGGGCGCGGCGGATATGGTGCTGACGGATGATAACTTCGCCAGTATTGTGTCGGCAGTGGAAGAAGGCCGCACCATTTACGACAATATCCGTAAATTCCTCAGTTATCTGGTCGGCAGCAACATCGGCGAAATCATGACCATGTTTGGCGCGATTCTCATTGGGCTGAAGCTCCCCCTGCTGGCGACCCAAATTTTGTGGGTGAATCTGGTAACAGACGGTTTACCTGCCATTGCGCTCGGATTTGAACCCTCAGAAACCGAAGTCATGAATCGAAAACCCCGGCATCCCAAAGAAAGCATTTTTGCGGGCGGCATCGGGATTCATATTCTCTGGGTCGGCATCTGGATGGGCATTATTACACTGGGTGGGTTTGTCTGGATGTTAAACCGTGAAGCCGGAGATATTTTTGAGCCGGACGACGAGCATGTTGATATGGCGCGGACGATGGCCTTTTTTGTGCTGGCAACGGCGCAGCTTTTCCATGTGGCTGCGATTCATGCGGGCAATGCGTCCTTTATTGAAGCGCCCCTCTGGAAGAATCCACTGCTGTTCTGGACGGTGAACCTGACAATTTTGCTCCAGATGGCCGCCATTTATGTGCCATTTTTGCAGGATTTACTCAGTACAAGAAGTTTGCCGTTGGAAGCCTTCCTTGTGGGGCTGGTTCTCGCCTTCTCGATTGCCCCCCTTATCGAAATTGAAAAATGGATTTTGAGGCGGCAGGCACACGCGGAAAATGGCTGAGGTTTTTCGGCTTGAAATTACCGATATAGCCAATGGGGGACAGGGCATAGGCCGTTATAAAGGGCGGCCTATCTTTGTCCCCTTTACGATTCCCGGCGAAGAAATCACGGCACGAATCGTCGAAAACCGGGGGAAATATGCGTTTGGGGAAGGCGTGCAGGTGCTGGCGGCGTCCAATGATCGGCTGCTGCCGCCCTGCCAGCATTTTGGCCCCAAACGCTGCGGCGGCTGTCAGTGGCAGCATATGACCTATGAGGCGCAGCTTGCGCTTAAAACCGATATTGTCATTGACCAGTTCATCCGTATAGGCGGATTCAATAATCCTCCGGTGCGGCTGACCCTGCCGAGTCCCAAACAGTGGGCTTATAACCATCAGGCCGTATTTTATCCGCTTTCGGAGGGAAAACTGGGCTACCGGACAATTGACGGGAAAAAACTATTTGCCGTTGAGGAATGTCCCATTACCGTGCCGGACATTTTAGAACTGGCTGCCAGACTGGATTTAGACCTGCCGACCCTGACTCGCGTTAAAATCATGGACAATGGCAGGGGCGACCAGATGATTATCCTCAGCACCTCCGATGATGAGCCGCCGGAACTGGAACTCGATTTCAGCACCTCCGTCAACTTTTTGACGGAAGATAACGAACCCGCCAATCTCATCGGCTCAACCCATCTGAAATATGATGTGTTGGGACGTTCTTATCGTGTGACGGCAGGCAGCTTTTTCCGCAGCAATCTTGAGCAAATTGAAACCCTGGCGAATGTGGTCTTGAACATGCTGCACCTCACAGGAACAGAAAATGCTCTTGATTTATACGCTGGTGTAGGCATTTTGGGGAGTGTGATAGCGCCTCAAGTAAGCCTGGTGACATGTGTCGAAAGTTATCCGCCTGCTGCGACTGATGCTGAAGAAAATGTACCGGAGAATGTAGATGTGATTGAGGGGGCGGTGGCGGACGTGCTGCCTGATTTAGAGGAGTCCTATCCGATTGCTGTTCTTGACCCACCGCCGCAGGGCATGGATAAAGCTGACATGGATGCTTTAGGAGCAGTAAATCCCACGCAGGTGGTCTACGTGGGACAAGACCCGGCGACTCTGGCACGCGATACAAAGCGGCTGGTTGAACGTTTTGGGTATACTCTGCAAGCGGTTCAGCCGATAGACTTTGAACCACAAACATTCAGGACTGTTTCCGCAGCTTACCTGTCTAAGGAAAAATAATGGATTACCTATCGATTTTAAAAGCCATCGAAACCGCCGCGCGTGAGGCGGGGGAGATTTTAAAAAGCTATTACAAAAACACCACGAGCTATCGGCTGAAGGGGGAAATTGATGTTGTTACGGAGGCGGACGGTGCTTCCGAACGTTATCTTTTAGAATTTTTGCAAAAAGCCTACCCCGATTACGGCATTGTTGCAGAGGAAGGTGGTCACTATCACCCCGGTAGGGGCGGCAGCGATTATTACTGGTACGTTGATCCTCTGGATGGAACGGTCAATTTTGCTCATGGGATGCCCCATTTTTGTATCAGCATGGCGCTGGCAGGAGTTGACCGGATGCCTGTATTGGGTCTGATTTATGACCCCCTGCGGGATGAGTGTTTTGCAGCTTCTCGCGGCGGCGGCGCGTTTTTAAACGGCGAAAAAATTCTCGTTTCTAAAACCGAAAATTTAGTCAGCGCTCTCGTTGCAACGGGTTTTCCCTATGACCGTCGCACCAGCCCGGATAACAACATCAAAGAAGCGAGTGCCATGCTGATGCAGGTGCAGGGATTTGTTCGCACGGGGTCGGCAGCGCTGGATTTGGCCTATGTTGCGGCGGGTCGTTTTGATGGGTACTGGGAACAAAAATTAAATTTGTGGGACTGTCTGGCCGGAATTGTGCTGGTCGAAGAAGCAGGCGGACGGGTGACGGATTATCAGGGAAAAGCGGATCTGGTATATCAGAAGCGTCCGCAGGTTTTAGCAACCAACGGCCTGATTCATGAGGAAATGCGGAAGGTGCTGCGCTGAATCTGCTCATGTTAAGCGGCGATACATCGGCGGTACGCGGGCAGGACGGCCCGTTTTACCAGATGCTTCGCCGCTTTTCCCGCTACTGGACTCGGATTGACATCCTGTGTCCACCCGCACCGGATGCTCACCCCCGATGTATTCATGATAATGTGTATCTTCATCCTTCCCCCTACCGCCGCACCCTCTGGCAGCCGTATTTTATCGCCCGCTACGGGCGAAAATTAATGCGGGAACGGGACTATGCGCTGGTCGTCAGCCACGATTACGGCCTATTTTTAAACGGCATCGGGGCGCGGCTGCTGCGTAAACCTTACGTCAGCGAAATGCATCATGTTGAGGGGCATCCTATCGCGGTTACTTTTCGGGAATGGGTGTACAGCCGGCTGGCAAAAATCTATATTCGACGGGCTGCCCGCAGCGCTGCGGCTATCCGGGTGGTGAATGACCATGAAATGCCGACTCTGCTGCGTCAACTCGGTGTTCCTGAAAAAAAAATCCTTGTCCTGCCATCGCAATGTCTTGACCTGAATATGCTGCGGCCTCTGCCCACTGAACCCAAACCCTATGATGTGCTGTTCGTGGGGCGGCTGGCTTCTAACAAGGGTCTGATGACCCTGTTACAAGCCATTGATTTAGTCAAAGATACCCATCGTCATGTGCAGCTTGGCATTCGGGGAGAAGGTGAACTATATGAGGCGGTCAGGGATAGGATTATCGACCTGAAATTGCAGGTCAATGTGACGTTTATCCCGCGTGTGGATACTCCTGAAGATTTGACTCACCTCTATAATCAGACGTTAATACTGGTATGTGCTTCCACCAGCGAAGGCGGGCCGCGTGTTACGGTTGAAGCGATGGCCTGCGGGATTCCGGTGATTTCGACGCCTGTAGGCATCATGCCGGATATTATCAAAGACGGTCAAAACGGCTTTTTGTTTGCCTGGAATGTGTATGACCTGGCCGCCAAAATAATCGTGCTGCTGGAAAATAAGCGGCTGCGGGCGGAAATCGGGGAGGCTGGCCGCCAGACTGTGCAGCAGTTTGAAGCGGACGCTATGATTGAACGTTATGCGCGCGGCTATCATGACCTTATTGCTGAGCTAAATCTGGTCTAATTTCATGCCTTTGGGGGTATGTTTTGGCGGTGTGTACGTTTTGAGTTTTTCAAAAACTTCTTCCACCGTATGAGCAATCATCATCAACGTTGTATCTATCGGACGGATAAAACCTTCCTCAACACCATGCTGCGTTATTGCGGTGAAGGGGGCAAAATAATCGGCTGCATTGAGTAAAACAATCGGTTTATGGTGAAAACCTAACTGCGCCCAGGTGATAACTTCAAACAGTTCTTCATACGTGCCGAATCCGCCCGGCAGCGCCACAAATGCATCGGCGCGTTGTGCCATGCCCCATTTGCGTTCGTGCATGGTGTTCACTACATGAGTTTCGTTCAGTCCCCGGTGCTGAAGCTCTCGGTCAACCAGCATCTGGGGAATCACCCCTACCGTATAAGCTCCTTTTTCCAGCGCGGCGGTGGCTAATGCGCCCATCAGTCCGGTGCTGCCCCCGCCATAGACCAGCCCCAGCCCATGCTCAGCAATCGCTGTTCCCATCTGGCGGGCGATTTCGGCATAAAGGGGGTTTTTGCCCACACTTGAGCCGCAGTACACACAAATCATTTTGATTCCATTCATCATTGAACGGTCAGCCTTTCCAGAATCAGAAAATCATCGTTGTTGACGGACAAGCGATTTTGTGGATGGTCCAGTTCATACACACTAACGATAAGTTGATAACCGTTATCGGGGGTCAGAGTCTGGGGGATGAGTATACCATGATTGTCAACGATGGTTGTGCCGGGCTGCCAGTCGGTAGTGAGGTGGCGTCCATTGGCGGGTTCGCTGTCATGCTGAGAGGCCAGTGTGCCATCCGGTTTTAAAAGCTGCACGGTCACTTTGTAACGGGTGTTTAATTTTTCATCGGTTTCCCAGAACAGGGTGACTCCGACGACATTTCCCGGTGTGGTGATGCCCTCCCCACTCAGGGCATATCCTTTTAAGGTGATGTGGTCGCCAAACTGCTGATGAATAAGGTGGGCGGGTTCATCGGGCGGGTCTTGCAGCACGGCATACAGCACCAGCCGCACATGACCGTACCAGTGTGAATAGACTTCATAGGCGTTTGTATCCAGTGTATTGCGGACGATACCGTTAGGGTCGCGTTCCCCTTCACCCCAGAACAGGACAAAAATACGGGGGTGCTGGGCTAAAATTTGCTGCGTTTCGGCCAGCGTCGCAGCATCATCTCCGCCATAACCACGCGGCAGGGGATATAAAGGCAAATTTCCCCGGTAATAATAGGTAAAAACCTCATACTGATTGGGAGCGTTTAACACAATGGCATCCTGTGGATTTTCCGTCGCCATGATGACTTCCGCGATTCTCCGGTAATCGTCACGCTGAAAGGCGGAATCTGTTTTTAGCACCTGCAACCAGTGATAGCTCAGGTTGGCCGTTGCAAAAAAGGCGATTCCTGCCAGCACACGCGGTATCATTTGAAGGGGCAGCGCCGCGCTGAATGTGCCAACATCCCACAGCAAATAAGCGCCCCGTCCTATCAGCAGCGCCAGCCCCACCTGAGCAGGCAGCAGAAATTTCAGGTTGGCTTCCCGATATGCGCCGGAAAACAGCAGCGCCCCACACACGATCCCTATCCAGACCAGTGGCAGCCCTACCCGCCAGAGATGCGAGGGTTTTTTAGCGTAATAATCGGGCAAAATCAGGGCAGCCGCCAGCACAAACGGCCACAGGAAATCCAGAAGCGTTAAATCCGAAGCGCTGTTTCCGTAAGTGATATACGTGGCAAGGGTAGTGATTTTTTCAGAGAATGACTCGCCCGTGTCCACCGTCGGCCAGGTCGTGATCTGGTCGTAGGCAGTGGGCAGCCAGGGGAGAAAAAAAAGCAGCGTTAGAGCGTTTGCCACAAAGTAAACGAGCAGGACTTTCATATTTTTCGCGTTTGCCCACAGGAAAAAAATGCCCTGCACCAGCAGCGTAAAAGCATACGTGTACTGGGTATATAAACCCAGCGTATTCACGCCCACAAGTGCGGCGGCGGCCCACCAGAACCGCCGTGAAAAGGCACGGCCTGTAACCAGCACGGTCAGCAGCCATAAACTGAGGGTTGTCAGGGCGGCAAGCTGGGCGTACATACGGGCTTCCTGGCTGTAATACACCTGAAACGCATTCACCGCCACCAGAAAGGCGGCTAGAATCCCCGCCGCTTTTGCCTCATACAGTTTAGTGCCAAGCGCGTAGGTAAATAAAACCGTCAGCATTCCCCAAAAAGCGGAAAGCGAACGCAGCCCAAACTCATGCTCTCCTACAAATGTTGTCCAGCCTTTGAGTGCAAGATAATACCCCGGGGGATGAATATCGGGACGAACCGCGTCGATGAGTGCCTCCACATCACGCTGAATCAGGCGCAGGGTGTTGCCTTCGTCATGCCAGAAAGACTGCTGCTGTATCCCCTCAAAACGCCAGAACGCGGCCAGCAGCAGTACCAGAATCGGAGTCCAGCGCAGCAGAAACGGCACGGAAATCAGTCGGTAACGGTCAAACAAAACGATGTGCCAGCCGTTCGAGGACTGCCC
>CAZKZS010000249.1:0-7576 GCA_964557285.1 uncultured Anaerolineae bacterium | reverse complement strand
AGAACGAATGGGTTACACACCTGTGCAACCCCCTCCCAAATTATAATTTCGAGAATTTATTTCACCTAACCGACCCCAAGCTGGCGCATCATATCGTCCGGGTCCCAGTCCACCCAGCTTTCGACAATTTTGCCATTTTCAACGCGGTCAGTAACGTGTACAGGGACGGTGACTTTTTTGCCTGTTGGCGGGATGCCCATCAGTTCGCCTTTTTGTGTGCCGACAAACGTGAGGCTCGACTCGACCATATCCCCATTTTCTTCCTGGCTGTTGATGGTGCATCGGACATCCGGGAAGGCGGCGTTAAAGGTGGAGACAAAAAGACGCTGGCCTTCAATTCCCTGAGGAAACTGGCCTTCCATCGGATCGTGGCTGACATAATCTTGATGAAGGTATTTATCAACGGCGCTTAAATCTTTTTGATTCCACGCGCCCTCTAAAAAATTGCGGACCACATCAGCGTTTGACATCTCAAAAACTCCTTTTTCACCTGATTATTCTCACTATAGGAGTTCTGAGTGTTCATTTTACAGGTCAAAAACTGCTCACTTTTTGCTCACTGCCCGATTTCCATTTGCCATAAGACTTCCGCGATATGCTGTACACCGGATTTAAGATGACGGCGGTAGGTACTGAAGGGTAGGTCAAGCAGTTCAGCCGCCTGTTCCTGGGTTTCGGCGGGCTGAAGATAGGTATGGTATACAACGCGATAAAGTTTGGTGAGTTTGGGCGACTGCTGCAAAGAAGCGGCGGCCTCCTTCAGCAGGGCTTTTAGCACCGCGAGTCGTTCCATCTCCCCCGCGTTGGGGCTGGCACGTTCAATCACCAATCGGGAGCGCAGCAGGGGGCTATTGCGTAAAAGTTCGCCGCGTGTATAAGCTCGCAGCGCCTGCGACACGGCTTCCGTAAAATCTTCTTCGCTTAAAACGGTCAGGTGTTCTCCGGCAGGAGCATGAATCATCTGCGGGGCGGCGGCAGTTTCCCGTTCTCCCAGCAGCGCCAGCCATGCCATCGGCGGGACGAGCCGCCAGTCATGCCCGTACATGCCGTACTCCCGTCCACCGACCTTAAAATCGGCCTCTGGAAGCCGTTTTAAATCGGCATAAGCGAAGACCTGCGACCAGAAATCCGGGTCGGCACAGGGGAAAAAGGTAAAAGCCAGCCCGGGAGTCGTCAGGTAGTGCCGGACTACATTCACAAAAATCAGGCTTTGAATCGGGGACACGGCCTGATAGGTGTCATCGGCCATCCAGAAGCGGAACAGGGTCGCGGTTTCTCCGGCACGCAGGGGGGCAGTCTGGTGCAGATAGGTCCAGCAGGCCAGCACTGCCGGATCAGGGTTTGTGCCAGAGAGAGGCAGCAGCATCACAAATCCCACCGGAGTGTCGTCCGCGCCGCGCATGATAATGAATCCCTGCGGGTACTGGTTCAGCCAGAAATCTGCCAGTGCCGCCGAGTCTGCCCCTTCATGTTTTTCTACCATTTCCAGCAGCAAAGGCTTATCGCCAGCACGCAGGGTATCGGTCAGGAATGTGCCACCCAGTTTCCATTCAAAAAAAGGACGCACCACCGGACTCGCCCGATGCAGATAAATGTAATCAAACAAAATTTGCTGCTGTTCATCCGGCTGAGAGGTCTGATTCAGCCGATTCGCGTAATAATGACGGATTCGGCGGTGGAGTTCGGTGTACCAGTCGGGATTCCGCCAGCGCACATCAGCGACCAGCGCTTCTCGCGCTAAATCATGTGGGAACAGGCCGCCGCGTCCAGCTTCAATGAAGGATAAACCGCGCAGCCAGTCAAACAGTTCATGCGGGTCTTCCATCCCAAGTGCTGCTTTTAGCAGCGATTCGGTGGTCAGCCGCACCAGCGCACACACTTCCAGCACCGCCCGATGTGCTGGGCCGGGAACTTTTTGCACAAATTTTTCGAGCAGCGTTCGCACAATATCCGGCGTTTCTTCCGGCTGGAAATGAAAATCCTGACGCTGCGCGAAAGCGTCCGCCACCAGCGACAGCGCCAGAGGATGTCCGTGAGTGAAATTTAAAATAGAGGCGTGCTGGTTCTGCGGAATCTGCTGCTGCACCAGGTATGAACGGCTTTCTTCAGGGTTAAAATTGCGGAGAAACCAGGTGCGAATCAGGGTTTGCCAGCCGGGGTCCGCCCGCCATGCCAGCGACGGCGGCTGGCGCCCTGCCAGCACCACCACCACATTATCCGGCAGATGGGCGAGAAAATTTTCCCGAATCCAATCATCCAGGGGGGCAATTGTTTCATAGGTATCCAGCAGCAGCACATACTGGGTCGAAAGCGCGGTCAGATAGTCTAAATATGACTCCGGGATGCCTAATGCCCTTTCCAGCGCCGTTAAAAAGGATTGAGGGACGGGTTCGACATTGCGGACATCCAAATAAAGCGCCGGAATCTCAAGTTCCTGACACAGATAAGCGTATTCGCGCAGCAGGGTTGACTTGCCCACGCCCCCCGGCCCATGAATAAACAGCACATGCGGCTGCCCTTCGGCCAGGAGAGACTGAAACAGGGATTTTTCGGCGCTTCTGCCGATAAACTGTAAATGGCGTGCGGAGCTAAGACGCCCTGCTAACATAGACTGCTACCCCCGCTATTAGAAATATGAATTTTTTGTGAATGGACACATTCTAAGTAATTAGAGGGAGTAATGCAAATGCGAAGATTTTTGGTAGGGGCAGGCATCGGTGCTATGGCATCTTACTCCCACCATGAATCCTCCAAAAATCATAATATTATGTAGGGACACGGCAGTGCCGTGTCCCTACCGCGTGGCGTTAAATTATTAGGGCAGGTATCGCTCCCGATGGTCGCTTGTCCCTGCCCCTACTAACTGCTAACCGCTAACTGCTAACTGCTCATGGCTAAACGGGCAAGTATTACTTGCTGCGTTCGCTTGTTCCTGCCCCTACTGTCCGCCCCTCTCCAAAAAATGGAGAGGGATTTTTTGTCCCCTCTTCCTGCCTTAAACGCCGGCCAGCTTTACTATGGGTAAATCCGCGACCCGCAGCGTGCGCCCATCCACATCTAACGTGAGGGAGTCAAACAGGGCATTTGTGCCAAAACGGGCAATCCGTTCGCCTGTGTTCAGATCAAACGCTTCAATTTCTAACCCTACACTGATACAGAATCGGTTATCCGGCGTGCAAACCAGATGATTCACCTGAAGGGCGGCACAGTCCATCACTTTGACCCGCGCTCCACTTTCAAATTCCCACATGCGGATTTTCTGGTCGGCACAGGCAGCCAAAATATGTTTGCCGTCCGGCGTGAGCGCTGCCGCCCAGATGAATCCAGCTTCTGGTTCAAGCAGGTGTTTGACCTCGGCACTGTCCAGTTCCCAAACGATGACCGCGCCATCCCATGAGGAAGATACAAGATGTTTGCCATCTGCCGAAAACACCAGACTCGTTACTTTATCCATGTGTTCATCCAGATCGGCAATTTCATCTCCGGTTTTTAAATCCCACACGGCAATGACCCCATCCATCGAAGCGCTGGCAAGGCGCTGGCGGGCGGCATCGTATCCCATTAAACAAATCCAATCGTCGTGGCCTTCCAGCACAAAATCCGGCGTGCTGTCGTTCCGGTTAAAGGGGTCAGCCCACACATGCACATCGCCTTCATTTGTTCCCAGAAACGCATAGGCGCTGTCCGGCGTGAGCAAACCCATGCCCGGATGGGTTAGCCGTGTGCCAAGAATCTCGTCCGGCACGTCCTCCCATTGGAGCGCCGGAAATTCCAGGGGAAAATAGTTGGTAGCGGGGGTCAAAATCCCCGGCTGCGGCTGAAGCCAGATTTGCCCGTCTTTGGATTTTTCCGCCTGTGTCATCAGTTTATCCAGACGTTCCGACAGTTCGGCGGGCAGGCGGGCAATCAGTTGTTCGGCAAGCTGGTTAGGGTCATCTTCCAGAAAAATATCCGCTTCCTGAAGCGCTTCAAGGATAAACTGCACATCATCTGATTTTTCCAGCAGGGTGTAATCTCGCCACAGCCCCTTGAAGGAAGTTTTGTTGAGCCGCGCCTGAATCCACGAAAAATCAAACAGCAGGTTTTCCAGCTTTTCGACCTGTCCCGACCGGTGTAAATGATACCCGTAGGTATCCCAGGCGTAGTTGTCTGGCAGGGGGTCGCCCCAGCGTTCAATCAACTGCGCGTGCAGGTCATGGGGAGCGTGTTTTGCTAGATGTTTTTGCAGCGCATCCGGCAGGCGAACCGTCTGATTTTCGCGGTCATAATCCACCAGTCCCAGTTCCGCCAGATGTTCCACAAACGTAGCGATTTTATCCATATGCCAGAAGGCCGCCAGTGTGGTCAGGGGAATCGGGTCGTAGGGGGTAAAAATGCCCAACTCCCAATACACGTCGGCATGAGGGATAAAACTCAAATTCAATTCCAGCATGGTATGGAGCGCGTGGTCATATTCCTGCGGCACAGGGTCTTCAGGAATAAAGGCATCCTTAGATTCAAAATGGGCTTCTATTTTTGTAATGGCCGCCGACAGACTTTCCCCTTTTTGAGTCAGGTGGTGCAAAGCTCTGGCGGCCAGCTTCAGCAGGATAGGCCACCTGCCCAGAGTCACGGCCAATTCCAGCAGACGGGGGAGGTCGGCGGGGGAGGGCTTTTGTGTCAGATAACTTGCCAGCAGCAGCACGGATTCATCGTTCGTCATGCTGTTTAAATACACCGTTTTGGCCTTTGTGACCGATAACACATCGTCGCTGGTGGTCAAAATCAGGTGGTCGAAGCGGTGTCCCAGCTTCAGAAAGGGGTAAATCAGCGCGGGATTGTAAACCTCATCCAGCACCAGCAGGTAATAACTCTCGTAGACATCTTCTTCGGAAATTTCTTCTTCAACCAATTCCTCATCTTCAGCCGCTTCTTCTTCGACTTCCTCCATTTGCGGGGTTAACTGTTCTCCGATGACATGCGCCAGATTTTTGAGCAGCACAGGCACATCGGGATGTTCGCCAATCCGAATCCAGAGGATGCCCGCGTCAAAAAGCGCCTGCACTTTGTCGTCATGACAGACGGCCGCCGCCAGGGTGCGTTTGCCATCTCCGGCACGCGGGGAATAGAGCGCAATCGGTTCGTCGCGGTCAAGGTCAAGCAGATGGGTCAGCAGCGCGTTATGGGGGTCAGGGCGCTGTATCATATTTTCAGGAATAGGGGGAATCAGATTCATGGCCTGTTCTCGTTTTTTTCCGGTGATTGTACCCTGTCGGGGCAGGGACAGGCCATTAGCGGTTAGCCGTTAGCAATTAGCAGTTAGTAGGGGCAGGGACAAGCGACCATTGGGCGCGATTCCTGCCCGCAAAAGCCCCTCTCCAATTTTCGGAGAGGGGTTTGGGGTGAGGTTAAAACGGGCGGGCATCGGTGCTGTCGCACCTTGTTCCCGCCCCTACATTCCGCTTCCCGTCCGCTCTTGAACCACTCAGTGGAGGGGGCAAGGGGGTGAGGATAGTAGTATTTGCCTCATTTGCACAACTAGCAATCAAGGTATCAATTCCATTATAACGCGCATGTGAAAGACAATCCGCAAGGTCGCAAGAATCGGGTTGAGGGGAGGGTCGGAGTCCGGTATGCTATTAAATAACGGAATACGTAGGGACACGGCACTGCCGTGTCCCTCCCATCCAGCGAACGATTCCTGTCAGGGAGGCTCAGCATGTTGTCAGAAGATTACAACCGTATCGCCCATGCCATCGCATACATTGATGCCCATTTTCTGAATCAGCCCTCACTGGAAGCAGTGGCGGCGGAGGTCGGGCTGAGTGAATTTCATTTGCAGCGCCTTTTTAAACGCTGGGCGGGTATCAGCCCTAAACGGTTTTTACAATTCCTGACCGCCGAACATGCCAAACATCTCCTGCAAAATTCCCACAATGTACTGGACGCCACCTATGCATCCGGTCTATCTAGTCCGGGGCGGCTGCACGATTTGATGGTGACGATTCATGCCATGACCCCCGGCGAAATTAAAAGTCAGGGCGCGGGGCTGACCATTCATTACGGGATTCACCCGACTCCCTTTGGCGACGCAGTGCTGGCGGTGACAGAACGTGGGATCTGCGGGCTGGATTTTATTACCACCAGCGAAGAGGCGATTCTCAATCTGATTCAGGCGGAATGGCCGTTAGCGGAACTCAAAGCCAGCCGCGAAAAAACACAGCCTGTTCTGGAGCAGATATTTTCAATGGATAGGCCGCTTTCGCTGTTCCTGAAAGGGACAAATTTCCAGATTAAGGTGTGGGAATCGCTGCTGAAAATTCCGTTTGGGCAGTTCGCCACCTATGAAGCTATTGCTGCCGCAATTGGTCAGCCGACCGCAGCACGCGCCGTTGGCAGCGCGGTTGGCAGCAATCCGGTCGCTTTTCTCATCCCCTGCCATCGTGTGATTCGGAAAACGGGCGCGTTTGGCAATTATAAATGGGGGCTGTCACGCAAAAAGGCAATCATTGGATGGGAAGCCGCACAGGTTTACGCTGAGGCTGCCGTCGGTGACTAAGATTCGGTATACGGATTCTCTGGAAAACCTTACCCCCGACCAGCTTGGCGGGGGCTTTTTTGATGGCTGGCCTAATCCCCTTCCCCGGAAACCCACTGGCGTATTTTGCAGGGAAGTTATGCGATTATGCTGGCGGCTTTTATTCCCCTACTGGAGGTACTGCCTGCCTACAAAGGCGTCTGCTAGAAAAATTGCGTGACCTGTACTCGATTGACCTGATGTGTGATGCCAATATGCAGCCTTATACAGGCATGGTGTATCGGAATTATGACCGTCAGGCAGGGAATGGTGATTAGCCAATAGCAATTATGGGGAAAAGAGGTCGGAAACACTCACCCCCTTAAGGTATAAATTTCGATAAACTGCGCTTCCGGTTCGACCACCCAGTATTCACGCACGCCATGCTTGGCATAAATAGCTGGCTTTTTGTGGCGGTCACAATAAGCACTTGTCGGCGAAACGACCTCAATACACAAATCGGGAGCGCCGTGTAGATAACCATCTTCCCCACGCTTGCAGCGAGTATTTTCTGCAGAAATGTAAAAAATATCCGGCTGCAATACATCAAGTTCATCAAAATGGATATCCGCAGGGGCTGTTTTAATTTGTCCTTTGTCTTTGGGAATACTGGCAAACAAAATCCGCAGGATGTGAGCGACGACATCCACATGAATATTCTTCGGCGCAGGGGACACGACCACTTCTCCCCCAATTAATTCCATCGGCTGCGTGGTTTCGGGGGACTGTTGCAAGTAAATTTCAGCAGTGATGAGGTGCGTTTGTGTTGAATTTGCCATGAATTCCCCAATCATTTCGTCGGAGAAATATTTTAACGTTATAATAGCATCATTCCCAAAGATTTTTAAGTTCACAAGGAGATTTTTTATGTGTAACCACCACGTTATGAAGATTGTTCATGATCGCGTCAAGAGTCAGCCACCGGTGAGCCGCCGGAATTTCCTGCGGGCAGCCGGACTCACTTCGGCGGGGCTGGCCGTTGCCTCGTCCGGTTTGATTAAGCCCCGTCTGGCCTTTGCT
>CAZKZS010000248.1:594-7592 GCA_964557285.1 uncultured Anaerolineae bacterium | reverse complement strand
TTTGGCCTGATTGCTGACATCGGTATGAAGGTGGTACGGCTGTTCCTGCTGTGGGACGACTGGCAGCCCTCCCCGACGGCTGTTTCCAAGGGCTGCCTGGAAAATTTGGGGAAAGTGTGTGACATCGCGGCTCATTATGGGTTGGGGCTGGATGTTACTTTTTTTACCGGTCACATGAGTGGCCCCAACTGGTCACCGACCTGGCTGTTGGATAAGACAGCGCCGCCGCCCTCTCCCTGGCTGAAACAACTGGTCAGTGGTGGACAGGTCATTTCGGGCAGCTACCGTAATCCATACACCGACCCAACCGCGCTTGATGCCGAACGGCTGCTTCTGCGAACGGTAGTTGGGCAGTACAAAGACCATCCGGCAGTATGGATGTGGAATCTGGGCAACGAACCGGATTTATTCGCTCATCCTCCTGACTGGCAGGCGGGACAGGTTTGGGTGCGGCAAATGACCCAACTTATCAAGGAGATTGACCCGCTGCATCCTGTCACTTGCGGGCTGCATATCGCCAGTTTGCAGGAAAACAACGGCTTTCGGATTGACAAAATATATGCGGAAACAGATGTCGCTGTGATGCATAGTTACCCGATGTACCTTCCCTGGGCGCGTCATGCCCTTGACCCCGACCTTGTACCGTATACCTGTGCGATAACCTCCGCTTTGAGTGGCAAGCCGACTTTAATGGAAGAATGGGGCGGCTGCACTACAGCCTCCGGCGACCCCTCAACGGTCTGGGAATGGACCGCTTACGGCGAGCCACGCACGCAGTTTATGGCCTCTGAAGAAGATCTGGCGGCCTATGTGGAAGCGGTGCTGCCCAGGCTGGTTGAGGTTGGGGCAATGGGTTCGCTGTTATGGTGTTTTGCGGATTACGTGCCGGAATTATGGGACAAACCGCCGTGTAAAGAGTCGAAACATGAACGGTTTTTTGGGCTGGTGCGGCCGGATGGGACTCTGAAACCTCATGCGGAAGTGATTCGCAAGTTTGCTGCTACGACTCCGCTGGTTCAACCTATGCCGCCCCTAAAATTCGATATAACGCCCGACGAATATTATGCCGACCCCACCGGACATCTGATTCGGCTGTATCAGGTGTATCTGGGATTACACCCCTTTCCGTGATGAGGGTTTCGTGTTATGCTTGCAGCATAAACAATCAAATGTGAGGGTGTGCCAGCCGCCCGGATGCGTGGCACACAACGGGGGAAGTCCGGTGAAAGTCCGGCGCTGTCCCGCAACGGTAACTCGTCAGAGAAGCCCGATGACCCGCCCTAACAGGATTGCTTAAGCGCCACCTTCGTGGATAAAGGGGCCAGCGCGTACACGGCCTGCCCTTACTTTGCAGCGCCGTTTTTTTGTCTGTACGCCCAACCATCCACACTTCGATTTTGATTGGATAGGAGTGTGTTCTGATGAAATACCTTGTTTTGCTGTTCCTCATTTTATTGGTGTCGCTGACTGCCGCCGCACAGGAAACCAATCTCACGGATGGGTGTGTGGAAAATTACGACCCGAACGTGGACTACTTCCCACATAAGGTCACTGTGGAATATGCCACCGGATTTGAAGTGGAATATTTTAATCATTACAAAGTGCTGCGGGTGCTGTCGCCCTGGGCAGGCGCGGCTGAACCGATAGAGTATGTGCTGGTACAATGCGGCACGCCCACGCCGGAAGGCTACAAAGACGCTCAAGTGATTGAAATCCCCATTGACAGCCTGGTTTCCCTTTCCACCACCTATTTACCCCATCTGGTTGAACTGGGAGAACTGGACAGCCTGCGGGGAATCGATTCCGACTCTTATGGGTTTACCACCACGCCGGAGGTCATTGAACTTATCAATCAGGGAGAACTGGTGAATCTAGGTAGTGGGGCAAACGTTAATCTTGAGCTTTTGCTGGATTTAAATCCTGATCTGGTGATAGCCTATGCGACCGGACTTCCAGAATATGACGCTCACCCGCTTTTGCTGGAAGCAGGTATTCCCGTCGCGCTCAACGCGGAATATCTGGAAAACGAACCTCTAGGGCAGGCAGAATGGATTAAAGTTACCGCCCTGTTTTTTAACAAAGAGGCAGACGTAAATGACTATTTTTCAGGGCTGGTGACACGTTACACTGAACTGGCTGCCCTGACCGACACTGTTGAATCACGGCCTACCGTATTTGCAGGAGTGGCATTTGACGACGCCTGGTATGTTCCCGGCGGTCAGAGTTATGTTGCTCGACTGTTTGCCGATGCGGGTGCGGATTATCTATGGAAAGAGGACGACTCAACGGGCGGGATGCCGCTTGATTTTGAGGTGGTGCTGGAACAAGCGCAGGATGCCGATTTCTGGCTGAATGTTGGCTTCTGGAACAGCCTTGACGATGGGCTGGCGGAAGATGAACGGTATACGGAATTTGCCGCTTTCCAGAATGGGAATGTGTATAACAACAATGCGATTCGTTCCGAAAGCGGCGGCAGCGCCTATTACGAGTCGGCAGTGATTCATCCCGATGTGATTCTGGCCGACCTGATTTCCATCTTCCATCCCGACCTGCTGCCCGACCATGACCTGTATTACTACCAGAAGTTAGATTAAGATGGACATTTCACTCACTCGATTCAGAATACAAACCCGCGAGCAAACCGGACAGCGCGGCCTGCTGCTGGGGCTTTTGCTGGCCGGCCTGCTGGCTGTTTTTCTACTGAACATCGCAACGGGTTCAGTCGATATTCCTATGGATAACATCCTCAGGATTTTAATCGGCGGAGAAGCAGATAAAGCCATCTGGGAAACGATTGTCCTCAAATTCCGGCTGCCCAAAGCGGTCACGGCCATGCTCGGCGGGGCGGCGCTGAGTGTGGCTGGCTTACAAATGCAAACCCTGTTCCGCAATCCACTGGCCGACCCGTTTGTGCTGGGGGTTAGCTCCGGCGCGAGTCTCGGCGTGGCGCTGGTCGTTTTGACGGGCGGCACAGTCGGCGCGACGCTGATAGCGGAATTGGGGCTACTCGGTCATTTTACGACGGTTGGGGCGGCCAGCCTGGGCGCTTTTCTGGTGATGGGAATCGTGCTGTTGGTCGCGCAAAAAGTGGAAGGCAGCCTGACTCTGCTCATTGTGGGGCTGATGTTCGGGTATATGACCAGCGCCTTTGTCAGTTTGCTGATGTATTTCAGCCTTTCAGAACGGATTCAAGCCTATATTCACTGGACATTTGGCAGTTTTGACGGCGTAACCTGGGAACAGATGCGTGTATTTGCTCCGATAACACTGGTCGGGCTGCTGCTGGCCTATGTGCAGGCAAAACCCCTCAATGCCCTGCTGTTAGGAGATACCTATGCCCGCAGTATGGGGGTTTCCATCCGGCGCACCCGTGTGTTGATTATTTTGAGTACGGCGCTGCTGGCGGGTGTGGTGACGGCATTTTGCGGCCCCATCGGATTTATCGGCGTGGCTGTGCCGCATCTCTGCCGCAGTTTATTAACGACCTCTGACCACCGGACTCTGATTCCCGCGACCATGCTTATGGGGGCAGGGCTGGCGCTGAGCGCGGATTTAATCGCCCAACTGCCGCCCATGATTTTGCCCTTAAACGTGGTAACGGCGTTGATAGGAGCGCCCGTTATTACGTGGGTCATTTTGCGGCGGCGAAAGTTACGGGCTGCCTTTATCTCATGACTATTCTTGAAACCCACCATCTGACGATTGGGTATCAGCCTGCCCGCCGCCCTGTGGTACGGGTGGCGGAGCAGCTTTCGCTCACGTTAAAAGCGGGTGAACTGGTGTGTTTACTGGGGCCAAACGGGGCAGGCAAATCGACCCTGATGCGAACCCTGGCCGCAATGCAGCCGCCGCTAAGCGGGCAAATTGTTCTGATGGGCAGGCCGTTACCCAATTTTAAACCGCACGACCTGGCAAAACATCTGGCGGTTGTCCTTACCGAACGGGTAGAAGCTGGACATTTATCCGCGTATGAACTGGTCGCGTTGGGACGGTATCCTTATACCGACTGGTCGGGGCGGCTGACGGAAAAAGATGAACAGGCCGTGCGGGAAGCAATTGAAATCGTGGGGGCGAAACCTCTGGCAGCGCGTCCGGTGAGCGAACTCAGCGACGGCGAACGTCAAAAAATCATGGTGGCGCGGGCGCTGGCACAGGAACCCGACCTGATGCTGCTGGATGAACCGACCGCTTTTTTAGACCTGCCGCGCCGTGTGGAAATCATGCGGACGCTGCGAAAACTAACCCGCGATACCCACCGTGCCGTACTCCTTTCCACCCACGATTTAGATTTAGCCCTGCGAAGCGCGGATAAACTGTGGCTGCTTTCGTCCAAAGGGGAGATGCAGGTCGGAGCGCCGGAAGATTTGGTCTTAAGCGGGGCATTTGAAGCGGTTTTCCAGAGCGAAGGACTAGAATTTGACCGCCGCACCGGAACATTCCGCCTTCATACCCGTCACGCTGGACAGATTCGGCTGATCGGGGAGGGTTTAAAAGCCATCTGGACACGCCGCGCCCTGGAACGCGAAGGCTTTCAGGTGGCCGACTCTGTTTCCCTGCCCACGATAGAAATTGTCGAAACAGGCTGGCTTTTTGAGCAGGAACATTTTGTTACCCTGTATGAGCTGGTGGCGGCACTCCGGCAAAAAGAACTGGCAGAGCCTACCCCTGCCAGATTCCACTATGAGGAAAATTCCGTATGATCAGGGTTTAGAAGCCGCATTTTTCGGCAGCAGATAGCTGGCAATCAGTTCCTGAAAAGACTGTCGCTGGGACGTATTTTGTATTTGCCTCTCCTGGGCCGCTTTTGCTGCTTCCTGAGCCAGTCTGTCGTTTTCGCGTTCTTGCAGCATATCGCGCTGCTTATACTGGGATAAGTAATACAGGGTGTAGTCGCTGGTCATGGTCATATCTCCTTTTCTTAAAGGTAGGGCAGAAAAAAAGAAAAGGAAATGAATTTAGAAATTTCTAAAATGTTGACCCACAGACACATTTTGCCGCATAATAAGAACAGATGTTCAATTGAGCAGAGTCATCATATGATTACTATCCGCCTGAATGGGGAAAATCCGGTCAGTACCCGTTTTGTCATCAGCCCTATCTGGGATACGATGACAAGCTACTGTTTGTTTGCCTTACATGAAGAACAATATCATGCTTATTACGACTGGGTGTCTGAAGCCTATCAAGCCACTGATAATCTTCGGTTTCCCTATCTGGATACGCTGTTCAGGAGTATGCGATTTTTCCCGGACTTCCTGACGCCGCCCGTGACAAAGCCCATCATGAATATTTATGACGAAATTGAGGCGATTCGAGCCACACCGCCGGAGCTTGTTCAGCGTGATATTTTTGAACTGCGGCGGCGGGTCAGCCGTTTTACGCCTGATGAGGAATCAATTTTGCAGGAATATCTTGAGCAGCCCGATATAGCCTTAGAACGTCTGGTGAGAGAGATAGAGGTGTACTGGCGGCTGACTCTGGCGCGTCACTGGCCGCGAATGCAGGAAATTCTGGAAGCCGACATTTTATATCGGGCGCGACAGCTTGCTTTGGGCGGCGTGGAGATGGTTTTTGCCGAACTCAATCCCTACGTGGTCTACGAAAACTTTGAAATCCGGTTTAAGAAAAAATCCGGCTACCGTCAGCAAGTTGAAAGTGACCGGGTGATTTTGATTCCGTTAATTTTTTCATGCTGTGAAGTGCCGTTTACGATTACTGCGCTCGAATGGTATCCCTCTTTAAGTTATCGGCCGCGTGGATGGGGCATGTGGCGGTCTACGGCACAGTTTCCTGCCAATGATGCGCTGGAAATTACCGTCGGGGCAGGACGGGCAAAAATTCTACAATCGCTGATACAGCCCACCAGCACGGGCGAACTTGCCCACCGTCTGAATATCACTGCTGGCGCAGTGTCACAGCATATGGCGCGGCTGTCTCAGGCGGGGTTGGTCACGTCCATGCAAAGCGGCAAGCGGGTATATCATCAACTGACGCAGCGCGGGGAAATGCTGCTGAATCTGTTCAGCGAAGCGTAAAAAACTGGGGCGGTCAACACCGCCCCTATCATTTAATCTAAATGCAGCACCATCAGGCGAATTTCGGTCATGTCGTCGATGGTATATTTCACCCCTTCACGTCCAAAACCGGAGGCTTTTACCCCGCCATAAGGCATATGATCAACGCGGAAGGTAGATACATTGTTCACATGCAGCCCGCCGACCTCAATACGCTCCCACGCATCCATGATTCGCCGCATATCATTGGTAAATAATCCGGCCTGCAAGCCATAGGGGGTATCGTTCATGAGAAAAACCGCCTCATCCCAGGTTTCATAGGGTACAAGAGTCACGACAGGCGCAAAAATTTCTTCGCACCGAACTTTCATATCCTCTGTGGTTTCTGTCAGTACAATCGGCCAGAGCATAGAGCCTTCGCGTTTACCTGGCAGAAGTGCATAAGCGCCCGCCCCAATCGCTTCATTCACCCAGGATTCCGCACGTTTGGCATCGGCTTCCCGAATCATCGGCCCAATATCGGTATCTGCATGACGGGGGTCGCCCACCTTCAGCGCTTCAACTGCCGGAATAAACTGGTCGCAGAATTCCTCATAAATGGGACGGTGCAGCAGCAAGCGCTGTACGGAAATGCAGTTTTGTCCCGCGTTGGCAAAGCTGCCCGCCACCGTATGTTTGAGGGCTAAATTCAGGTCGGCATCCTCATGGATGACCACCCCCGCGTTGCCCCCCAGTTCCAGCGCTACTTTTTTCTGCCCCGCCCGATTTTTTAACATCCAGCCCACCGCCGCGCTGCCTGTAAAACTCAGCATGGCGATACGCGGGTGGGACACCATGAGTCCGGCCTTATCGCCAAAACACTGTACCAGATTCACCGCTTCGGGGGGATAGCCCGCTTCTAAGACCAGTTCAATCAGACGAACGGACGACAGGGGTGTTTTTTCGGCAGGTTTCAGGATGAAGGAATTGCCGACAGCAATCGCC
>CAZKZS010000248.1:0-584 GCA_964557285.1 uncultured Anaerolineae bacterium | reverse complement strand
CAATTTTATGACACGCCAGATTGATCGGATAATTAAAGGGGGTGATACACAGGACGGTACCAATAGGCATCCTTTTGGTAAAACCCTGTTTATTTTCTCCGGCGGGGGTCCAGTCAATCGAAAAAACCTCCCCCCCAATCCGTTTAGCTTCTTCACTGGAGATTAAGATGGTTTGCAGGGCGCGGGTCATTTCTCCAACGGCAGTCTTACGATTTTTCCCACTTTCAATAATCATCAAATCAACCAGTTCATCGAAATTTTGCTGCATCAGGCGGTGGAGAGTCCGCAAAATTTCACTGCGTTGGTGGGAGGGCAGCTTGCGGGTAATTTGAAAGCCTTTCTGGGCGCTGACAATCGCATCTTCAATATCCGCTTCTGTAGAAAGATAAATGCTGCCAGAAACCGTATTGTCATACGGGAAAATGACTTCTAAAACGTCACTGCTGCTGCGCCATTCCCCGCCAACAAAAAATTTTTCAGTCATGGGTGTTCCTTTTTCACACTGTTTGCTGACAGTTTTACCATTTTTGGGGGGAGATTATCCACTACGCGGATTCATCGGCTTTTTGCCCCGCCAGGTAGGT
>CAZKZS010000247.1:0-7603 GCA_964557285.1 uncultured Anaerolineae bacterium | reverse complement strand
GGGTCATGATGACCACAAACGCGGCACATTGCTCTATCGCCTTCACAATGGTTTTCCACCATCGGTCACCGTAATCAATACGGTCATCAATCCAGACATCAAACCCGTGCTGGCGCAAATGTTCGGCCAACTTGCGGGCATAGTCCTGATCTTTGCGGCTGTAAGAAATAAATATGTGGTTCATCCCACAACGTTAGGTCAAGTTGGGAAATAATTATAGCGAATGAGAATAAGATGCCAAAAATTTGTAGGGGCAACGCGTTAATCCCATATAAGCCCCTCTCCCCGCGCAGCAGTGGGAGAGGGGTTGGGGGTGAGGGAAAATTTTCACACCCGCCCTACCCCATCGAACACACGCGGAAGCCGACATTGGCACGGCGGAAAACGGGTTTCAGCCAATCGCGGTAGGCGGCACGCAGATTTTCAATGTTGCCACTGCTCCAACTCCCGCCGCGTATGACTTTATCTTCGCCGGAAGTCGGATGGCTGTCGTAAAGGCCGTACCAGTCCGTGACCCACTCGGCCACGTTCCCCACCATATCCAGCGCCCCAACCCAGGAAGCCCCCTCCGGCAGTGTCCCAACCGTCACCGAACGGCCATTTGAATTGAGGTTGTAAACCAGTTTTTCCGACGAAAATGCATCTCCCCAGGGATACACCACCGATTCCGGTCCCCGTGCAGCATATTCCCATTCGGCTTCCGTACACAGCCGCCCACCGCGCCAGCTTGCAAACGCCATCGCCTCATACCATGAGACACCGACTCGCGGCTGCTGCGGGTCAAGGTAGCGGGGAAAATCTTCCGGTGTCAGCAGATGAATCTCCTGAATCCAGCGCCAGCCTTCCGGCGTCCAATATTCCTGATTACGGTAGCCGTTATCCTCTAAAAATAACTGGTACTGCGCGTTGGTGACTTCGGTCTGGTCAATCCAGAAATCCTGCTCAAAACAAATCTCATGCGCGGGTTGTTCATCGGCCTGAGCAAATAAATCGGTAGCCGGTTCGCTGCCCATCATAAAACACCCTGCCGGAACAAGTACCTGAGTCACCTCTCTGGCATCGGTGCGGAAGGTTTGGTCAGGTTCATGCTCCTCCGCAATCGCCTTGCCTCCGGTATCTTTATCCCATGAAAGAAAAAAAGCAGTCAGCATCAGCGCCAGCACACAAACCGCCGCCATGCCCGCCAGCAGACGCGCCTTTCGCTTCCATTCCAGATGAAGGAGCTTTTCCCTCAATTTCAGCAGCGCCGCCAGCATTTTATTCATGCCCCGGTTGTTCGTCCGGTAGACAAAAATGGGCATGGGAATCGGCTCAGGAGAAGTCGGTGGCTCATCGGAGGGCGGGATTTTGCGTGTCAGCCGCATCAACGCAGCCAGCAAATCGGTAATCGTGTCCGCCGTCAGCCCTTCGGTCATATCCAGCACCTGAATTTCGCGCAGCGCGTCGGGAATTTCTTCCTGAATCCGGCGAATCTGCACGGGCAAAATCAGCTTATGCAGGCGTTTGGCCTCTGCAAGTTCCGCCTGACAGTAGGTGGATTTGAGCGAAGCATGGGAAATCAGGTACATAAAAATATCACACTCGCGGATGCTGGTGAGAATTTCTTCCCACCAGACTTCGCCACCGTGCAGTTTATCGTCATACCAGACTTCCATATAGGCTCGACGAAGCCGTTTTGCCAGTTCACGGGTAAAGGGGCGGTCTGCCCGGCTGTAGGAAATAAAAATGTTGGGGTCGCGCATCAAACATTCGCCTCTGCAACCATTATACAAACAAAAAACCAACCTATCACCAATTTTCACAAAACCTTCAAGGGTGGCATAACCCGCCTAAGCGCGTAGAATAGGAGCGTACTCAAAGGTCATTTGAATGTTACGACGTGAATTTTTAAAAGCGCTGGAAGCCTCTCTGGTGGGCTTCTTTTTTGTGCAAACCATCCGCTTTTTGTATGCCGAACTATACGCCCGTATCAGCAGCGCCGATCTGGTACGGCGGGTAAATTATGAAGCGGTTAAAAATTTGCCGGGGGTGGTGCGCCCGTCTGAGGTACAGATTGAAATTTACGCGGTGGCAGCGATTCTCCTTGCGCCCCTGCTGGCGTTAGTAGTCATGCGGCTGCGCTGGAGTCTGCCGTTTGCGGTAGCCCTTTGCGCGGTTGGCCGTTCGCTGGCAATGCAGTTACCGGAAAACGCGGTGCTGGCGGCAGCCGTGACCGTTGCAGCCGGATTCCTGTACATGACGCTGATTATCATTCGTCGTCCGGCTATGTTTCCGGTCATGCTGGTGATGGGAATTGCAACTGACCAGTTTATCCGCGCCCTGAACGGCACGGCTGACCCTACCTTTGACGAAAATCATGAATTTGTGCTGTTTGGCTCGCCGGAAATTCCGATGATATGGGCAATTGCTGCCCTGACCCTGTTTATGCTGCTGCTAACCGCGCTGACCACCTTTATCGAAGGCGAAGAAGCCAAACTGCCCGGTTATGAAAAACCTATTCCGGGGGCGCTCTCTGGCTGGGGAGCGCTGTCCTTTGGCGGGATTCTTTACCTGGAATTTGTGGTGCTGGGGCTGCCCAATGTGGTCGCACGGTGGGCAAAAGTGGATTATTACTGGATTCTGCCGCTTATCATGCTGGCGACTCTGCTGCCGTTAGTGCCGGAAGTACGGGCGCAGGCAGGCCGCTTTATCTCGATTTTTGACGCGGCCTATCGCGGCTGGCTGTGGGCGCTGATGCTGGCGCTGATGCTGATTATTGGCAGGCGGTTTGAAGGAGCGATAGCGGCAGCAGTCCTATCGCTGGCACAGCTTTTTACCCTATTAACCCTATGGTGGCTGGTGCAGCAAAAAAAGGAACACCGCCGCGTCAACCCAACTCCGATTTTAATTCTGGTGAGTGCGCTGATTTTTATCCTGCTAAGCATTGGCGATTATTTTACCTATGATTACGCCTATGTGCGGGACATTAGCCCGCCCTTCAGTGTGACCGAAAGCCTGCTGCGCGGGATGCGCGGGATGGGGCTGCCATTGGCGGTTGCCGCCGCGATTCTGGCGTGCCTGCCGATGATTTTGGAACGGCAGTTGATTCCCTGGCGCGAAGGCCGCCTTGTCCAAACCCTTTTAACCTCGTTTTTCGTGCTGGTTGTCACCGTCGGCGCGACCCGTGCGGCGGTGCCGAATCCGGTGCGCCGCCCCCTGAATCCGACCTGCCTGCGCGTGGCAACCTTCAACATTCACGGCGGGTATACCCAGTATTTTGCGCCAAATCTCACCCGGGTAGCAGAAACAATTACCAGCAGCGGCGCAGATGTGGTGCTGCTGCAAGAAATTGAAACCGGACGCTTGAGCAGCGGTGGCATAGACCAGGCGCTCTGGCTGGCCGATGAACTGAATATGAATGTCACGTTTTACCCTCAAAATGAGGATATTCAGGGTATTGCCATCCTCAGCCGCCTGGATGTGACCAGTGCGGAAGGGGCAGCCCTCACCAGCGAAGGCCCACAGGCGGCGGTTCAGTATGTGCGCTACCGCCTTGACCCGCAAACCGACCTGCATGTTTATAATATGTGGCTGGGGTTTCGCGTGGCGGAGCGTGATGGGCAGCCCGTTCCCGATGAACAGCAGGATCAAAATATCCAGATGAACGAGGTGTATAACCTGGTGGCGCGGAATCACTTTGTTAATCGCACCGAACCTACCCAGGATCGGGTGATTCTGGGCGGCACGTTTAATTTTGGGGAAGAATCACCCCTTTATGAACTCTGGAAAGGAACTGTTTTTCAAGACCCGTTTACCACGCTGTTCCGCGAAAATCGGGATACCTTGTTCCTGGTCGATGGGACAACCGCCCGCTATGACTACCTCTGGCTGCTGAATCTGGAAGCAACAGGGATTGGGATTGACCAGGCGAATCTGGCGTCTGACCACCGCCCCTCAATTGTGGAAGCCAGTTGGATTCCCGGACAGGGCTGCTCCCAGTAGAGGCGTGGTTTTAAGCGCAGCGTGACCCCTATATTCCCCGTTCTGAGAGAGGGCAAAAAGGGCGGGAATCGGGTATGAATACCCCCGCCCCTACGGTGCAAACAGGGACACATCCGTAATCAGAATTGGGCTGCCTTCGGGATGGATTCGCACGCTGAAAATTCGGGCAAATCGGGTTATATCCGGCGTGGTTATCAGAGTAATGCCTTCCGTCGGATGATTGATTCCCGTCACGGTTTCTAGCAGTTCCCCCGACTGCTGAAAGGTTTCTACCGTGTACCGACCCCCATCCGGTGCGGCCGTAATCGTTAACGCGCTGACACCGGACAGGTTATTGTCCTGCCGTTCCAAAAACGTAATCAGCAGATCCGCCTCCGTGCATTGCTCCGGTTCATCGGGCAGTCCCGTTCCCAGCGCCACCCAGGAAATCCCGACAAATTTGAGCCAGGGAACAACATTCATACACGCCGGATCATCCGATTCGGCGCTGACCTGAAATCCCCACGCGGCAAAAGCATCTGGCGGCAGCGGCATATTTTGCTGGATGGGCGTACCATCTGGTAGCGGTTCGTCAAAATGAATATCAAACGGCAGACGGGTATTGGTACGCACCGGATTCAGCTTGTTATTTTGTTCCGAAATTTCAATAATCTCGTTATTAACATCGACCCGCCCTTCGGAAATAAATGTTCCCCACCACCCGAAGCGGACAGGCAGGCTTTCTCTTAAAATGCCGCCCGGCGCCAGCCCTTCTACCCGTTGGGAGAGTTTCTGATTGCTAAAAATGCTGGGCTGCCACTCATACGTAAATGGTGGGGCGGGGTCACTGCCACGATTTTGAATTTCAATCAATACGGCGGCCTCACGCCCCGGCTGCGGGCTGCGCGGCTCAACACTGATGTTCGTCATGACCAAATCCACCAGGGGCAACGGCGTAGCGGTAGGCGGCGCAACGGCTTCCACATCTTCCCCCCGCCGGCTCAGGCTGAAAATGATCGCCAGCAGCGCCAGCATAATTAACACGGAAACTCCCGTAATCACCTGATACATCCGGTCACGCAGTTTTTCCGTGGGACGGCGTGAAAATTCAAAAATGCTGCTTGTATCGTGGTCATGCAAAAACAAAACGGGCGATACCCATTCTGTGTTGTTCAGGGTATTGGCAATCGCCCGCCGTCCCTGCAACACCGCCGCCTCAATGGTACTGCCGCGTGCCAGGGCTTCATAAAATGCCTTAGAAAACTCAATCGCTGCCTGGTCGGAAATTTCAAACTGCTGCGCCACCACTGCCGGAATACCGCGCTGCACCAGACTGGACGCAATCCCGCTAAAGGGGTCGCGGACATCCTGCCGCGCTCCCTCACAGGAATTTAACACCACCAGCCGGATGCCACGCTCGTCATAGAGTTCCCGCGCCAGCGCTTCCCCACTAATAGGAATCGCCCGTTTATGCTCATACGGGTCTTCCAGCGCCAGCACCCCCGCGCCCGTTTCAGGATTAAAATCGCTGTGGCCGATGTAATGAAAGACATCAAAATCCTGTGCCTGCAAAATCGTTCGCAGACTCCGCAAGGAAGCATCTTCCAGATAGGTGATTTCGACCTGCCGCAGGTCTTTGACCGCCGCTTCCAGATTTTTTCGTTCGGCCACCTCATCCACTTTTGCCAGATTTTCCGGTGCGGAAATCATGACCAGAATCCGCAGGGGCGGGTCGGTGTTCAGATGGTCGAGGTTGACCAGCCGTTGAATATGCCGGACAAACGCGGTATCCCCATCCAGCGCCAGATAATCTATTTCCGGGTCGCGCAGCAGTTCCCAGGGCAGAGTCGTTATATCTCCGGCACGGCTCAGGTTGAGTCGCAGGCGCAGATTCCACTGGCGGGTCCGTGCCAGTTCCCGCGCTTCCACATAGGTTTTGCCGACTTCTTCCGTAAAAATGACCCGGAACAGCCCTTCGCCAAAATCGCGGGCGATTTTTTGCCCTGCTGCCCGCTTGACGGAACGTTCCCCACTGAGCATTTCTACAAAGCGCTTAATTTCATCCCGTCGGAAAGGCAGTTGAAAGCGCACACTCACAGACTCGCCTTTTTCAAAGGTGGGGCTGTCTGTGACTCTGGCGAGATATAAATTTTCACCGAGCTGGTGAATCTGGAGTTCAAAATTTTTGTAAACAGGCATAGCCAGAATTTTACTCTGAGCGCGGTCAGTAGCAAATGCAAATCAGGCGAACCTTAAGTGCCGACCTTGTATTTCAGGTATGACTCCATAAATGAATCCAGTTCGCCATCCAGCGTTCGCTGCGTCTGGCTGGTTTCGTATCCCGTCCGCATATCCTTAACCAGTTGGTAAGGATGCAGCACGTAAGAGCGAATCTGGTTGCCCCATTCCGCGCTTACGTGGTCGCCTTTCAGCGCGTTGAACTGGGCTTCCTGTTTCTGCCGTTCCAGGTCATACAGCCGTGACTTTAAGACTTCCATGGCACGCTGTTTGTTCTGGGTCTGGCTGCGCTGATTCTGGCACGATACCACGATTCCGGTGGGGATATGGGTAATCCGCACGGCAGTATCGTTTTTCTGGACATGCTGCCCCCCCGCCCCGCCTGCGCGGAAGGTATCAATATTTAAGTCCTTCGGGTCAATTTCAATATCAATGTTCCCGTGAATATCCGGCCAGACTTCTACCAGCGCAAAGGAGGTATGGCGGCGGTTGGCGGCGTCAAAGGGGCTGAGGCGCACCAGCCGATGCACCCCCCGTTCCGATTTTAAATAGCCGTAAGCGTAATTTCCGCTAATGGACAGCATGGCGGATTTAATGCCCGCTTCATCGCCGGGGGTTTCTTCCACAATTTCAGCTTTCAGACGGTGCAGTTCTGCCCATCGAAGGTACATTCGCAGCAGCATAGCCGCCCAATCCTGAGCGTCCACCCCCCCCGCGCCCGCATGAATCGCCAGAATCGCGTCCTCTGTATCGTATTCCCCACTCATCATGGCTTCAAAAGCGGCTTTATCGACCGCTTCCGCCAGTTTTTGTGCCTCACTGCTCAGTTCAGCTTCCAGGTCGGTATCCCCCAGTTCGACCAGTTCCAGCGTATCGTCAATCTGTTTGAGGAGCGAAGTCCAGCGTCCGATGTGGCTGCGTAATTTGGCCTGTTTTTGCATCACCGTCTGGGCAGTCTGCGGGTCATTCCAGAAGCCGTCCTGTTCGGTCTGCTTCTCCAAGTCCGCCAGTTCACGCTCCCGGCTTGCAATATCGAGGCGATCCATCAACCTGGAAAGTTCCAGGCGTATGTCTCTCAGACGATGAACCACATTTTCCATACTTTCCCACCTCAGTTAGTTGTTTTCAAACAGGCTGTCAACGAATTTTTTGGGTTCAAAAAACACCAGGTCTTCGATGGCTTCTCCTAAGCCGACATAGTGAATCGGCAGCCCTAATTCCTGCTGAATGGCAAAAATCATGCCACCTTTGGCGGTGCTGTCCAGCTTGGTGATAATCAGACCTGTGATTTCTACCGCTTCCATGAATTTTTTGGCCTGTACCAGCGCATTTTGTCCGGTAGTGCCATCCAGCACGAGCAGCGTTTCATGGGGGGCATCGGGAATGAGCTTTTTAATCACATTCC
>CAZKZS010000246.1:0-7606 GCA_964557285.1 uncultured Anaerolineae bacterium | reverse complement strand
CCGAAAAGACCAGCATCCAGACCGGACGGCGCGGGCGCTCCCCATCCATATATTGCAGCATGGCATAAAACATGATGAGGAGATAAAACAGGTTGGGGATGTCCTCCCGAATGTAACGGCTGTAGTACAGCATCATCGGGGAAACCAGCAGGCCAATAGAGGCCATTATCGCCCCGACTCGTCCCAGCCAGCGCCGTATTAAAATGGGATACAGAACAATTAAAACCCCTAAGAGGGCGGGATAAATGCGGGCGCTGAAATCGCTGACCCCGAATAAGAAGTAAAAAAAGGCGACGGCATGGAACAATACCGGCCCGTGCATCAGGGGGGTATGGGAATAATCCCCCGCGTCGTACAGCCGCCAGGAATAATAGGTGTGCAGGCTTTCGTCATGGCTGACCACACGCACACCTAAATCCCAGAAGCGGCTGATGACGGCAATCACCGCAATCACAGTATAAGCGACCACTTCCCAGTTAAGGGTGTAAACGCGGGCGAGCCAGGTATCTACATTTAAAGATTGAGAGGACGGTCTTTCAATCGTCGTTGCCAAGTTGCTACTCCGAATGGTTGTTAGGCATTGGGCTGCTGCCAACCGTAGCCTGCGGATAGGGCGCAGGGCTGGCGTACTCCATATTAAAGGCAGAGTCGTCAAATTCCGAGTCCGAATCCTCTGCCTCTACAGTCACTTTGTTCTGCACAGGTATTCCTGTGGACACCGGAACGTTCAGCAAATCGGTGTCACGGGCATAGGTGGTATGGGACAGGTGCGGCAGCAGAGGAAAAATCGTCAGCATGACCAGAAACACGGTCATCATGATGGCAAAAGGCTGCTGTGAGGTCTGGCGACGGCTTTCCGTTAGAATCGCCGGCAGTAAAACCGAGAGGTCATCCGGTTTGCCGAACCCCCTAAATTCACGGTTGAGGTTGGTGCGGAGTTGTTCTTCGCCGCGCAGCCGACGGTAACATCGGTCACAGTCGCGTATATGCTGCCAGACCTGCTGGCGTGCCTCCGCAGATAATTGCCCTTCGAGATAGTGTGTGAGTTGTGTGCGATTCAGGTGCTTCCCCATAGATGCTTTTTCCCCCAACCCTCATCTCCTACTCCCTCTCCCTTGATGGGAGAGGGCCGGGGTGAGGGTGAACTCTACAATGATAACAATTCTCCCAGGGCGGCAATCTCCTGAGCTTTCATGGCTTCGCGCAGGGCAGTATGAGCCAGCCGCACCCGCGATTCGGCCGTTTTTTCCGGACAGTTTAAAATTTCGGCCATTTCCCGATAGGTCAACTGCTGCCCATAACGCAGCACCACCGCTTCCCGCAGACGGGGCGAAAGCTGCGCCAGCGCTTCCGCCAGCACCCGATGGGCATCGCTGCGAACGGCAGCCGCTTCCGGGTTTTCGTCGGGTGGGGCAGGCGGGTCGATGCCAAATTGCAGCAGGTGATTCAAATCGACCTGCGGCAGCACCTTGCGGCGGCGGGCATTTCGGCTGCGGCTGACGGTAATCGTATACAGCCAGGTAAAAAATGAGCCGCGTTTGGGGTCATACTGAGTCAAATGTCGAAACACATATACAAACACTTCCTGCACCACGTCCTCCGCATCCTGTTTATCCAGCAGCAGGCTGTAGGACAGGCGGTAGACGCTGGGAGCAGCAATTTCAAACAGCCGGGTGCAGGCGGTCTGTTCGCCCCGCAGACAGGCGGTAATTAAAGCAGGTGTAATGAGTTCATGGTTCATTTGTTTTTAGCCACTAAAAAGCCATACCTGAATCTACACCTTCAGCCCATTTTTCCCTCAGTGGCTATTATACGGCCATTATGGGAAAAGAAGATAAGTGCATTTTATAAAATGGTACATATAGTGTGTAGACTCATAGTCATCATACCGTTAAATTCGCAGAATGACGAAAAATCCGAAGCTGGTCAAGTTTGGTGAAAAAATCAAGTCAATGCGAAAGCAGAAAAATTTATCGCAGGAGGATTTAGCAGAATTATCAGGTCTGCATCGAACTTATATAGGTGGAATAGAACGAGGAGAACGTAATGTTGCTTTACTCAACATTTTACGCCTTGCAAAAGCACTGCATTTGAAAGCCGTTGAACTCCTCGAAGGGTTAGATGAAGAGAATATATGACCTCTCCATACTATGGGCTGCCCATTGAACAGTGGCAAGAGAAAACACTGGAACTGATAAAATCACATCCCTTAGATGCAAATGAATTATATAGCATAGTATTAAGTGTTTGGGACGATATTTTTAAATCTCACATAGGAAGTAGACCCTTTAGGATAGGCGTCGATTTATTTCCGCGTCCCCAAATTATGGGTTTCTTTCTGCATGAACTTATACCTGTGGAGTTAGCTTATCGTTATAAAGATGTTTGGCGTCGAGAACAATCATCTCATGAAAAAGATTTGGTCTATATTCCTGATGAACAGTATTCTATTGAAATGAAGACCTCATCCAGTGGGCGAAATATTTATGGGAATCGTTCCTATGCACAGGAGAGTAAATCAGCAAGAAAAAATAAGTCTGGTTACTATTTGGCAATTAATTTTCAAAATTTTACGTCCAAAATCCAGTATCCAAGAGTAGAGTTGGTTAGATTTGGTTGGTTAGATCATGAGGATTGGATAGGCCAAAGTGCGGCTACCGGACAACAGGCCCGTTTGAGTCCTATCGTCGAGCGTAATAAATTACTTAGCTTACCTCTGGTCGAATACAGGCTTTTGTGAAGGCTGATCTTGTTCGGATAAATATTTCTCAATCCGAGATGCGGCTATATCACAATACTGGGTGTTAATTTCAAATCCAATGACACTCCGCTGCAAGGCTAAAGCTGCTACTGCGGTTGTACCTGAACCGATAAACGGGTCTAGGATAATATCACCACAGTTTGAGGTTGCATTTACGATTCTGCTAATGACGGCTGCTGGAAATTGAGCCGGATGAGCTGTCCTCTCTTTAGAGGCTCGATTCTTACCTGATGTAACTTTGGCAAAGTACCAGACATCCCCAGGATTCTTGCCATTTGTATTGACTTTTATTTTTCCGTTCTTTTTCTGATTAGGATATTTAACATTAGGGTCACGCACCGCGTCCAAATTGAATGTATAGTTATTTGGGTTTTTAACATACCAAAGGAACTTTTCATTCCTCGGTGAAAAAAATAAACGTCCAGCGACGCCTGCTCCATAGTTCCACACGATTTCCTGAATCAAAAAAAATGGTACTTTATTCCATATTAAGTATGAGATGGGCATTGCTTTGGCACGATTAGCTAAGGGAAGATACCCGAGATTAAGCCAAAAAGCCCCATCCGATTTGGTTATTCGATGTAATTTGATTATCCAAATCGACATCCAATTTATATATTCTTCTATAGACATTAGTTGCTCATATTCTTTACCAATATTATATGGAGGACTCGTGATGGTTAGATTAATACTTTCTAACGGCATTTGATCCAACAGTTCTACACAATCCCCATTATAAATAAAACAATTTTTGGTTTGATAATATGGCTTGCCGAGCCTTTTTATGATTTCAGAGATTTGCATTTTCTACCTTTTTTAGATACTTATAGTAATCAAAAAAGTGTCCTGTGTCAATCGCAGGAAAGTCTTTATAATGAGTATAGAATAAGTATATCCGAACTGGCTTACTGCTGCCTGCTGAAAATTGACTCTGCAAAGGCAAAAACCTGTATTGAAGCCTTTGAAAAATCACTGCCAGAAAGCGAATTTGCATCCTTCAGGAGAGTCAAAGAGGGATGGGACAAGGAGTTGTCCAGCGAATAAAAAAATTATCAGAAATCCATTTCAAGTGTTGTCAGGGGCGCTAAGTGGGATTAAACTAAGGAGTGAAATCCACAAAGCACTATGCAGCAGTCGATTGAGTCAAGTAGATAAAAGTGAGTGTGCGATATGCCTTTGTATGCGTATCAATGTCGAGAATGTGGTCACAATCTGGAAGCGCGTCAGAGTTTTGCTGATGCCCCTCTGCGGGAATGTCCCCACTGTGGGGATGCAGAAGGTTTGTTCCGTGTTGTGCAGCCTGCTGGCATTGTCTTCAAAGGGTCGGGCTTCTACGTGACAGACAGCGGCAAACGCAACAGCGCCAATCCCGCGCCGAACGGCAATGGCAAAAACGGTCATAAATCTGAAGGGGAAGCCAAAAGCGAAGCTCCCAAAACGGAAACGGCCAGCGCCGCCAAAACTGCGGAATCGGCAGCGTAACAACCCTGCATTTTTAGGATGAGCAAATTCAGGCACTTCAAAAAGTGCCTCTTTTGATTCCTAACAGGCTAAACGATCCGGTAAGTCACAGTAAAAATACTGAGGGCTGCCAGTGCGACGAAAAGCGGTGAGCAGGGGCAGCGAATACACAAAATCGGTTTGCTGCGTGGGATTGTGGCAGTGAAAACAGGCGGTCAGGCTTTCATCAAACGGCTGGCCTGTCTGCGTATCAAACGAACCAAAATTCCAGTTGCCGCTACGGGCGCTGCTCACAAAATCGTTGGGCTGCCAGTTGGGACGTTTTTCCATGACATGCAGCCTATCAAACACCTCCCCTTTGATGAAATGCCCCTTTTCATCGGTCACAGGCACGCCATTTTTATCACGCTGAGCGTAGTAGGCTTCAACGACGATTACGGTGGGCTGGACTGCGGAGTCCAGCGTATTGATGTACAGGTTGCGTACTGTGCCATCACTGCGGTCAACAGTGGCGTAGTGGAAGAAGGTTTCCCGATAGTTTTCGGGGTAGGGAACACCCGATATTTGAAACGAGTCATCAGGGGTGTTTTTCCCTGTAACGACATACGCCACCAGAAGCAGACAGGCGATTCCGGCAAAGAAGAATGTTTTTCGATTCAGTAATGTTCTCATGAACCAGATAAACGCAAATACGCCTGATAATAGATTTGTGCCTGGGCTGCCAGCGTAGGGCCGACCCGTGCATCGGGATAAAATTCCGCCAGCAGCGCCCAATCGCCCAGACGAAGGGCGGTTAGAGCATTGGTGCTGCTTTTAATATAATCCAGTTTGCCGATAATGCGGCTGCCCTGACTTTGCATATAAGCGTTAAACATTTCCTGCGGGGTATTATAACCTGCCAGGGTATGGTCATTGCCAAGCACGCCCGTTGTTCCATACCGCACCGCCCGCAGCGCCGCTTCTTCGTTAATCTGGCGTGCCTGCTCAAACACCTGCCATTCCAGCGCCGGATCGCTGTGATAATCCAGCCAGGGTTCAAGTTTGTCAAAACGGAAGCGGTGAATACTGGAGTCTTTGGGGTCGATTTCAAAATAGGTAAAAAAGTCGGCCTCATCCTGTTTGGGAATCAGTCGCCGGAACACATCGGCTTCAAACCGAATACGCATCAGATTTTCGGGGATGCTGCCGCCTTCATTCAGGGCATCATCCACCACCACCGCCAGCAGCAGCCCTTCGTCAATATTCATCAGTTCGGATAAGGTTTGCAGTACCACGCCGTACTTTTGCCACGCCTGCTCGACTGCAAATTCCGCCTCGTTCACGGAACTGTTGGGCAGGGGACGCGGTTCAGCGCCGGGGTTCGCTAATAGCTGCTGCACAATATCAATTTTGTGCAAGAAGGGGCGCAGGCGGTTCGGCGGTTCGGTTTCGCTGGTCGGCAGGCTGGCGCACCCATTGGCATCGTTTAGTTCAAAGCTGCCCGTATCCGTATTTACCCATCCAATGCCGATGTAATACCAGTTGAGTTCACGGCGCAGCGTCGCAACAAAGGATTCACCGGGGAATAAATCGCCAAAATCGCCGGAACTGGTCACAAACGGCGCGTAACGAGCCACCCCCGGCAGTTTTACGTTGACCACACACTCGCCCGCGTTCGGATTCAGCACCACTTCTGGCGATGGCGACGGCGTGAGGGTCGGCGTCGCGGTTAAAAATGGGGAAGGAGTCAGGGATGGGGTAGGGGTAGGCGAAACAAAAACCGCGATTTCAGAAATTGCCTTGACTTCCTCATCCAGCAGTTCCACATTTTCGGATTGAATCCAGCCTTCTTTTTCTCCATTGCCTACCGTTACCAGCACAAAACGGTTATCCGGTGTGCGGCGTCTGACAAAAACCAACTCATCCGATTTGGCGCTCACCAGACCGGAATCACGGGAGGGCTGCCGAAAGACGGGGACATCTTGCGGATTAATCACCCGCGCCGGTACATTTTCCGCCGATTTGATTCCCTGCGACTCGTCCTCATCCGAAAGCAGCATCATCCCGACCAGAATCGCGGCGATGACCAGCAGCGCCAGCGCCCCACCCGCAACGGCCATGAATCGGCGGCGCTGCCGGGATTGGCGCTGTTCTGCGTAAATGGTATCAATCAGGCTGACCAGACGGGATTTTTCGCCCGCGTTATTTACGGTGCGAAATTCCACGCCCACCTGTGCCAGCGCCCGCATCAGCCGTTCATAGGCATCTTCCGGCTTGTCTCCGGTGAAGTCAATCCACTGCAAGCGGTGGAGCTGAAAATGCAAACGGGTCGGACGTACCATAATCGGCACGATAGGTTTGTTGTTGTCCAGAAAGTACGTAAATTCATCTTCCACGTTGGTGGAACTCATGGAATCGGGGCTGAGAACCAGCACCATCGCCTGAGAGGTTTCCAGCGCGTTTTGAACGGCGGTACTCCAGCGCTCCCCAACTTCAATATCTTCCCGATCCATCCAGACATCAATGCCTACCGAAGTCAAATCTCGCGCCAGTGAATCCGCGATTTGGGTGTCTTTGCGGCTGTAGGAAATGAACACTTTTGACTTTTTGACTGGTGGCATTGTTGTTTCCTAATCGTGACCCATCCCCATTATACAACCCCGCGCAACCATGCTGAGGGAATATTTATCGAATTTTAGCAGTTCGGGAACTCCGCGCCCCCTTCCGACGACTCATTAAAAAGAAGGAGGGACTCATGAGCAAAAACTTGCTTCTTTTGATTCTAGTCATTTTGGCCGCCTGTAACCCGTCGGATGCACCTGCTGAGCCAACCCTTGCGCCTCTGTCGCAGGTGGAGATGGATGGCGTTACGCCTACTTTGGCTTTAACCTCCACAGCTACGGCAACCGCGACCACAATCCCTCTTGTGCAGCCGACCCGCAGCGTGGTATCGCAGCAGTTTTCCCCTCCGACAGCCACGCCCCTGCCCACCCAACAACAGCACTGCGAAGTGGATTTTTTGTGGACAGAAGATTACTGGGTGCAGGCGGGCGAAACCCTGGAAAGCATTGCTCAAAAAATCGGACGTACCCCGCAGGAAATGATGCGGGCGAACTGCCTAACCAGCGCAACACTGCGAGAAGGGCAGCTGCTCCGGCTGCCTTATCAGGGGGAAATGGCAATTGTGACGTTTACCGTATCGGCTACGCCCGTTGTTCCCAATCAGGTTTATACCGTTGTCTGGGAGGTAAGGAATGCCACATCCGTGACACTGCGGCGTGACCGATGGAATACCACCGTCAGCACACAGGGCGCTCCTGATATTTACGAAAATCTGCCCACCTCCGGCCAGGTACAGTATACGGCTGGATTAAACAGCTTCAGCGAAGTTATTATTCTGGTGGC
>CAZKZS010000245.1:0-7621 GCA_964557285.1 uncultured Anaerolineae bacterium | reverse complement strand
ACCACTCGGTGGGGAGGGGTTGAAGGTGGGGGCGAGCCAATAAAGCGAAGCCAGCAGCGTGAGATTTAAACCCATTACGGCGGGAGTGGCAAATTTTGTGCGCATGAGCTTTTTTACCCCTCACCCTGCCTTCGGCATCCCTCTCCCAGAACGGGAGAGGGACTTTTTGCTCCCCTCGCCCCGCGCAGCAGTGGGACGCGAACGCGGGCTGGGGGTGAGGGAACATACTTTTTGACACTCCCCATTACGGCGTTTGGGTAGGGGTGGCGGTAATGGTACTGGTTGGAGTCCAGGTGGGCGGCAAGGTCGGCACATTGGTGCTTGCCAGCATGGTCATGGTTTGTGCAACGGGTTGAAAAGTTTCATAGGCCGCCTGAGAAGCGGTCGCGTTCTGAATAATCGCGGTGGCCGTCATCTGATTGCTGCCAATAGGCGCTTCAGTGACGTAAGGTACAGCAGTAATGGAAAATACATCCGGTTCGCTCATTTGTGGCTCACCGGAAACCAGCAAAAATCCCAGTCCTAAAAAAATCAAAACAGCCAGAATCACACTTTTCAAAAAACAGCCCATGTGAAATTGCTCCTCATTTGCCCTGATGATAACGCAGACCGTTAGAAAAATATAACAAAGCGCAGGTGCGAATGTGTCTTTCACGCTTATAATGGGGGCATAGGCAAATAGAGGGTGGAGTAAGGCGTGATAGAATTTGGCCTGCTGATGGCCGTTGTGGGAGCAGCGGCCGGCTACTGGCTGACCCGATATAAGCAGCCTGTGGAATTTATCCATGCCCTTCACAGTCCGGTCATAGTGCTTGACTCGGCTTTGCATATTACTGCCCTGAATACGGCGGCGGAAAATCTGCTGCACCTTCACGCGGCGGAGGTGGCTGGCAGGCCGTTTGCTGATTATTTCCCCGACTCTAAAATCGAATTTGTGGAACGGGAATGGGTGTGTAAGCGGCCAGACGAGAGGATACTTCGGGTATCGGCCAGAGTAATAAAAAACAAACTTTTGTTGGAACTGCACGATTTAACCTCACAGCAAGAGATGGAACAGAAGATCAACAGCGCGGAAGAACGTTTTCGGATTCTGTCTGAAATGACCTATGATTACACTTATTCGGTGCGGCTGATGCCAGATAATACCTTTCAGCGCGAATGGGTGACGGAATCCTTTACCCGCATCACAGGCTATCCAGCGCAAAGTGATTTTAAGTGGCTGAGCATGGTTCACCCCGACGACCTGCCGGGCATCCAGCAGCAGAGGCAGAATTTGCTGGCCGGAAAGCACATCGAAGGAGAATACCGGATTATCCGCGCCGATGGGGAAATACGCTGGCTGCGCGATTACAGTTTTCCCATCTGGGATGAAAAACAGGAAAAAATTCTCCGATTTTTAGGGGTCGCCCGCGACATCACCCGCGAAAAGGAAGCCGAAATCTCGCTGAGAAAGCTGGCAGAAGGCATCTCGCGCGGCACGGGGATTCCTTTTATGCAGCAGATGGTCGAAACTCTGGCACAGCTTCTTCATATGGAATTTGCCTATGTCGGCCGCTTTGCCACCCCCGACACCGTACAAACGATTGCGTTTTACCGGGAAGGGAAGTTAGCAGAAAACATGACATATTCCCTTCAAGGTACGCCCTGCGAAACGCTTCCTGACAAACCCACCGGTTTTTACCTGACCGAAGTCATTCAACAGTTTCCTGAGGATCGGTTTCTATCCAATAACCACATCAAAAGTTACCTTGCGACTCCACTTTTTAGCGCCAATAAACAGATGTTGGGATTAATTTGTTTAATGAGCCGCCAGCCGCTTCAAAACCCGGATTGGGCTGCTTCCCTGCTGCAAATTTGCGCGGTGCGTGTATCTGTGGACCTGGAACGGCTGGAATCCGAAGACCAGCTTCGCGCCCGCAACCGTGAACTGGAAGCGCTGCGTTCGATTGCCCTGCTGCTGGGCGGCACGCTGGATTTATTTGAAATCATCGACATTGCCCTAACCCATCTGCAGGACCTTGTGCCTTATGAACGGGCGGGGCTGGCGCTGCGGTACGAGGACAGGCTTTATTTTGTCAATGACCGGGGGTTCTCGCCAGAATTTGACTGGGAAGCATTTGAAAAATGGGTCAATGACGATGTGATTTTACGTGAAACACATACGCTGACCGAATCGCGTTTGTATGCCAATATTCAGGCTGAATGGAACACCCTTCCCTTTCTGAACGACATGCAGAGTCTGCTGATTTTGCCGATTTGCTCCCGGGAGCAAACGCGCGGCCTGGTCTATTTGTTGAGTGGGGAGGCGAATGTGTACATGGCGCATCATGCAGCGCTTGGGCTGGCAGTGATGCGGCAGGTTGCAACGGCGCTGGAAAACGCTCAGCTTTACAGCGACATGGAAAATCGAGTAGAAGAACGTACTAACGAACTTCAGGCGCAGCGTGACCGAACAGAAACCATCCTACAAAATGTGGCTGATGCCATCATGTTCATGGACGATGAAGGGCGGGTGCTGTATGTCAACGCTGCCTGGGAAACCCTGACCGGATACAGCCCCGACGAATCGCTGATGATGACATTTTCAGATTTGTATGGCCTGCAAACCCCTCCTGAAATTAGCGAAACCATGTGGGAAACGCTGCGGGCGGGCAGTCTGTGGCGCGGGCTGCTGAAAAATACCCGCAAAGATGGTGTCCTTTACGATGCAGAATTTACCGTCGTTCCTGTGATTGGTGATCATCGGTTTGTGAGCGTTCACCGCGATGTCACCCAGGCACGCCAGTACGAAGAAATGCAGCGCCGTTTTATTTCCGATGCTGCCCACGATTTAGGCAATCCGGTGGCGAACCTGAAGCTGCACCTTGACCTGATGCAGCGCAAACCGGAAAACGCCCCGCGTTATATGAATGTGATCCGGCATGAAACCGAACGGCTGGATGCGCTGGTGCAGGATTTACTGATGCTGTCGCGGCTGGATCGGGGGATTCTGGCGCAGCACATAGAAACCATTGATTTACGGCATATGGTCCAGCGTGTCGTCGAAAATCAGCGAGAGGCAGCGCAGGCCAAAAATATTACTTTGCTCTATGACCCCGCCCCCGAACCCCTGCTTTTTCAAGGCGACCGCCGCCAGATAGAGCGTGTGGTAGTTAATTTGATTTCTAACGCGCTGGATTACACTCCGGAAGGTGGTGAGGTGCTGGTCATGAGCATACGGGAAGAGAACGAAGTGGTGTTTGCCGTGCGGGATACGGGTATCGGCATCAGCACAAAGGATTTACCCCACATTTTTGACCGATTTTACCGTGCCGATAATGCCCGCCTCATGTCCGCCAAAGGGTCAGGGCTGGGGCTGTCCATCGTCAAAAGTATTGTTGAAAATCACGGCGGTGAAATTTATGTCACCAGCGCCCCGCATGAAGGCACGTATTTTCATGTGGCGCTCCCCTGTTAGAGTTCCTTTACATGCCCGAAATTTTTGTGAATTTTTTGGCAATCTCTACCCCTCCATAACCCAAAAATGACGAAACCAGCACCTTAAAAGGGCCTATTTATGGGCAAAAAATACAGATTTGAGCTTTTTAGCGACAGAATCCGTCGGATTTACCCTTTTTTGACAAATCCCCGCCCCTATTGATTAGCCTATTTCCCGTCCTATAATTCAAATTAGGAGACAGATGCAGCCGCCATGTTCACGCCTAAAATCCTATATACCCTGATGCTGTTCCTTCTGGTGCTGATGCCGTCCACGCTGTTCGCCCAGACGGATTCTCCTACGCCAGTTCCAACAGAAACCGTAACTGAGACTCCTACCGCAACTTTTACCGAAACCCCCACTGAAACGCCCACAGAAACACCCACCGTTGTGGAATCACCGACAGAAACACCCACCTTCATCGAATCGCCAACCGAAACCCCGACCTTTGTTGATGCACCTCCACAGACGGAAACACCTACCGCCACACCGGCTCCCGATGAATTGCTGGAACTGGTGTTTACGGAAAATTTCGATGATGGGCAGACGGAAGGCGTGCTGCCGGATGAAGGCTGGCTGTATACGCCCCGTGATAACGGCTTCATGCTGACTACCACCGAAGATAACCGCACGGTAAGTATTCCAATGGATGCGGAGTGGGTGCTGGAAGTTGAAACTCAGGGGACTACAGGCGCGGTTGTGTTTATGCTGCCCGTCGGCGCGACAGTCACTATTGACGCGGCAGGAAATGTTACCCTGACGGAAGCCGACCTGATCATTTTTCAAACTACGCTGCCGACTCCTACCGACTGGTATCTGTTCCGCTTTTCTAACCTGGCTGGAATGGTGAGTCTGAGCCTGAACGGGCAGATGATTTTTGTCTGGCAGCCGGAATCCGCGCTGCCCGCCGGAACAATGACCATCACATCACGGGCTGTTCCCGAAACCCCGTATTTTCTAGCGCTGGATAATATCAGCCTGTGGAGGCCGATTCCGCCCATTTTAACGGAAACTCCGGCAGCCACGCCCACCGAAACACAAACCGAAACGCCAACGGCTACCGCGACTCTCGTCCCTTTGCGGCTGGAAGCGGAAGCTGCTCAGATTCTTCAAACGGGCTTATGGACATTTTATGAAACCGACTCGGCCAGTGAAGGCGGGTATCTGTACAGCAGTGGCAGCCCGGACGACAGCCTGACCCTGCATTTTGACGGCAGGTGGGCGGAAGTAATTTATATTGAGCATCCCGACCTGGGCAGTTTTGCGATTGAGGTGGACGGCGAACTGGCGCAAACCATAGTCAGCACCGCCGAAGCCGCTTCGTTTGGCAAAATCGCCCGAATTGACAATTTAACAGCCGGAAGCCATACCCTGAGGATTTATCCTCTAGGGGGCATGGTGGCCGTAGATGCTTTTTTGGTTGAGGTGGGAATCACAGCCACCCCAACGCCCTCCCCCACCCCGATTCTTGTGCCGGTGGAAGGGCTGGCCGTGTATCAGAATCACCAGCCGGACAATTTGGGCATTCAAATTCAGATTTTGGATGCCGATGGTACGGTGCTATCGACCTCACAAACGCAGGCCGACGGAAAGTATACAGTAGATGTTCCGGCTGAAATTCCCTTCCGGTTGGCCGCCGACGCGCCCAAACATCGCCCCTTTGAAGTGACCCTTGATCCGGGGCAGCCCCTGCCGGACATTATCCTGGCGGGCGGCGATTTGAACGACGACGGCTGTATCAATGTTCAGGATATAGAACTAATAAGTTCTATTCTGGAATCCAGTACGGATGTAGCAGCAGATATTGATGGCGACGGAGTGACCAGCGCGGCAGATTTGGCAATTTTAACGGGCAACTTCGATGCAGCCTGCACACCTGCCGCGCTCCCTATCAACCAAGAGTAAAGGAGTTCCTATCCATGAGAAAAATGCTTCATTTTGTTATTCTGGCAAGTCTGATCCTGGGGCTGTTTGTGATGGTCAGCCCGAAGGCACAGGCACAGTTTATTACCCCAACAATCAAAGTCACCCCTACCTGGCGGCCTGCGGAAACGCTGACCAGCGCGAACAGCGACAGCAATACCGATGTTTATCCCAGTGACGACGGCGACGGGCGGTGGGAACCGGGCTTTGACGATGATGATGTCCGTTATGTGGATATTGATCTGTTCACCAGCACCAACATGGAGTTCTGGACTGCCCAGGTGACTTGCAACGTGAGTAATACGGTTTTGGAAGCCTACACCGTCAATCTGGCGAATGATGATTATTTTGATGACCAGCCGATGGTGAAGTGGGGCGGTGAATGGGGCAATCCGGGCGCGGATTTCACAGAGGTGGTCAGCCCCTACAACGCTTCTCTGGGGCAGATTACCTTCACGGCCTCCCGGATGGGCAGCATCGCGCCCCTGGGAAAAAATGGTGTGGATTACACGCTGCTGCTGGCAACCTTGCGTTTCCGCGTTAAAACACAGGCGTCAAGTTTCCTTTCTGGCCTTTCCACCCTCCTTTGTCAGGCGAACTTCCTGAATCGGGATGGCCGTGCTTCTGTTCCTTTTGCCACGGTGTCGATGCCGCTGCCCTTAAAAGTCATCCCTGGATACTCTATTGAAGGCACAGTCAAATATCAGGGGCGTTCCCTTCATTCAGGTATTGGTGTCATCTGCGACCCCAACGGCCTACAGCCCCCTGCTGCGCTGCCTGCCGTGCGGACGGATTTCTTCGGCAAATTTAAAATCCCTACCCGATTGGATACTTTTTATACCTGCCGCTTTTTTGGCAATATCACCACCGCAGAGGCGGCCACCGCCCCACCCACTGAACAACCCGATATTTACCTGGCAAAAAATTCTTACTACGCCACGCCGCGTTCCAGTTCGTTTACTTTCCTGCCGATTACCCTGATGGCAGGCAACGTGGAACGAGGCACAACACCGGTGCATGTGGGGAATGAAGACCTGGCGCTGGTGACAGGCAACTGGAATGCGACTGTGCCGATGAATTCCTCAGGAGACGCCAACGGGGACGGCAGAATTTCCCAGGCGGACCTGGCAATGGTGACCTCCAACCTGAATAAGGATAACAACCTGGGCGGCGATCATTTTGTGGTCAGCGGCCAGTTTGCGGCCAGCACCGTGTATCCAGACAGCCGCATTATGATGGTGGATAACTACACTGTGCCGAATCCTCCCTACCCCATTCTGGAAAACACCCAGGTATTTTTCGGCGCTAACCGTGACTTCTGGCCGGCTATCTCCCCGGACGGAAAAACGATGGCCTTCGTGCGGGCGCAGGTCACCGGTTTTGGCGCAACGGCCGTGACACGATACGCGCTGTTCTCGCAGCCTGCTGACGGTAGTGGTTTTGCGACGCGGCTCACTCCCTACACATGGGATCGAGATGCGTTTGCACCGTCATGGTCGCTGGACAGCACCAAGATTGCCTTTGTGTGTTCGACGGTCAACACAACCACCAATTTTTTCGCGTGGCAGTGGCCTGCCCAGCCCGGCAATCTGTGTATCATTGACGCCAACGGCCAGAATTTGAACGTGGTCACGATTGGCGGCCCGATTCAAATTTATCCGCCTTCTTGGTGGGATAACAACAAAATTGTCGTGGCGGGCGCTCAGTTCCATACCACCTGCGGCTTCCAGATTTGTTTGTATGACCTGACGAACAACACCGCCGACCTGCTGGATGGTTCGATCCCGATTAACTCCGATATGCCTATTATCTGGGGCAACCAGCTGACGTATCGGTATAAAGATGGCAGTAACTATGTGCTGCGGTTTGCCACCCTGAACGCAGATGGCGACCTTGATCTGGTAGAACTCTATACTACCCGTGCCGCCGCGCCCCCTAATGGCTGCTGTGATACTGACTTTCATACCGATGTCACCTACCATGATGGTGTGGCGTTTGTGCCGATTAGCACCAACGTGCAGTATTACACCCGCCGCTTTAATGACGCCGCCATTATCTTTTATGAAAACGATCCGGGGACTCTATTTGTGCATTACTTCAGCCCGCCCGGATTCGATTTTTACAACAGCCCCACCCCGCCCACCTGGAGCGAACAGAATCAGGCACGGCTGAACGGCTTGTTTGGCAATCCGGACTGGGATGGCACACCGGATAATCCTA
>CAZKZS010000244.1:0-7633 GCA_964557285.1 uncultured Anaerolineae bacterium | reverse complement strand
ATTTACCCCCCTGCCGACGGAAACACCTGCTGTCACCGATACCCCCACCTCTGAACCCACTGCCCGTCCGACCCGCACGCCTACAGAGGAAGGAAGCTAAAAAATAAACGACCTGGATTGCCAGCCGCGCCAATCCTCAACCGAAAAAGGGCAGGCATCGCTCACAAGGTTCGCTTGTTCCTGCCCCTACTATTGACTCTGAACACTGCATGGGTGGAAGCAATCGAGGTAATAAACATTAAAAATAATACCCTTTTTTCCAATTAACGCCTATAATACGCATGACTAAACAAGTTACGGGATAGTTACTCATGAATAAACAGGACTTGCTGACAACCATTCATCAACAATTTCAAGCGCTATCCAATGAAAAAACTTTGATTCTGTTGCATCCGGCTGATTATCAGTTTCATCGTCACACGATTTATCAATTTTTGATCTCCGGCCAGGGCGCCTATTTTCATTATCCCGATTCCACAGGCACACTCGATGGTTTTTACGAGGAACTGGCCGATACTCTGGAAACACAAACCGGCATTTCGCTTCCGAAACTCCCAACAAATCCCGTAACTGCCGCCCAAAAAGTTGCCGATTTGCTTAACGACCAGCCGGATTTTACGCTGCTGGTAGATGCCTATGACCGGATTGAACAGCCGGACGTGGATAAATTTGTGCTGACGCTGGCGGAACATCTGAAACCCAATCATCGGGTGGTGATTCGCAGCCGCACCCTGCCTTCTGGACTGCTGAATCACAACGGCAGCCACTTTCGCGCTATGATTCCCTACGCGCCGGATAAGCTGCTGGTGGATTACACAACGGTACAGCCGGAGGAGAATATTCTGGAAGTCCGTTCGCTGGGGCCGGGGCGTGCGTTGATTGATGGACGCAGCCTTGAACGGTGGGATGGCCTGCTGCCCAAGTGTTTATTCTTTTTTATGGTTGACCGTGCTATGACCACCCGCAATGATATTTTTGATACCTTTTGGCCGACTCTTAAAAAACATGAGGCGACCAATGTTTTCCATGTGACCAAGCGTAAAATCAGCGAAATTTTAGGGCAGGATTTAACCACCTACGGCTCAGGTTTCTACCGTATTGCTGACAATATTCAGGTCTTTTATGATGTAGTCGCTTTTCAGGAAGCCGTGCAAAACGCGGCGATTGCGGACGAAGATGAAGCGATTCTGATGTATCAGGATGCGATTCGGCTGTATCGCGGCCCCTTTTTAAGCACGATTGACCAGGATTGGGCGGTCAAACGGCGCGAAGAATTACAGGGCGTTTATGTGGAAGCGCTGTGCGGGCTGGCCGATATTCACCGCAACCGGAGTCAACTGGTGGAGGCGTTAGGATTTTATCAACGGGCGTCCGCCATTACGCCCCAGCGTGAGGACATCGTGCGTGAAATCATGCAGATTCATCTTGACCTTGAGCAGCCACAGCACGCCCGCGAAACCTACGAACGTCTGCGTCAGGACCTCAAAAACTCACTGCATGTTGACCCCAGTCCGGAAACACAAAAACTCGCCCGCCAAATTCCGTAGCTTATTTCACAGGGGGGGAAGCACTTCCTCCCCTGCTTCCAGTTCTTCTTCCTCATCAAAATCGTCGTCCTCATGTTTTTTCCGCTTACGCTGCACGGGTTCTTCCAGGGTACGTTTTGCAGCCGTCGCCAGCAAATGCGCTACCTGTTCAAAGTGACGCACCGCAAAAGCGTTGTGTTCTTCGCCCACCTGAAACTGTACCAGCCCACGCGGGTCGTTTTCATCCACCCGGCGCAGGGCTTTTATCTGCTGAATGTCGCGCAGAAGAATCAGTTTGAGGACCTGCTGACCACGCAGATAAACGACGTGCAGTGGGGTGAGCAGCACATCCACAGGTGCATCGAGTTCCCAGAGGCCGTACATATCCTGCCGGGCGGGTTCAACGGACACCGGCCCGTAATGAATATAAGGTCGGCGACGGCGGTAAGCGGTAACAAGGTCTTCCGGCAGAATTTTTTTAAGCGCCCGTACAAAGCTGAGCATATTTTCATAGGTCAGTTTGATTTTGAGCAGATGCCAGCCTTCTTTACGCTCATAATAAATCCACAGTTCGTTCATCCCCATGCGGCTGTATTTTTTGGGGCGGCCAAACCAGCGCACATCCTCTGTGCGAATACTGTCGTAGGTTTCTCCACCAATGGGATAAAACTGAATTTCATCGGTCAGCACCAGTAGCACCAGAGGACGCCATCCGTAGCGGCTGCCGTTAACCTGTTCCAGATGATATTTGCCGCCCCATGGCTGCATACTCAACACGACATTTTCCTGAGAAGCTCTGGCGGTTTTTAAAAGGGTTTTGGCGGCAGCGCTGCGACGGTTATCTACCCTGACCAGTATCCAGAGAGTCGTCAGTACCGAAAAAATTACCCCTGCCACTGCCAGATCACTCATGCGCTTTCCCTATCATCTCTTATGAACTAATATAGGCCATCATGGGCGTGATGAGCAAAAAAATAACCGTCTGGCATCTCGATCCGGCGGCTTTTACCCTGGCATACGAACGGCGGCTTGTGCAGGCACTTCGCGCCTGCGGCGTGGAGGCGCTGCTGCTCACCTCGCAAAGTGTGTACGATACCAGCCCGCCGCCGCCGTTTGAAAAACACGTTTATTTTCGCCTGTTGCAGCGAGTCCCCCTATTGAACAAAAATCCTTTTATTCGCCGCATGGTGCGCGGGCTGCATCTATTTTATGACCAGCAGCAGTTATTTCGGCACGACCAGCCCGATATTTTGCATGTCCACTGGCTGATGGGCAGAATAAAAAATCGACCTGATATAAAAACGGTGCTGACAGTGCATGACCTTGTGCCGAATCATCTACCGGAAAAAGCTGCCCACCGCTACTTCCGACGGTATCAGCAGGCCGACCACCTGATTGTTCACAGTGAAAAAAATGCGGAAGATTTACGGGTCTGGGGCAGAAAACTGGGATACACATTTAAAATACGGGTGATTCCACACGGTACACTTTACGAAACCCCCGCCCCCGACCTCAACATTCGGCAACGTTTGAATATCCCGCCGGAAGCGCCGCTTCTACTGTTTTTTGGGGTGCTGCAAAAATACAAAGGGCTGCCCGTGCTGCTGGATGCCTTTGAGCAGGTGCGGGCAGGCCTGCCGGAAACCCGTCTGCTGGTGGCCGGATATGTCAGCCGGACCGTACCGGAACAGGTATTGCCACGTTTACAAAATCATCCGTTTATTCATACCGATTTGCGGTTTATCCCCGATGCCGAAGTTCCCGCGTATTTTGCGGCGGCTGACATCACCGTGCTGCCCTATCTCTACGTGACGCAAAGCGGGGTAGCGCTGGCGGCGCTGACGCAGGGCTGCCCAATGGTTGCCAGCAATGTAGGTGGGCTGTCGGATGTGGTAATGCCAGAGGAAACAGGGCTGCTTGTCCCGCCCAATGATGCTCACGCGCTGGCACAGGCGCTGCTGACCCTGCTCAAAAATCCAGAACTGCGACAAAAAATGTCACAACAGGGTCGGCTGCTCGCTCATCAGAAGTTCAACTGGTCCTCCATCGCTGACCAGACAAAGGCGCTGTATGAGGAACTATTGGCATGAAATTTTCTGCCGGAATGATTGTTTTAAACGGGATGCCCTGGATTCCCTACCTTCTCAAAAATTTGTATCCCATCATGGATGAGATTCTTATTGTGGAAGGGGCGGTTGAGCCTGCCGCCGAATTTGCCACGCCGGACGGCCATTCACGCGATGAAACCGTTGCCGCGATTCGTGCCTTTCCCGACCCCGAACGCAAAATTAAACTCATTCAAAAACAGGGGTTCTGGCCGGAAAAAACGGAAATGTCACAGGCATACGCGGAAGCCGCCACCGGTGATTATCTCTGGCAGGTGGATGTTGATGAGTTTTACCATCTGCGGGACGCGGTATTTTTAAAAAATTACCTGTGCCAGCACCCCGAAATTGAGGCGGTATCGCTGCGCTGGTTTCAATTTTTTGGCGGCTTTCAGGGCTATCTGCGCGGCGGACGGGATAACTGGTATGGGGAGGAAATCTGGCGGATTTTTCGCTGGAAACCGGATTACCGATACGTGGAACACCGGATGCCAACGGTGGTCAATGCACAAGGCATTGATACCCGTGACCTTACCATCCTTCGGGGGCGTGATCTTGCCCGCAAATATGGCATTTATATTTATCATTACAGCTATGTATTTCCATCACAGGCCCAGTGGAAATCAACTTACTACGAACGGCAGGGACAATATATCTGGTGGGATGTGCAGCCAACCCAATGGTATAAAGACCACTATCTGCGCTACACCCCCTGGCGGGTACATATTCACAAACGACCACTTTCGTGGCTTGAACCCTTCCGGTGGGAACACCCGCCAGAAATTCAGGAATTACAACACGACCTTCAGACAGGCAAAATTCAGATGGAACAGCGCGACTCGGCGGATATAAATCGGGTACTGGGAAGCTGGCGCTGGCGCTGCTGGCAGTGGATTGGGCGGCTGGATGTGGTCATATGGCGGATTTATAACCGTCCCATTCGCGCCCTGCTGCGTCCGTTGGTCCGCCCGGTTCGCGCCCGCTTTTTTGGATATGATTACAGCAAACCTTCCCCCAAACCAAGAAAATGGGACTACCAATGAAACCGCATATTGTTTTTTATGGGGCAGCCACTTTGCATGTGGGCGGTGTGGAACGGAATCTTTTGCAGCAAATCGACCATTTTTCTGACCACTATCAATTTACGGTGATAAGCCCCGCCAGCCAGGAATTTCAGCAAAACCTCACCCAACGGGGCGCGTCGTATATAGAAAGTGGCATCCCCCATGCGTTTTCCCTAAGGGCGATTCGCCAGCTAACCCACCACCTGCAACATGCCCATCTGCTGGTCACGTTTGAGCCGCGCGGGTTGACTATCGGAGCATTGGCGGGTCGTGTGGCCGGAATTCCGGTTATCCATCGGCACAGCATTTCGCCACTGGATTACACAACAAATCCCTTCAAAAAACTGGTATATGCGGCAGGAGAAACATTCATCCTATGGGCTTTGCTGAAAGCGGTAATTTTTGTTTCGGAAAATAAATATCACTTTTATACGCGCTATCTTCTCGCACCTGCCGCCAACAGTTTTTACATTCCCATTTCAGTGGATGCAGCCGCCTATCAGAAGGTGCGCCAGCAGCGTAACCTGTACCGTCAGCAGTGGGGTATTGCTCCCGATGAATTTTTGTGGGTGAATTTGGGCCGCTGCCATGCCCAAAAAGCACAGGATGTCCTGATTCAGGCCGCCGCGCTGCTGCCCCAAAATCACCGATGGAAGTTGCTAATCGCGGGTGGCGGGGAACTGGAATCCGTACTCCAGAATCAGATACAGCAGGCCGGCCTACAGCAGCGTGTTGGTCTGGTTGGCGGGCTGCCCCATACAGAAGCGGTTCAGCTTCTGGCAGCAGCCGATGGCTTTGTGCTGCCTTCGCGTTACGAAAACCGACCCAACGCCGTTTTAGAAGCGATGGCAATGGCTGTTCCCTGCATTGTAACAGACGTGGGTGATAGCTGGCTCATGTCTGGCGGGGATAACCTGCCGCCTGCCAGTCTGTGCGTTCCAGTGGAAGATGCGGTGGCACTGGCACAGGCTATGAACCATCTCATGGAGGATGAAGGGCTGCATCAGCGATTATCTGGTGCTGGTCCGGAACGTGCCGCCCTGTTCCAGCCTGAGATTTTGTTATCCCAGATAGAAACCCTGTACAGGACATCTATGCATGGCTGAACTTCCCCTGGTCACGGTGATAATTCCCACTTTAAATCAGGGAAAATATATCGCTGAAACCCTGGACAGCATCCTGAGGCAGGATTATCCGCATTTTGAAATTCTGGTGATGGATGGCGGCAGCACCGATAACACGCTGGATGTGCTGCGCCGTTACGAACACGACCCCCGCCTGGTCTGGCACAGCAACCCCTATCGTGGGACGTTCCACGCCCTAAACGTAGCCCATGCCCACGCCAGAGGTGAAATTATCGGCTGGCAAAACAGTGATGATACCTATGTCGGACAGGTGATTTCGCCTACAGTTGCGTATTTTCAGGCGCACCCGGAAATTGGCTTGATTCACGGCGATGTTATGATGACAGATGAACACAATCAAGCGACGGGTACAATTCTTTTTGGAAAACCCTTTGATACGGTGGAACAGCTTTCCGGTATTGTTCCGGTTGTGCCGATGGGTGTTTTCTGGCGCAAATGGGTCTGGGAAAAAGCTGGAGGATTCAGCGAAACCTACGCGCACGGTCTGGATATTGATTTTTTTGTCCGCGCTTCAAGGGTGGCAAAATTCGCCCCTCTGCCAGGGATTCGTTCCACTTACCGCCTGCACCCCGACTCCCAAACTGTCACCCTGGATTTTGATATGATCAGGGTACGAGAGGAAACCGCAGCAAAAATGCTTACCCAGCCAGACCTATATCCTGAACTTCAGGGCAAGCGGCGGCTGCTCGACTCGAATTTTGCGTATCTGTATGCCGAAACCCATCTGCGGCACGGCAACCGAATGATGGCACGTCGCTATGCACGGCGGGCGCTTTGGAAATCTCCCTTGCTGCGGCGGCGCTGGCCCTATCTGCTGCTGTTCTGTGTGGATATACACCTGCATACGCCTTTTTCCCGTCAGCTAGCTCATGTCTGGCGCTGGCTGAAAAAACGCGCCGGACTCCGGTAACTATGGCGGCTATTCGCATCTTGCACCTGACCCCTCAGATGGGCGCGGGCGGCGCAGAACGCCAGATTGTGAATCTGATGAAGTATTTGCAGCCGAAGGTGCAGCAACACCTGGCGATTATTTACCCCGAAAGCCAGTATCCATTTTTTTTCCGGCATGAGGTTCAAAATTTCACTTTTTTAAACAAGCCGATGGGAAAATGGGGACGGATGCCCCTCACATACCGCTACTGGCGGCTGCTGCGCGAATTTCAGCCGGACATCATCCACGCCCACCAGTGGGACGCTATGGATTTTGCGCGGGTATTTCATCGGCTGTGGAAAGGACCGAAAATTCTGGCACAAACACAAAATAATGTGCTGCAGGAGGGGCGTTTGGAGCGTGAACAGCATTATTTCCAATTTGCGGACTGCATAACGACCATTTCTCAGGAGTCTTTTGACCAGTACCGCACGCTGATTCCTGAAGCAGCCTCTAAACTGGTGATGATTCCGAATGGGGTTGACCTGGAAATTTTTACCGCCGGAAACCGTCTGGAAAGCCGCCAGAAACTTGACCTTCCGGCAACTGCCATCCTTGGCCTGCTGCCGGGACGTATCACGCCGCAGAAAAATCAGTTAGGGCTGGTGCGGGCGGTCAGATACCTGGTAGAAGCGGAACGCTGGCCGTCCAACGCGCAGATTCTTTGTCTTGGGGAAAGCCATGATAAAACCTACACGGCTCAGGTGATGGAAATCGCCCGTCTGTTTCCTGCAGCGATTCGTTTTCAGGCAGCCGCAGCGAACATCGTTACGTATTACCGTGCCTGCGATTTTTTGCTGCTGCCTTCACTTTATGAAGGGCTGCCCCTGACTCCACTGGAAGCGGCGGCCTGTGCGCGTCC
>CAZKZS010000243.1:0-7728 GCA_964557285.1 uncultured Anaerolineae bacterium | reverse complement strand
GGCTGAAGCCGGGGCTGGAGGAGGAAGTCATGACTCGCGCTCCAGTTGAGGCCGCACCATAAACCATATTAATGGCGGCGACTTCACTTTCTGCCTGCAAAAAGACGCGCTCTAATTCGACCATACGCTCCGACAGGTATTCCAGAAGTTCGGTCTGCGGGGTGATTGGATACCCAAAATAGGCTTCCAGCCCTGCTCTAACCGCCGCTTCTGCAATAGCAACATTGCCTTTTAATAGTTCTCGCGTCATACCCCACCTACCTTACGGCTACTTTGGCTTCACGGTACACGGTGATACACGCATCCGGGCAGATAACCGCGCAGATAGCACAGCCCGTACAACTGCTGTCCGGGTCAACCAGCACGGCGGGATGATAACCTTTGGCATTTAATTTTTTGGGTTCAAGGTGAATGACTTCCTGTGGACAGACGGTAGGGCAGAGTCCACAGCCCTTACACCTTTCTTCATCGATGAGGATTGTACCTCTAGCCATTGACGACTTCTCCATTAGAAAGCTTTTTTTGATATTTTTAGAGTAGTCCATCGATGGCGTTTCAGGCAGTACAATAACTCACCCAATTGGGGCGATACTCCTCATATCACTGTGCAGGATGCACGAATAAACCCGCCTGAATTTTTGTTTAAAGTGGATAGTAGGTTTTACCTAATGTAGCCTGCTCGAATTTCCAGCGAAGATAAGTCAATGACTGCTCCAATAAATAGCAAAAAATCCAGTCCAAGTATGCCATCCATCGGAAACCCATAATCCACCGCCCCCATCTGAATAGTGAACGGGGCGGCAACCATCGTTTCAATACCAAGCGAAGGAATTGGAAATTCCAGTACAGCTTCTGTTCCTACGACTCCCCGCATTCTTCTTATAGCTGCGGTTGGTGGAGGTAAAATGCCAATTTTTTCCAGGTCATCACCTTTTAGAAGGGTATGGGCTGAGCCAGTGTCCAGAACCATATGGGGCAAAACAAGTTCCTGAGTATTCGGCGTCAAGAATGCCTATATCCAGTTGAGGGCGCTGTGTGTTCAGCACATAGTATTCACGTTCCCGGTCAAGGCCGTGCAAATGCAGATAGTGGTGCCAGGCTGACCAAAAATCACTGTGGTAGACCTCAATAATACTCATAGCCTCGACAATGCGCTGCCCCTGTTCGGTATGGGCTTTGACTACCTCTACCAGCAGCCAGCAGTCAGGAAACTGTTGACGAATTTCCGGCCATTTCATCGCTTACCTACCGTCGTTTGGCCTGCTTTTTTAAATCTTTGACCAGTTTTTGCATCACGGCCTGGTCGCCGTGAATTTTGCCGCCGCCCAGCGACAGATATTTTTCCAGGTCATCAATTGCGCCGTTGATGTCTCCGGTAGCGATACGGGCGCGCCCTCGGCCTTCATAGGCCAGAATAAACTCCGGATTGTATTGAATCGCCCGGTCGTAATCCGGGATGGCGTCGTCGTAGTCTTCCTGCTCATGCCGCATAAATGCCCGTTGATAATAAGCGCTCGCATTGGTCGAGTCATAGTGCAGCGCACGAGTTAAATCCTGAAGCGCATCGGCACGGTTGCCTAACTCTTTGTGAGAAACGGCCCGGTTCACGTACAAATCGGCATGAGCCTGATTCGCGGAAAGGCCATCGTTGTAATGAGCAATCGCTTCCTGATGGTTGCCCGCTTCCGCCAGCAGCAGCCCCAATCCGTTATACGCTTCCACGATATTTTCATCCAGTTTCAGCGCCTGTTCATAATCGGCTCTGGCACGGTCTTTTTGCCCGCCCTGATGAAAAATCTGGCCGCGTTTGGCGTAGGCTTCAGCGCTGTTCGGGTCAAGCTTTATGACCGTATTTAAATCCTCAAACGCGCCGCGCTGGTCGCCCCGATCCAGTTTAGCGATGCCGCGTGTTAAAATCGCATCCACATAATTTGGCTTCAATTGAATCGCCCGGTCACAATCCCGGATCACACCGTCAAAATCGTGTTTGTCATAGAGGATTACGGCACGCATAAAATAGGCTTCATGCAGACGCGGGTTAAATTTAAGCGCCTGGTTAAAATCTTGCAGCGCGTCATCCAGGTCGCCGTTGTAAATATGCACCGTCCCGCGCACCAGATAAGCCTCCGCATAACGGGGGTCAATGCCCAGCACAATTTTGCAGTCGGCCATCGCCTGATCCAGCTTATTTTGCATCTGGAACAATTTAGCGCGTTTGCAGTAAGCGGGTGCAAAATTATTTTCAATGTTCAGCGCCGCCGTGTAATCTTCAATTGCCTGGTCCAGGCTATTCTGGGCTTCGTAGGCTTCCCCACGCTGCAAATATAACTGCGGATTTTTGGGGTCGAGTTTGACTGCATGGTTAAATTCTTCAATCGCGCGGGCATGGTCGCCTTTGGCCTGATACGCTTTGCCCAGATTTACATAGGCCGCCGTATCCCCCGGGTTAAGCTGCGTGACCTGCGAAAGTGCCTGAATCGCAGCGTCATACTCACCACGTTCGACCAGCTTCGCGCCTTCCGCACTTTTGGCGATAGCATAATCTGCATTTGCGCCATGCTGGTCGCCTCTGGCCTGCCGCAGGGTCGCACGCTGGCGGTAGGCTTCAATATACTGTGCATTCAATTCAATCGCTCTGGAAAAATCGCTCAAGGCGGCTTCAAGGTCGCCCTTCATTTTATTAACGCCGCCGCGATTGTAATGGACTTTCGCTAGAATCTCGTTCAGCGCATTCAACGCATTGTCAAAGTCAATCAGCGCCCCGTCTAAATCGCCTTTTTTAGCGCGGGCAATCGCCTGTCGGAGGTATTGTTCAGGGAGATTTGGATTGTCGGTCATAAGTCACTATCTGCTCAAAACTGTCCCTAGTATGGTGGAAAATGAATTTGGGGTCAAGAAAAGTGAATTTTGTGCGAAAGCTGTGGGCGGACAACCAGCCAGACCAGTAAGCCAATGAGGAGCAGCCCCGCCGCCAGAAGCATCACCACGACCGACGAAATCCCTGGAAAAAGGCTGGTTTGCCCGTCGCTCTGAGTCACCACCAGAATTTCGTTGAGGGTGTTGACGACTCCCGCGTTGTATGCCCCTGTCATGACTCCGGCGGCAAGGCGATTTTCATAAATGGACGCAGCATGACGCCCGACTTTATTCCGCCACGTCACCCCGTAGCGAATTTCAGTCGTATTGTTGCTGCTGTTAATCCGTATAGCAATCACTTCAGGCAGCAGTTGCTGACCCTGCATCAGACCGTGCTGCACCAGCAGCAGCTCAAAGGATTCTTCATCTGACACCACAAACACAGCCACCCGCGCCCCCTGTTTAAGGAGGGGTTCAGCCGTTTGGCGAATCACGTTGGCATCCATCTGGCCGGTTTCATCTACCAGAATAAAATTTTCTGGCACAGGGGTCAGCAGGGCAAATGTCAGCCAGAGCGAAAGCAAAAATCCAGTCATTTACAAGTCCGCATCAACTGCTGCTTACGGTTTTGCCACACTTTGTTTGCCCTGTCAATCTAAAGCGTCAGCAGATAGGCAATTAAATCCGCGATTTGCTGATGGGTCAGTTTTTCCTCATAGTTGCGATACATCAGATTGGAATAGTTATCTACAATGTGGCTGGCAGGCTGGAGAATACTGGTGAGGGTATACTGTTCTGCCGATTCCTCTTTCACTCGTTTGCCCGCCCGTTCCGCGTATCCAGCCAGCGCCGGCCCGGAACTGTCTTTGTCGTTGATGTTGTGACATGAACTACAGGCAGGCGCACCGTTCACCTGCTGCGTAAAAAGCGCTTCGCCGCGTGCTGCATCTCCGGTGGGCAAATCACTGAACTGAAGCGAATCATCGTCCTGATTACAGGCCGCCAGCAGCAGAATCAGGCAAAAAATCACCAAAATGGGACGCATCATTCCTTCCTTTTGGCGGCCATTATTGCATCGGCAACTGCTTATTTCAACGTCAAGAATCTATCAAGATTTTCTGCAAAACCTGTACAACGGATACTTTCGTATTATAAAGTTCTCGTCAGTTCCTTCTTGAAAATGACCTTTTTGATTCTTACAGGTTGTTCATTTTCCATATATTCGACAGGTAAACGCTATGACGACGGCACATGATGTTCGAGAACGTGTTTCGGAATTGTTGTTTGGTCAGCGGCTTCAGACCGCCGAGGTACAACACCAGACAGCTCCTAATTTCATTGCTTTGGCCGTGCTAGCCAGTGATGCCCTGTCCTCTGTCGCTTACGCCACAGAAGAAATCCTCATCATTCTTAATACCGCAGCAATTGGCACTTTTGTTCTGGTCGGCTTTACAGGAAACGCCATCTCTATTCCTATTGCCATTGCCATCTCCACTCTAATTGCCATCGTGACTATTTCCTACCGCCAGACCATTTTTTCCAACCCTGCTGGCGGCGGTGGGTATCGGGTAGCCAAAGAAAATCTGGGCGAAGAACTGGCGCAGGTAACGGGGGCAGCCCTTCTAACAGATTACATCCTCACGGTTGCGGTTAGTATCAGCGCAGGCGTGGCGAACGTTGTCAGCGTGTTTCCCGCCTTAGTTCCCCTCCGCGTCGAAATGACTGTCCTGGTCATTGTGTTTATGACGCTGGTGAACTTAAGAGGGGTCAAAGAAAGCGCTCGTCTATTTGCTATTCCTACGTACTTTTTTCTTCTAATGATTTTTCTCACTATTGGCATCGGATTCTACAAGGTAGCCACCGACAGTTTAGGGACGGTCTCTGAAGTGGAAGCCATTCATCATGAAACCCTGGGGGCGGTCACACTACTGCTCATTTTGCGGGCTTTTTCTTCCGGCTGTACGGCGCTCACCGGAATCGAAGCCATCTCTAACGATACCCAATTGTTTCGCCAGCCCAGAGCCAAAAATGCGGCCAATACCCTGGTCGCCATGAGCTTAATCCTGATTATGCTGTTCATGAGCATTACCATTCTAGCAAATGCGGTGGAAGCCGTTCCTTCGCATGAAGAAACCATCATCAGCCAGATTACCCGCACCATCTACGGGGAAGATGGCATTGGGTATATAGGGTATGTTTTAACGATTGCCGGGGCTTTTGGAGTGCTGTTCATGGCGGCCAATACGCCATTTGCCGACTTCCCACAGTTAGCAGCCCTGCACAGCAGTGACGGTTTTCTCCCCAGACAACTCACATATCGGGGGCGCCGCCTGGTTTTTACCTGGGGTATTCTGACTCTGTCGCTGAGTTCTATTGCGCTGGTCATTATTACAGGCGCTATTGTCACCAAACTGATTCCCCTGTATGCCATTGGAGTGTTTCTGGGTTTTACCATTAGTCAAGCGGGGATGACCCGACGTTTCTGGCGGGCAGGACAGCTGAAGCCGGGTGAATTTGCCTATGGACTGGAAACCAAAATCACCTATGACCCCCGATGGCTGCTCAAGCTGCTCATTTCCGGCACGGGTGCTGTGGTGACATTCACCGTGATGGTGGTTTTTATCATCACCAAATTTTCTGACGGTGCATGGTTTATCGTTATCCTTATTCCGACACTGGTCTGGGTCTTTTTCCGTATTCATCGCCATTACAAAGAGACAGCTGCCAAACTCAAATTAGAGGAAACTCCCCGCTTTGAGCATCGGCCCGTGTCTTTTGACCCCAATACAGACAGGGAACTTGCCATTTATTTTTGTGATACCTGGTCAAAACTTGCCGTTGCTGTCCTGAATGCAATCCTCAGACGCGGCTTACCCTTTTACGTCATTCATGTCAATGTTGACCCCAAACGGGCTGAGGCTTTCCGGCAGCGCTGGCTTGAGATTGCCAGAGTCAATGGATGGGACGAGAGCATAGGGCGAGTCATTGAAGAACCCTACCGCGACTTATATCATAAGGTAGCCGAAATCCTCATGGATTTACAGAAACGTTATCCTAACGTCTATCTGGAAATTTATATCGGGGCCTTACGCACGGAGTTCCCCTTCAATTTCCTGCATATGTCCACGGATAAGTTCCTTCGGGATGCCTTTTTGCAAGTGGAAAATGTCGCACTGAACATTAAGCAGGTGGATTTGGATGCGCTTCCGCTTCCGCCGGGGTTCAAAGTCACTTTTGAACATGCAACCGACCATCATCATGATGAACTCGCGCAGCAGCAGGGGTCAGCTTCCACAGCAGTTAGCGATTAGCAGATAGGAGTGGGCAGGCGACTAATGGGAGCGATGCCTGCCCATGTAAGCCCCTCAGCCGATTTTCGGAGAGGGGATTGGGGTGAGGTTAAAAAGGGTGGGAATCAGGCGGTCGCCCTTGTCCCCGCCCCCTACGGAAAGGGCAGGCATCGCTCACCATGTTCGCTTGTTCCTGCCCCTACGGTCCGCCCCTCTGTAAACGGGGTGAGGTAGAACCGCATTTTCCTTTTTATGGATTCTGCCGTATCCTGTGAAAAAGGAAAAACCCATGAAACCCTTCCTGATAGCCCTGTTATTTTTTTTAAGTCCGCTGCACGCACAGGTTGCCGAATCCGATACCGACGCCTTTCTGAACACCCAGTTTCACTTACAGGATACCTACGCCCGTGTGTTATGCGTGGCACAGGATGGCACATGTCCGGCAGATATTACGACCACTGTCCCCTGCCTGACGGCTGCCTGTATCCACCCTGAACAAACGTATCCGGTGAGCGAAATTCACAACACCATTCAGGCGGCAGCAAACTCCGCACAGCCGGGTGATTTAATCATTATCATGCCGGGGCGGTACGCGGGAATCGCCTTAGAAAGCACGGGCGGCGAAGAGAACGCCTACATTCATTTGCTGGGATGGGGCGAACCCGGATCGGTGGTCATTGATTCTTCGGCGGACCCGACTCAGGACTGGCTGCGCCATCATTTTTATCTGATTGATGTACATCATTACCTGTTTCAAAATCTGGCGTTTGAGGGGGCGGCAGACGGGGCGGGCTTTTTTGTCTCCGGCTTTTTTAGCGCGACGGGGCGCTTTTCCCATCATATCGTGGTGATGGATGTTTACAGCCACGATAACGGGGTATGGGGACTGCACACGACCTCCACAAGTTATATGGTGATTCAGGACTCGGTGTTCACCAATTCACAGGAAGAACATGGAATTTATATTTCCGGCTCAGGCGACCATGTGCTGATCCGGCGCAATGTTTTTCAGGGAAATGCGGCCTCCGGTGTGCAGGTTAACGCCGACCCGCTAACCGCCACCTCTGAACTATTTTACTGGCTGGAAAATTCCACCGGAGACACCTGTGGTCTGGCCGAAGATTCGCTGTGGCAGGAGGTCAAAGCCTGCTACGACAGCCAGAATCTGCCCGATTTAGGCGAGAACATTGAAGATGGGGTCAGCGAAAATATCCTTATTGAGCAGAATGTCATCACCGGAAACGGCAGCGTCGGCGCGGCAGGGGTGAATCTGGCCTCTGTGCGAAATTCGACGGTGCGGAACAATTTAATCTATGGCAATTTTGCCGCCGGAATCGCCTGCTGGGATGATGGATATGCGGAAAATCAGGGGCTGGACTCGTCCGAATTTGGCTGTGCGAATGTGCGGATTGTGAATAATACACTGGTGGATGAAACAGGTGGGCGCGGGTCGCTGATTCTCACCAATGACGCCCGCGATATGCAGGTGTACAACAATATCATCATCCGTGACCGCTACGACGCTTATGAAATTGCCAACCGTTCGCGTGTGGAGTCCGGCTGGAATTATTATTTTGCCCGT
>CAZKZS010000242.1:0-7776 GCA_964557285.1 uncultured Anaerolineae bacterium | reverse complement strand
ACTTTATTAACGAGCAGCTTCCAAGCGGCGAGTAAACTCCCTCACCCCTCACCCCCATCCCCTCTCCCACTGCTGCGCGGGGAGAGGGGAGTCTGAAAGTCCCTCTCCCGCCTCTGGGAGAGGGATGCCGAAGGCAGGGTGAGGGCAAAAAGGGCGGGTTACGCACATGCGTGCTTGAAGCCCGCCCCTACCGTTCCTCACCAAAATTGAAGCAAACCTGTACTACCCAATTGCCTCATTTGTGTTAACGTGGTATTTAAAAACGCCATGAACACTCCCTTCCTGAATTTCCTGGGCAAAACGCCGCTTTCACGCCGACGGGCGCTGTGGGGACTCCTCCTGATTCTTCCCAACACATTCGGGTTATTTTTCTTTTTTGGCTATCCCATCCTGCGGGCGTTTGCGACCTCTTTTTACGAATGGAATGCGTTTAAACCCGCCCGCTATGTGGGTCTGGAAAACTTTGAACGGCTGTTTGATGACCCCATGTTCCGGCAGGCGCTGGAAAATACCGCGCAGCTTCTGGTGCTGATTGTTCCGGCGGAAGTTATCATTGCGCTTGGCCTTGCGATGCTGCTCAATCAAAAACTGCGCGGGCGGGTGGTGTTCCGCACCCTGTATTTTTTGCCTGTGGTCACGTCTACCATTGCAGCATCCATTGTATGGACATGGATTTTTCAGCCGCGTTATGGGCTGGTGGGCCTCTTTTTAGAGCCGTTTGGCTGGCGGGATACCGCCTGGCTGACCCGCCCGAATCTGGTGCTGTATCCGATTGCTTTTGTGACCATCTGGCAGCGTATCGGGTTTGATATTGTGCTGTTTCTGGCGGGGTTACAGGCCGTGCCGCGTGTGCTGCTGGAAGCCGCCACCATCGACGGCGCGAATCGCTGGCAGCGCTTCCGCAACGTGACCCTGCCCATGCTTTCCCCCACGACTTTTTTAGTGGTGGTGCTGTCCATCATCAACAACTTTCAGATTTTTGACCAGGTATACATCATGACTGCCCGCACGATTCGCGGCGGCGTGGGGGGCAGCGCCCGCACCCTTTCCCTTTATTTATATGAAAATGGCTTTCTGGATTCGGAATATGGGTATGCTTCGACGATTGCGCTTATCCTATTTGTGATTATTCTGGGCATTACGGCGGTGCAGCTTTCCGCACAGCGCTACTGGGTTTATTACGAGTCGGAGGAAGGCTAACCCATGGCAGGCGAACGACTTCCAATAGGTGTAAAGCTCCTGATCTATGCCGTGCTGATTCTGGGCGCGGTAGTGATGATGCTGCCGTTTGGCTGGATGGTTTCTACCGCCTGTAAGCCACCTCAGGAACTGAATAAACTCCCTCTGACGTGGATTCCCGATAATCCGGTATGTCGGGAGAATCTGGATTTGCTGTATAAACGTTCGCCGCGTTTTAACGATTATTTATGGCATTCGGCGCTGATGACGGGCGGGCGCACGCTGGGGCAGTTGATTACCTGTTCACTGGCAGCGTATGGATTCGCCCGTTTTCGTTTTCCGGGCAGGAATATCCTGTTTGCCATGTGTATCGCGCTGCTGATGGTGCCATTTCAGGCATTTGTGATTCAGGAATTTTTGCTGATTGATGATCTGGGCTGGCGCGATTCGTTTTATGGGCTGATTGTGCCGGGAACGTTCAGTGCGTTTGCCCTATTTATGCTGCGACAGGCTTTTATGCAGATTCCGGTAGAGTTGGAAGAAGCAGCCGTGCTGGACGGGGCAAATCCGTTGCAGGTGCTGACCTCGATTTACCTGCCGCTTTCCGGCCCCACGCTGGCCGCCTTTACCGTCATTACCGTGCAGGCGGCATGGAATGATTTCCTGTGGCCGCTGGTAGTGTCTAATTCGCCGGATACGCGCGTGGTGACGGTGGGAATCGCGCTTTTACAGGGGCAGCGAGATACCCCCTGGAATTTGCTGATGATGGCCTCGTTTATCGCAACGACACCTATGCTGGTGCTATTTGTCCTGTTGCAGCGCTACTTTATCGAAGGCATTTCCATGTCGGGAGTCAAACGGTGAAACATTTTGATGTCGTGGTCGTGGGAGACTACTTTTTTGACCTGATTTACACAGGGCTGCCAGAAATGCCCGTGTTAGGGCGGGAAATTTACAGCCAGGAAGTGACCGTTGCAGGCGGCGCGATGTTTATTACGGCGGCTTCGCTGCGGCGTCTGGGGGTCAATGTAGGCTGGGTAGGCTGTTTTGGTAATGATTACTACAGCGAAACGGTGTATCACTTTGCGCTCCAGGAAGGCATTGACCTTTCCCTGAACATCAAAGCCGACCAGCCCTTCCGCCGCGTCACCACTGCCCTTCCTTTGCATGGCGAACGTGCTTTTGTAACTTTCGCCGATGCCCCTCCGGTCAATATGCAGGAGTATCGGCTGGAAACACTTCAAAAATGTACATTTTCACATCTCCATTTTGGCGGCCTAAAAGCGCCGGAAGTCATGCTGCCCCTGATAGAAATTGCCCGTCAGAAGGGCGCGACGGTTTCTACGGACTGTAACGATGTGCCGCTTCTTTATACCGCCTGCGATTGGAAAGCAGTTCTCTCCAGCGTGGATATTTTTATGCCCAACGCCCGCGAAGCAATGGCGGTTTCCGGCCTTTCCAGCGTAGAACAGGCTGCCCGATGGCTGTTGCAGTGGGTGAAAATTGTGGTCATTAAGGACGGCGGCAACGGCGCATGGGTCGGATTTGAGGATAAATTTATCCATGTCCCCACGCTGACACGCGCTCATGTGGTGGATACCACCGGCGCAGGCGACTGTTTTAACGCGGGTTTTCTGATGGGCTATGTGCTGGAAAAAGCGCCCGTCACGGTCTGCGCTCAGTACGGGAATATTTGCGGCGGGCTGTCCGTGTCGGCGGTAGGGGGAGCAACCGCTGCCCCAACCTATGACGAACTCAAACGCGAATTCGCACGGGACTCGTAATCCCCCCTGATTTTTTCCCGCAGGGCATCAATCACGATAAGTTCCCCTTGCCCATCGTCATAATACCAGTGTTCCCAGCCATTGCAGGCGGGCAGATTCCCTACTGCCGCCCCGATTTTGTGAATCGAGCCGCGTCTGCCATCGGCAGTTTGCAGCGACCCATCGGCCAGAATCACGGCGGTTTTATCGCGCTGCTTTTTAAAATACAGCGTTTGCCCGGGTATCAGCAGCCCATTTTCTAGCAGCGCCGCAAACGGAATACGGGGTGCGGTGCGTTTTGTCTGTAATTTTCCATAGATGATTGCATCATTTTCCGCACTCCGAATCGCGTCAATGCGTGCCTGTGCGCCCCGAATGTATTTTTCTTCCCGTTCAATGCCGATAAAATGCCGTCCCAGTTTTTTGGCAACTGCGCCCGTCGTGCCTGTGCCAAAAAAGGGGTCAAGCACCACATCACCGGGGTTGGAACTGGCAAGAATGACCCGATAGAGCAGGGCTTCCGGTTTTTGTGTGGTGTGCAGCTTTTCGCCGTTGACCGTGAGGCGTTCGCTGCCCGTACACAGCGGGATTTCCCAATCACTCCGCATCTGTTTTTCATCATTCATCATTTTCATAGCGTGGTAATTGAAGGTGTAACGTTTCTGCGCTTTGGACTTTTTACACCACAACAGGGTTTCGTGGGCATTGGTAAAACGTACCCCGCGAAAGTTCGGCATGGGATTGGTTTTGACCCACACCACATCGTTCAGAAACCAGAAGCCCAAATCCTGCAAAATTGCGCCGACCCGATAAATGTTGTGGTATGAGCCAATTACCCACAGCGTCCCTGTATCTTTTAACACCCGTCGGCAAGCGCTCAGCCAGTCACGGGTGAACTGGTCATAGGATGCAAAGTCGTCAAACTGATCCCAGGCATCATCCACTGCATCTACTTCAGTCAGGTTGGGGCGCAGCAGGGTATTTTGTAATTGCAGGTTATAGGGCGGATCGGCAAAAATCAAATCGACTGATTTTTCCGGCAGTTGATTTAAAATCTCGCGGCAGTCCCCCTGATAAATGTGATTCAGTAAAAAATCTGCGCTCATAAAATCGCCTTAAACTGAGCATAGGCCGTATCCCAATTTTGCTGCGGGGTGTAGCGGCGGGTTTCAAGGGTGTGGCTGAGCAGTTCCCGCGCCTGTGCGACCGATGCCAGTTCCCCTAACGTGATCCACTGCACAATCCCATTCCCCAGGGCAGTCGCTTCGGCGGGGCCAGCAATCACTTCCCGCCCAATGGCGTCGGCGGTCATCTGGCACAGCAGCGCATTTTGTGACCCCCCGCCGATAATATGCAGACAATCTACCCGCCGTCCGGTAAGCTGGAGAAGCTGTTCCAGCACATGGCGATATTTCAGCGCCAGACTTTCGTAAATGGTCCGCAAAATCTGACCGTCGCTGGCGGGGGCAGGCTGCCCTGTGCGCTGGCAAAATTCCACAATGCGGGCGGGCATGTCTCCGGCGGGCAAAAACGTCGGGTCGTCGGGGTCGATAAACGCATAAAACGGCGCGGCGGCCTTTGCCATCTCCGCCATTTGCTCATAGGTGTATTTTTTGCCCTGATTTTCCCATGTCTGTAGGGACTGCTGCACCAGCCACATGCCCGCGACATTTTTCAGAAACCGAGTCGAGTTTTCTACCCCACCCTCATTGGTGATATTGGCTTCATATACGGCGTCATTTATCAGAGGGGCATCCAGTTCCAGCCCAATCAGACTCCACGTTCCACTGCTGAGATAGGCATAATGCGGAGTCGTGGCGGGTACGGCCACAACCGCGCTGCCTGTATCGTGGCAGGCGGGCGCTGTTACCGGAATCCCTTTGTACGTGCCGAGTCGTGTTCCCGGCGGCACAATTTCCGGAAAAATGGAGGTTGGTAATCCTAACGCTGATAACGTTTCCCAATCCCATGTGTTTTGACGCGGGTTATAACATTGGGTTGTGCTGGTTTCAGTAAATTCGCACGTTTTTGAACCACTGAGCCAATAATTAAATAAATCCGCAATGGTCAGAAAGGTATGGGTTATATCCAACTGCGGGCTGCGGTCACGGGCAAGATGGGCAAGCTGATACAACCCGTTAATCAGCATAAATTGTATGCCTGTACGTTCAAAAAGGGTGCGGCGCGGCACACGTTCAAATACCCATTCCATCGCCCCCTCTTTGTTCATATCGCGGTAGTGAACCGGATTGGCAACCAGATGCCCATGTTTATCCAGCAGGGCAAAATCAACGCCCCACGCATCCAATCCTATCGAAACCCCCGGACCCGCCGCCGCGATTCCCTTTTGAATATCAAACCACAGCGCCAGCACATCCCAGTACAGTGTACCGTTTGCCATCACGGGCTGATTGGGAAAACGGTGAACTTCTTCTACATGGAGATTGTCATGAATCCGCATCACCCGACCGGATGACGCCCCTAAATCAATCGTTATAACAAACATTTTTAATCCTCAATGTGAATGACCTCAAGCGAAATGTCGGCATCCCGAAAGGGTTTGAGCAGGGGAGTTTTATCCGTCGTCATGATTAAATCTACCTCCTGCGGTCTGGCAAAGGTATACGGCGCGACCTGTCCCCATTTGCTGCTGTCCACCAGAATCACCGTTGTGACACAGTGAGCAATCAACGCCTGTTTAATGGCCGCTTCCTCCTGACTCATTTCCCCCAATCCCATCTCTAGCGTCACGCCATGCGCCCCAAAAAAACCAATATTAAAATTGACGGGCGGCAGCGTTTCCGGCCTGCCTACCAGCGACACCGAATCGCTGCGGAATTTTCCGGCGGGCAAAAATACCTCAATCGAAGGGCAGTCGGTAAACTGCTGAGCAATCATCAAACTGTTGGTCACAATCACCAGATTTTCCATCTGCCGCAAATAGGGTGTCAAAGCAAAGGCGGTGGTGCTGGCGTCCAGCGCGATTCCGTAGCCCTCTTTGACCTTCGCGGCGGCGGCGCGGGCGATGGCTTCTTTTTCCGCCTGATTTTTGCGGCGGCGGGTTTCAAACGACTGTTCCGATGGCGAAAATATGATCTGCGGCTGCACCGCCCCGCCGTAGGTGCGTTTGAGCCGCCCTTCTGATTCCAGTGCCTGTAAATCCTGCCGGATGGTCACGGCGCTGACATGCAAAAAATCACTGAGTTCTTTGACGGACACCCGCCCCTGCTGATGCAGTTGTTCCAGAATAAAACTACGTCGTTCTTCGAGAAACATAAGCAACCGAAATGAAACGAAATCACAGGCAAGTATAGCGGAATTTGCCCGCCCGCCCAATTTTTGGCATAATGAAAGGGATATAGGGGAAACACGGCATGGGCAAACTTTTTATCAGTTACCGCCGCACCAACTGGTCATTTACCTACTGGCTGGCCGAAGAACTGGGAAAACTGCTGGATGCTCATATTTTTGTGGATTTCAGCGGCATTGACGAAAGTAATTTTGAAAGCGCCCTGCTGCGAAATTTACGCGAAAGTGATGCGGTGCTGCTGATTGTAACTGAGCATACTTTTTCGGACCGGATATTTCTTCCGAATGACTGGGTGCGGTGGGAAATTCGTACCGCGCTGGAACTGAACAAGCCGATTGTGCTGGCACTTTATGAAGGACATGTCCCTCCAAGTGACCCTACCCAACTGCCGTCGGATATTCTGTCCATCCAGAACGCTCAGGGGATTGAGTTTTACCCGCGTTATTTTAAGGCGGGTGTGCATGAACTGGCCGCGTTTCTGGATCGTGCGACTCCCATCAAAATGCGGAACAATGCCGCCCCAGCCCCTTCGCAGGTCATCACCACTTCGAGCGACAACCCGAAAAAACGGATGGACAATGCAACCGCGCTGGCGGAAGCAGGCGATTATGACCGCGCCTTGCAACTGCTGATGGAGCTGCAACAGGCGAATTACCAGCCGCGTTTTATCAAGCTGGCGGATTTAATTGCCGATATTCAGCAGACACAGGCGGCGGAGCAGCGGCGCTGGCAGGCGGGCGAAGCCTATGACGAGATTGAAATGCTGGCACGGGTCAATCTGGCACGGGCGCGGGCGGCATGGCAGGAATTTCGCCGCGAGTACCCCGATTTTAGTGACGACCCTGCAAATCTGGCAGAACAACTCAAAGTTACACTACCGCCGCCTGCTCCCCAAAAGCCAGCCAGCGCTCCTACAGCTGATGAGATATGGCAGATTATCGGAGAGCCGTTTGAATGGTGCGAAGTGCCTGCCGGAGAGTTTTTGTACGGGAAGGATAACGAGACGCTTGATTTGCCGGGGTTCTGGATTGCCAAATATCCCATCACCTACGCTCAGTTTCAGAATTTCATTAACGCTAAAGATGGCTTTAAGGATTCGCGCTGGTGGAAGGGACTGGCAGCAAGTGCTGACCACCGCAAGCAGCCCCGCGCCCAGACATGGAAAATCGGCATTCACCCGCGAGAAAATGTTAGCTGGTACGATTCGATAGCCTTTTGCCGCTGGCTGTCGTTCAAATTAGGTGGCGACTATTCACTGGAGAAGGTGTTGGAATGGAAAACCCGTTTGCCGACGGAGCAGGAATGGGAAAAAGCGGCCCGTGGCACGGATGGACGGATTTATCCCTGGGGCGATGCATACAAAGTGGGGTACTCCAATATCAATGAAAGCGGGCTGAAAGGGGGAAAATACCTGGAAAAAACCACCCCTGTGGACAGTTACCCGCAGGGGGCTTCCCCCTATGGGGTGCTGGATATGAGTGGCAATGTGTGGGAATGGTGTCTGAACGCGTATGACAATCCCGC
>CAZKZS010000241.1:0-7856 GCA_964557285.1 uncultured Anaerolineae bacterium | reverse complement strand
TGCCGCCGCCTTCGGGACGTAATTTGGCCGCCGTATCAATCAGGGTAGCCTGTTCGCTGTCGTCCCGCATCATCGTCGAAAAAGCATCATTAACGATGAGCGTAGACGGGCGTTCTTCCTCTTGCTGCGGTATCTTCGCAAACGGCCCGCCGCGAATGGCTGCATCCAGCGCCTTCGCAAAATCAACGGCAGAAGCGTAGCGGTCATCCGGGTCTTTAGCAATCGCTTTAAAGACAACCGAAGTCAGCAGGGGCGACAGTTTAGAATTGTGTTCCTCAAGCGGCATCGGTTTTTCGTCCAGATGTTTGTACATCAGGCCAAAGGGAGTATCCGATTCGTAGGGCAGTTCCCCCGACAGCATGGCATAGGCCATAATGCCAAGTGCATATAAATCGGTACGGGCGTCCACCGATTCAGAACGCCACTGCTCCGGCGCCATATATGACGGCGTTCCCATGATTGTACCGGTAGCCGTCATCTGGCCTGTATTACCCGCCGCTTTTGCGATACCAAAATCGGTGAGATAGGTATTTCCCGCAGTGTCCATCAGGACATTTTGCGGTTTTAAATCCCGGTGAACCACCCCCTTGCTGTGGGCATAGGTCAACGCGCTGGCAATTTGCCCGATAAGGCGGCTGGTTTCTTCCGGCGTCAGCGCCCCGCGCATCATGTAGGTCTGCAAATCTCCGGCCTCTAGCAGCCGCATGACCAGATACGCCTGCCCCTGAAATTCGCCGTAATCATACACGGGTAAAATATGCGGGTGTTCCAGACGGGCGACAATGCGGGCTTCATTTTTAAAGCGCTGGATAAATTCTTCGCCAGAAGCCACCTCCGGCAGAATCACCTTGATGGCAACTTCCCGATCCATCGCGGGCTGCAAAGCGCGGTAGACCACAGCCATCCCGCCCCGCCCCAGCAGTTCAATGACCTGATAGCGCCCGTCAAGCAGTTGTCCGATGAACGGATCATTTGTCATGCAAAAGCCTGTCCTGATTAAAAGTGAGTTTTTAGCAATTAGCTGTTAGCGAATAGCCAAAAACTAATCGCTAATGGCTAACCGCTAACCGCTAATATTAGTGCATGGCTGAATCGGGAGCAACTTTTGCGGGATACAGGGCGGGCATCGCTCACGGTGTTCGCTTGTTCCTGCCCCTACGATCCCAAATTCATAATAGGTGCGGAAGGCAAATTTACGCTACATCACCCAGGGTTTCCAGCACCGCGTCAATTTTATCCAGCACCGCATCATCCAGCTTCACTTCCAGCGCGCCAAGGGTTTCTTTGAGCTGCTCAACTTTGGTCGCGCCCGTTATCGCGCTGCTGACCCCCGGCTGGCGCAGTGTCCAGGCGATGGCAAGCTGGGAACGAGTCATGCCCAGTTCGTCGGCAATCGGTTTTAGCTGCTTTACGGCGTTGACGACTTTTTCTTCCAGCAGTTGCCCGCGCAGCCAGGTTTCCTCATCCAGACGGCTGCCTTTGGGAATCCCGTTGTCGTATTTTCCGGTCAAAAAACCGGAGGCCAGTGGACTCCAGACCACCAGCCCTAAACCGCGTTCCTCCGCCAGAGGCAAAATTTCCCCTTCTACACGCTGGCGATAGAGCATGTTGTACTGCGGCTGTTCGACCTGCGGCTTATACAAATGATGCCGTTCGCAGATATTCAGCGCGTCCTGAATCTGCGCGGCGGTCCATTCGCTTGTTCCCCAGTACAGCACCTTACCCTGATGAATCAAATCATCCATCACGCGGCAGGTTTCCTCTACGGGTGTTTCTTCGTCATAACGATGGCAAAAGTACATATCCAGATAATCCGTGCCGATGCGCTGTAGCGATTTATTTATACTTTCCATGATGTGCTTGCGCGAGAGTCCCCGGTCATTCACATCATCACTCATCGGCCAGAACACTTTGCTGGAAATCACCAGCGTATGACGGGGAAAATCTTTTAAAATTGACCCCATCAATTTTTCCGATTCACCCTTCGCGTAAATATCGGCGATGTCAAAAAAATTGATGCCGTTGTCATAGGCAGTATGGATGATGTTTTTTGCCAGTTTTTCATCTTTGACACTGTTGCCAAAGGTAATCCATCCCCCCAGACTCAAGGCGCTGATTTTTAGACCTGACTGCCCTAAACGACGATATTCCATAGGTTTCATTCCTTATTTCTGGGTAATTATAGCAGCAGCTACCACAGCCCCATCATCTGCCGCAGGATTCCCAGTTCGCCGATATGATAGGCGTTGTGGTCGGCCACAATTAAAATTTCGCGTAGAATGTTGTGACCGTTGTATCCGTGTGGAATCGGACTGTATACATCGGTATTTGGGTCTTGAACCAGCTTAACCAGCGCCTGACGATCTGCTAAAAAGCGAGTCATGGTATCCTGCCAGCCCGCCTCATCAGTTTTAGCGCTGCGGTCAGGCCAGTAGCCATCAGGAAAGGGCATGGATTGATACTGCGGGTTGCGAATGTAATCCAGAATATCCCACTGACAGATGCGGAGATGTTCCAGCAAATGCCAGAAGGTATAATCCAGTTTGGGCGGATGGGTGTTGATGTGTTCCAGAGGGAAATTTTGAACGGCGGCTTCAAAACTCATATGCGCCTGTTCCAGCGTTAGAAGATTCACAAGCTGCTGCCGAAGCACAGTCTCCTGAGTCATGCGGTTTTTCCTCAATGTATATCCGGTCATTATCCCTTATTTCGTTGGCTCACCCACATAGCCATACAGCGCCACCCGATCATATGTGATTTCCATCACCACTGGATCGCTGTCATATGGGATTTCAAACAGCAGCCAGCCTTTGAGGTCATTCCCGTATCGTGCGGAATCGGCGCTGAACTCATTTAAAACCACGTCAGTGAGCGCAGCATATTTATTTCCCCGATGATCAATCAGGGCAAGCTGCACCTCCCCCCCGTAACACATTTCTTCTTCGCAGTCCCCTTCCAGCCACAGCAGAATATATTTCATAGCTGGATTGGGATTCAGACCGCTAAGGTCCTGCAACTGGTCGGTCACGGGGTTAATGTAGCGGGTAATTCGCAGAGAAAGTTTTTCAAACCGGATGGTGCGAGAGGCGGGCAGTGGGTTGGCTGCCGACCCGTAGCCATCGTTCAGAGCAATCACATCTTTTTCTTTTTGTTCCAGTTGGTCAGCAAAATAAAAAACGATGGCGCTCAGCAGCCCCACCAGCAAACAGGGGATTCCGATGGTGAAAAACAGACTCCGCAGAAATTTTTTCATGGCATACAAACGCTGCATTAGATGAGAGGGACACGGCAGCGCCGTATCCCTGCTGCACAAACCTGCCCCTACCGACGACCCCGTGTAGGGGCGCGGTCTTAAGCGCAGCGTGACCCGCCCTCAGGTTATTTCAGCAGATTTTTGATGGCTTCGCGTTCTTCCACCAGTTCATCTTCGGAAATTTTTAGCTTGCTTTTAGCGTAATCACTAAGTTCAAGGCCAAGCACGGGTTCATACTCGCCGTTGCCCTTGCTGCGAATCGGGAAGGAATACATTAAATTATCGCCGATGCCATACGTATTCCCTTCCGAAGGAATGGCCGCGCTGAACCAGTCGCCTTCGGGGGTCGGATGCAGCAAACGGCGCACATTATCCAGGGCGGCATTGGCCGCGCTTGCCGCCGAACTTTTCCCGCGTGCCTTAATAATCGCCGCGCCGCGCTGCTGGATGGTTTTCATAAAATCACCTTCCAGCCATGCCCGATCCTGGATGACTTCTTCAGCAGGGCTACCATTAATTTTGATATGTTCAAAATCGGGGAACATGGTCGGGCTGTGGTTGCCCCAAATGCCAATATTGGTCACAGCATCCGTCGTCACGCCCGCTTTGATGGCAAGCTGCGCTTTGGCGCGGTTTTCATCCAGCGCGGTCATAGCAAAAAAGCGGTTGGCGGGAATATCCGGTGCGTTGGATTTTAAAACCAGCGCATTAGAATTGCAGGGATTCGCTACCACAATCACCCGCACATCCGACGCCGCGCCTTCGTTTAGCGCCTGCCCCTGTTCCACAAAAATCGGGCCGTTGGAGGCAATCACATCGGCACGTTCCATCCCAGGGCCGCGCGGTTTGCCGCCGACCAGAAGCGCCCAGTTGACATCTTTCATGGCAACTTTGGCATCACTGGTGGCTACAATTCCATGCAGCAGAGGTTGAGCGCAGTCCTCTAATTCCATCACAACCCCCTTGAGCGCTTCCATGGCTTCGGGGATTTCAAGAATATGCAAAATAACGGGCTGGTCGGGGCCAAACACTTCGCCGTTCCCGATACGGAACAGCAGGTTATAGGCAATTTGACCGGCGCCGCCAGAAACCGCTACGCGAATTGGATTTTTCACGAGGAACTCCTAGATTGATGATACACAGCATGGGTTTAGTTTATCGTGCGGGACTCTGGAATCCAATGCCGTTTGGCATGGAAGTTTAGGGACTTTCGGCGGATAATGAGGGGGTTTGGCAGGAGGTCTGTTGATGGGCTTATTACAGGGCAAAAAAGTTTACCTTGACCGCATTAAAAAAGCAGATATTCCTCTCCTTAAAGCGTGGTGGAACGACACCACCTATCAGGCAACGCTGCGGCGTGATGGCATTTTTCTGATCACCGAAGAAACGCTGGAGGAATGGAATTTTCAATCCGATGACGTAGTACACCGGGAGTTTTTTGGATTTGCCATTCGCCGGAATGAGGATAACCTGCTGGTCGGAAACTGTGGGCTGATGAATATTCGCTGGCAGGCGAGAAGCTGCGAGTTATTTATCGGCATTGGCGATGCTGAAATGCGCGGTAAAGGCTACGGCGCGGACGGCCTGCGTGTGCTGGTGAACTATGCGTTTCACGAAATGAATATGCATCGGGTTGGGCTGGTGGTATCGGTGTTTAACCCACAGGCCATTCAAACCTATGAACGGGTCGGGTTCAAACGTGAAGGCGCGATGCGCGATTTTGTGTATCGGGAAGGCAAACATTATGATTTGCTGTATATGAGCGTCCTTGAACACGAATGGCCGACCTCCGATAACCGATAACTGATAACTGAGGACTAATCATGATTCCTGGGAAAGAACTCCTACAGGGAAAATGCATCAAACTGACCGTGCTGGAAAAAGCGGACGTACCACAGTTCGCGGCCTGGTTCGGTGATGCAGACTTTTTGCGGCTGATGTCTCCCCTACAGGCATATCCTTTTTCGCTTGAGGAAGAAGAAGCCTGGTACGAACGGCAGCGCAAAAGTGAACACGAAATCAACTTTGCTATTCGCCTTCTTGAGGACAACCGCCTGATAGGAAGCTGCGGGCTAAAAAATTTTAATTATGCGTTTGCCACCGCCGAAATGGGCATCGGCATCGGCGACCCGCAGGCACGCGGCAAAGGGTACGGCACGGATGCGGTACAGGTTCTCCTCAAATATGCGTTTTTGGATATGAACCTGCGCCGCGTTGGGCTGCAAGTGTTCAGCGATAACGAACGCGCCATCCGTGCCTATCAGAAAGCGGGTTTCCAGTACGAAGGCGCAATCCGTGAGTCCGTCCGCCGCGACGGAAAATATTGTGACACCGTGCTGATGGGCATCCTGCGCCGGGAGTGGGAAGCAGCTTTGACCGCAAATCAATAATAGTCCCCACCCCACTTCCCTCAAGTTATCCTTCTTTATGATGTGCTGAAATATGATGTGCTGAAATGTGATGGGTAGTTGACGGTTTTAGTGGAGTTTGTCACTAAACCGTCTGCTCCTGCTCCGCTAGAGTCAGGATATAGCTGGAGAGAGCAACTTGGCACATAAAACAGACATCCCGCGCTGTATTGAAGCAGAGCGTCACTGCGAGCTTGCCCCGTTTTGTGATGGGGATATTCGCCAGTCGCGCCAGCGCCTGCTGGAGGGTGGCGAGCCTGCCATGCCGTTGTGTATGGCCTGTGCAGGTGAAACCGTCCATATCACCCGCATTCATGGGGAACAGCGTGTGCGAAAACGTCTGGCCGACCTGGGACTGACCATCGGTACACCGATTCGGGTCGTGCAGGGCGGCAGAAATGCCATGATTTTAGCAGTGAAAAATGATACCCGCCTGGGCATCGGACGCGATATGGCACGCTGTATCTGGGTCGTTTCGGGAGAGGCTTCATGACTTTTACTATTGCGCTGGCGGGCAATCCCAACGCAGGCAAAAGCACCATTTTTAACCACCTCACAGGGACACAGCAGCATGTCGGCAACTGGCCGGGCAAAACCGTCGAACGGAAAGAAGGCGTGCTTCAGCTTTCCACACAGGCGGCGGTGCTGGTTGACCTGCCGGGAACGTACAGCCTGACGGCCTTTTCCGATGAAGAGATTGTGACCCGCGATTTTATTCTGGAAGAACGCCCGAACGCGGTGATTGCAGTGGTGGACGCGGCCAATCTGGAACGCAACCTGTATCTGGTGATGCAGCTTCTGGAACTGGATGTGCCGATGATTCTGGCGCTGAATATGTGTGATATTGCCGAAAAACGGCGGATTCGGATTGATACAGCTAAACTTTCTCAGAAACTGGGCAATATTCCTGTGATTTCCGTTGTTGGGAGTCAGGGAATCGGGCTGGACAGCCTCAAAAAAACCATCGAAAAACAGCCGCATCAGATTTCTTCGTTCCGCCTGAATTTCCATCCGGTGATTGAGCAGGAAATCGCCCGTCTGCATCCCCTCATCCAGCAGGAAAAAATAAGTTATCCTTCGCGCTGGCTGGCGGTGAAACTGCTGGAAGTCGATGCGGATTTACTTGAAAAAGTATCGCCTGAACTGCGGGCAGCAGTGGGACAGTCGGTCGTGCGGATTATTCACGCGCTGGGAGATACGCCGGATATTCTTATTGCTGACAGCCGTTATGCAGCCATCGAAAGCTGGCTGCATGAAGTGGTTATCCGTTCCAGCACAGAGCAGGCCACCCTTTCGGACCGCCTCGACCAGATATTGATTCATCCCGTCTGGGGGGTCATGATTTTTATGGCGATTATGTGGCTGGTGTTCCAGTTTACCGCCAATGTCAGCGCCCCCTACGTCGATTGGATTGATGGCTTTTTTAACGGGCCGGTGACAGGATGGGCGCACCGCTTGATTCCTCAGGAAAACTGGTTAAATTCGCTGGTTGTCAATGGGGTGATTGGCGGGGTCGGCAGTGTGCTGACCTTTATTCCGGTGCTGTTCTGGTTGTATCTGGCGCTGGCGGTGCTGGAAGATTCAGGGTATATGTCCCGTGCGGCGCTGGTGATGGACAGATTCATGCAGCTTTTTGGGCTGCACGGCAAAAGTGTCCTGCCGCTGATTGTCGGATTTGGCTGTTCCGTTCCGGCAGTCTACGCAACCCGCACGCTGGAAAATCCGCTAGACCGCAAAATCACCGCTTTCCTTGTCCCATTTATGAGTTGTGGGGCGCGGCTGCCCGTCTATGTGCTGTTTGGGGCGACCTTTTTTGGCCGCATGTCCGGCAATTTTATTTTTGCCCTGTACGTGACCGGAATCGTAATAGCGACCCTGACCAGTTTGCTGATGACGCGGCTGGTGTTCCCCCAAAAACAAATCATGCCTCTGGTGATTGAACTGCCGCCTTACCGTGTGCCGACTCTCCGCAGCCTGTGGCTGGATATTCGTTTCCGCACGTCAGCTTTTATCAAGAACGCCGGAACGATTATTCTGGGGGCGTCGCTGGTCATCTGGTTTTTGCTGGCCGTGCCGACCAACGGCGGGAAATTCGGACAGGTTGAAGCGGAAAACAGCCTGTTTTATGCGGTCAGCAAGACGATTGCGCCCGTCTTCGCCCCTGCCGGTTTCGGAGAATGGCAGGCAGGCGGGGC
>CAZKZS010000240.1:0-7887 GCA_964557285.1 uncultured Anaerolineae bacterium | reverse complement strand
GTGTCCTAATGATCCGGTTGAAACTTCAACCCCCGGTACATGATGAGAAGCGTGACCCAGGAGTATCGACCCATTTTCATAGAAGGTTTCTAAAAGCGTGGGCGAAAAGAACCCTTTTTCCGCAAGGGCAGCGTATAAAATAGCACAGGCATGGCCTTTGCTTAAGATAAAACGGTCACGGTCATTCCAATCGGGGTTAGCGGGGTCAAGTCGCAGAATTTTGCCATACAAAACGGCCATCAGTTCCGCAATCGAATAATTTCCCCCAATATGGGAGCTTTTTGCCTGGCTAACCATATGTAACACATGCAGCCGCAGACGTTGGGCAAAGGCAGTTAATTCCTGAGATGCCATAACTTACTCTAAAATTGCATAGCCGATGTAAGGGTCCCATTCAAGCCGTTTTAAGCGTAAGTGGGAAACGCCCAGCGTATCCAGGAGGGCTTGTGTTTCGCCAGGCCAAAGCGGGTTATCAAGTTCATCAAAAGCCAGAATCGCCCCTTTGGGCATTCGTGGCAAAAACGATTCTAAGGCCATGCGGGTAGGCTCATACAGGTCAAAATCCAAAAACAGGAGACTCACCACCAGATGAGGATGCTGTTTCATAAACGTCGGAATAGACTCAAGCGCATCCCCCCGGATGAGATGTACTTTGTCAATATGCCCCAAAAAACGGTCCCGGTCATATTCCGTAATCAGCGCCTGCAATTCTGAGTAGGAATCCGTTTTAAAATCACCAGCTTTAGTCCCGTAGATGGGGTTGGCATCCTTTTCATGAACGGAAGGAGAGCCTTCAAACGTGTCAAAGCCATAAATCCGCCGTGTCAGATTTTCCGGCTCTAAAATGGTGCTTAGTTTTGCCCACGCCATCAGGCTAAAGCCTTTATACACCCCACATTCCACAATCGAGCCTTTAACAGGCAGCGCCAGCTTAAAAAGCTCATAAAACGCTAAAAATCGCTTGAGGTGCTGGCGGCGAACGTATTTAGGAAAATTTTCCAGTTTGACTTCTATAGGGTCAGGTGAAGTGAGGAAGATGTCGGAAATCGCCTTGCCCACTTCCTGCTCTACCGGTGTACGAAAATTTTTCATTGAGAACAGCTTCAACATCTCTACCAGGGAACAGTATATAATGGCAACTGCAAAAAGGAAATAGAATAGGACATTCGTTTGAACCTTTGGATTTATAATCACTATGCCGACCCGCCGGAACGCCAGGCAACCCGCACGTTTGATTTAGCAGCAGAACTGGTCAAAAAAGGGCATCAGGTCACTATCTTTGCTGCCAGCTTCAGCCACTATACCTTTCAGGAAACGCGCTCGTACCAGTTGAACTTTTACCGCCGCGAAATGATTCAAGGGGTGCGCTTTATCTGGCTGCGAACCTTCCCCTATCGGGAAAATGATTGGAGGCGGGTGCTGAATATGCTGACCTACTGCCTGGGGGCAGGGCTGGCGAGTCTGGCAGGCAGCCCCGATGCTATCATTGGCGTCACTGTCCATCCTTTTGCGGCATTTTTAGCTTATCTGGTATCCCGCTTAAAACGGGCGCGATTCTATTTTGAAATTACGGATTTGTGGCCTGAAACGCTGGTTGAATTTGGGAAATTATCTGCGGAAAGTTTCACCGCAAAGGGTCTGTATCGGCTTGAAAAATTTTTGTTCCAGCAGGCGGTGAAAATTATCGGGCTGCATCGCCATTTAACCCTCTACACCCGTCAGCGCGGTATTCCCGATGAAAAACTGATCTGGATACCACATGGGGTTAATCTGGAACATTACCAGGAGTTGCCGCCCTATACGGGTGAGTGGAATCGGGACCTTTTTACTATCATGTACACGGGGGGGTTGGTCTGGTCAAATGATCTGGATACGCTTATTGAAGCGGCAGCTCTCCTCAAAGATACTCCCGTTCGATTTATCATTGTGGGAGATGGTATAGACAGGCCGCGCTTAGAGCAAAAAGTTCAGCAGATGGGTTTAACCAACGTGACTTTTTATCCGGTCGTTCCGAAGTCCGAAATTAGCCGTGTGATGGCAGAGGCAGACGCTTTTATCATGGGAATGCGAAATTTCAAACTGTATGAATATGGTATTAGCACCAATAAACTGACTGCTTATCTTGCCTCGCAGCGCCCCATCCTGTTTACTGGATTGACGCGGGGAAATCCCGTAGCGGAAGCCAATGCAGGTTATGTAACCCCACCAGAAAATCCCTCTCGGCTGGCAGAAGCGGTTCAAGAACTCATGCGTTTATCACCAGCACAACGGGTAGAATTTGGTCAAAATGGGCTGCGTTACCTCAAAGAAAATCATTATATTCCTACGCTGGCAAATCGCTTAGAAGCGGCTTTGTGTAATTCTTAACCATGCGGCAGGATTATTTTTTTTCCCTGGCTTCCGAAGTCATTACGCTGGTCAGCACCCTTTTTCTTTTCAGGCTGGCAAAACATCTATGGGGAACGGAAGGGTTTGCGGAATATGCGCTGGCACGTCGCATCCTCTCCTTGATCATTCCGGTGGTTTTTGTGGGGTTAGGCATCTCGTTAAAACGGTATCTGGCCTATCACCAGGCGCGGACCGATATAACAGCCCGCAGCCGCTATTTCCTGAGTGGATTGGTGATAATGCTCTTTACCAGTCTCTGCACTTTTTTTCTGCTGCTCCTGTTTGATGATACATTCGCGCTGCTGTTTTTTGACAGCCCCGGGTATCAATCACTGATACTGCCAATTGCTGTGAATCTGCTGGCCCTCTCATTTCATGCGGTTATTCAGGTTTATCTGGTGGGAATGCTCCGTATTCGTTTAGCCAGCCTGTGGCAACTGTTGAGTATTGGGGTGCTACCTGTGGTGGCCTTTGCGCTGTTTTCATCTTCGGTGGAGGATGGGCTGCTGGCGCTGGGTGCTTTTATGCTCACGCTTGAAGCCGGAATTATCAGTTATATTCTGTGCTACGAAATTCAGATTCGCCGCATGAACGGGCAAACCACCCGCGAACTTTTAGGCTATGGGGTTGGGCGTGTGCCGGGAACGTTCTTTTTTGGGGCGCTGTTTGCCCTGCCCGCTACCTTCAGCAGTCATGCTGAAGGGGTTGAAATTGCCGGACAGGTGGCGTTTGCCGTAGCGGTGTTAAATATATTAGGCACGGTGTTTGCACCAGTCAGCAACGTGATTTTTCCCCACGCCAGCGAAATGTTAGGAAAAGGGGAAATCAAACGTTTACAAAAACTGTTCCTTCACCTCTTGATTGTTGTCCTGGGGATAGGGACAGTCGGAACGCTTTTTTTAGAGGTGTTCGCTGACCCCTTGATCCAGATTTATTTAGGAGAAAGATTGGAAAAAACCATCTTATTTGTAAGGATTATCACACTTGCCTTTCCGCCCTATGCCCTTTATTTAGCGCTGCGGGATATTCTGGATGCCTACTATTACCGTCCCATCAATAGTATCAACCTTTTTGTGGCGCTGGCAGTTTTTTTGTGTGGCAGCCTTGTCCTCTTTGATGGAACTGCCTCTCAAATTTTAGGGGCTTTTGTCGCCAGCCTGTTTGTCTTAGGAATCCTGACTGTTATTGCCGGAATAGGGATTTTTCAATGGCGTTAGCGGCGCGGTTTAGACAGGATAAAAAATACCATCCATGCCTGCCACTTTATCGCCGGCAGGCGGAGTAACACACTGTCAATCTTTTCCAGGATAGACAGAAGCGGATTAAAGCCAGGAAGTCCCCGAAAGGGAACTGCTATTAACGTGGCTAAATTAAAAAAATAAAGTTCGATTTGCTCAAAGTATTCCAGGCTTTGCATGACCATAGACCGAGAAAGAATATGTTCTGTTTCCCATGCAGTCCTAAGATGAGGCGTTCGCCTTCGATATGCCTGAAAAACAGGGTTATGAATCAGCGGTTCTCCACAAATCACGTATCCGTCTGATGCTAATAGGCGTGCGAGTTCAGGGTAGGCATAATTTAAATCGAGATGATGCAGCACCCCTGATGCAACGATGAGGTCAAATGACCCATCTGGAAAAGTCGTCCTTTCAGCATCCATGACCTCAAAAGTGAGATTATTTAATCCGGCCTGCTGCGCTTTTTCCCGCGCGCTTTGAATAGACACGTCCGATATATCAATCCCAACAACCTGATCAGCGTAGGCGGCCATCTTAAAAGTAAGCACACCGTCACCGCAGCAGTAAGCCAATACCCTTTTACCGCTTCCATACTGCCGCAATTTCTGAGTCAGAAAATCGCTGCTTTTCCGCGTAACACTATAGAATCGCTTATTAGACTATAATACTGGTAGTGTGCCGCATTCTGGGTGAGCGCCTTATCACGGAGTAGGTTATGAAGTTCTGCCTCGTCGCGTTTGCGGGTATCCATCATAGGGAATGTCCTAAAATACTTTGATAAACTTGAACCAACTGTTCGGCAATACAGGGAATATCTAACTGTTTGACTTTTTCTCGCCCATTAGAGCGTTGAGGCTCACGTAAAATCCTTACCAGCGCCTCCCCCAGAGCGACGGCATCGCGCGGCACAATTTCGGTAGGAACAACGCCTGCCAACTGTTTTACCACATCCCCTACCTCCACTGTGACCACAGGTAAGTTACAGGCCATGGCTTCCTTCGTTACGGTGGGTGAGCCTTCTTTGTAGCTTGCCAGTACCAGGCAGTCAGCCGCATTCATGAACAGGGGCATTTGTTCGTAGGTTATATCCCCTTTCGCAACCACCAGCCGTATCGTGGGCAAACGCTGGCGGGCGTGTTCAATAGCCGCTTCCACCAGCCCCATGCCTTTGTGCTGAGGTGAGACTCCGGCATTAAAAAAAATAATGCGTTCATCCAGCCCCCATCCAAGCTGCGCTCTGGTCGCCTGATAATCCTGTACCTTAAAAACACGCAGGTCAACACCATTTGGAATCACAGAAACCCTGTGTTTGCCCCACCATAAACGCTGTACGAGTTCTTCCGAAACGCAGATAAGATGACTGGCACGCAGGGCAGCCAGTTGAGAAAGCATATACCCCAGGCCCCAGCGCACCTGATTCATCCCAATGGCCGGATTTAAGTCACTGCCCCGGTAGGTGATAATCAGGGGTAGACGAGTGGAAACCGCGCAGTAAAAGGCTGTCATCGTGCCAAACAGGGCATGAACAAGATGAGGTTGAAAGGTGCGAATAAGCTGACGCAGGCGTTTTTGTTCTTGCAGCAGTTGAATAGGTGAGGTTCGGGAGGCTAAATAAAAGGTTTCGACCTCTATAGAATCTGTCTGCCCTACCCAAAAGGCTTCCTGTTTCGCAAATTTCATGGAATAGCCGTCCGGCTGGCCCGGAATGACATACAAAATTCGTATCATTTTCGGCTGCCCCATTGTGCGGTGTCCAGATAAAACGAAAATATCACAAACAGGATAATCGCTTGAGCCAGGGATTTAACCGCGCCAGCAAGGGGGGCGCGATGCATGGTAAGTAGGATATAAAATCCCCACACCCAGTAAATACTCAACCAGAAATCATGTGAAAAATACCAGAAAATCCGCCGGATTCCCTTCCACAAATACCCCCAGAAAAGCCCGATGAAAAAATATTGTAATACCACCCCTGCCCATGAGAAATTGAGGTACGCTTCCGCCAGCAGCGAATACCCAAAACCCTGCCCCGGCTGCCATCGTGGGATCATTTCCTGGGCAAAGGTCACTGATAAATCTAAAGGTCGTTCTGCCCAAAGAACACGCGGCACAAGCAGATAAAAGCTGTCCAGATAGGTTTCGCCAAAGTACACGGGAGAAGGGCGCTGTGTGACCGTCACCAGGGAGACAAAAGGACCAGCCGGATCAAAACTCAGGAAGCTGTAGCGGGTATTGGACAACACTTCTGTATCCCACTCTCCGGCACGAAAACTGGAAAAAAAGAGAAACAAAATAAAGGTTATTAAAACAGCCAGGAAAATTTGGAGCAGCAGACTCGTCTGATACATTTTACGTTTTGCGTAGGCCGCCCCTAAAGCCAATAAGGTCAACAGCAGAGGGTCTTTATCCGAACTGTACAGCCCCCATCCCAGAGCAAGCCCTAACAGAATCAAGCCCACTACCGAAGCGGCTGCCCCTGACCGGATGAGCAGCGCCCCACCTACAATAATCGCAATAAGGTAAGCAAAGGTGGTCAGCACCGCATAAAATGAGTTCAGGTAGCTAATCGTGTAATTGCCTTCATAGGTGGACGAGAGTACAAGCTGAGAATAAAAACCAAGTGGGAGTGCAATCAAACAAACCAGCAGCAGCACAAAAATACTGTTGGGTATCACCCTCTGCTTTCCCGATGGCGAACTGCCTACAGGGTTGAATCCCGATAACCAGTAGCCAAAAGTAAATGCCAGAAATGCAATGATTCCAGCCGTGGCAATCTCAAGAAGCTGCTGAGATGACACCTGAAGCGTGAGCATACTAATGTCAAAGGTATAGGTTTCAGTGGTAAAAAGTTCCAGTGGCAGGGCAATATAATATAGAAAACACCCCACACCCCAGATAACGACGGTGGAATAATACCCCTCTTTTTTAGCAAACAGGCGCGTCACTATGATAAACAGAATTAAGTAAAGCAGCAGGAGTAAAATGGGAATCATGATTTTGTTATAGTGATAAAATAATTCTATAAACAGGAGGGAAAAAGCCACACTTATCAGGCCAATAAAAGCGGATATTTTTAACTCTCTTGATTCCAGAAAATAACTGTTCATGGCTTCTTCTCGTAGAAAGGATTATAAGATGATGTATCCCAAACGGATGATTGATTTTACGCTGGCATTGGCAGGCTTGCTCATTTTATCCCCTATTCTCATCCTGATTGCCCTTTTTATCAAATTGGACTCCCCCGGGCCGGTGTTTTATCTGAGCAAGCGGGTAGGATGGCACGGAAAACCTTTTAAAATGATGAAATTCCGCACGATGGTGGTTGATGCGGATAAGATGGGAGCCTCTTCAACCCCTGACGACGACCCCCGTATTACCCGGGCTGGCAAATTGCTGCGGCACTATAAACTGGATGAACTTCCCCAACTGTTTAATGTGCTGCGGGGAGAGATGAGTTTTGTTGGGCCGCGTCCCCAGGTTCAGTGGGCAGTGGATTTATATACGGAGGAAGAACGGCGCGTACTGTCGGTTCGGCCTGGCATCACCGATTATGCTTCGTTAAAATTTGCCAATGAGGGAGAAATTTTAAAAGGCAGCAGCCATCCAGATAGGGACTACATGGAAAAGATTCATCCAGAAAAGATGCGCTTAAGTTTAGAATATCTGGATAAACAATCCCTGCGGACAGACTTCCAGATCCTCTTTCAAACGATAAAAGCTATTTTGCGCGGTTGAAAGGGTTATCCAGCATAAAAGGGCTGTGTGCCTGACCAGCCCTGTTGAATTTCTTCAGGCGGGATTTCCCCTAAATCGTGGCAAAGGGTCAGGTTCAAATTGATGGATAGCGGCTGAAAGTCGAGAATATCCTGCCGGGATAAATGTCGCCCATACTGATAAATAAGTTGTGCTAACAGACCATCATCTGCGTCCTGAGTCTGTTTGGTCCGGCGTTTGCGGGCAGCCTGGTACAACGTCACAGCATCGGGATACTGTCCGGCAGTATCATTTTCAAGCAGTGACATCATAATGCAAGTGGTATACGGCCACTGTTCGGTGATAAGCAGCCAGGTGATAATCTTTTCAATCTGAGTCAGCGTATCCGTTTGCCGCCGAAAGGCCAGGTCACGCATGACTCGGTAGACATTCACAAACCGTTTAATCCGGCGCGGATTGGGCAGCATAAAGGGGATAAATGTCCGCATTGCATCCCGTTCTTTCCGCACAAAAAACACATCCTGGTACACCCGATTTTCTACAAACG
>CAZKZS010000239.1:0-7913 GCA_964557285.1 uncultured Anaerolineae bacterium | reverse complement strand
TCTTCCTGTGGGGCAGGTATCAGGACTTCCTCCGGTTCAGAAGCCTCCCAAAATTCCTGCATGGGGATTTCTTCAGTGGGTAAAAGCTGCTCATATTCCGGTAAATATTCGGGTTCAGACGGGGTAATTTCTGCCACTGCCGGACGCTCTACCCGTTCTCCTGCCAGGCTCACCGGACGAATCTGGTTTTCAATGGGGGGAATTGCTTCTGTTTCGTCCGCTACTTCTTCCGCAAAATCGGCTGAACGTGTCAGGGGCTTTTCTTCCTCTGGAATCAGCAGCATAGGGGTTTCAACCGGACTTTCAAGCACATCCTGGGGCGACCCTATCCCGAAGGCGGTATCCCGTTCGGAGGTGGGCAGGGGCGAAGGCATGGCTTCTTCGTGTGGGGATGCCAGGGGTTCAAGGACGGGCGGTGCAACGGCGGGTTGTGTGGATTCCTGATACCAGGCGGGGATGTCCTCCTGCCGCCGTTCTGAAAGTCCCAACGGCAGCCCCATTACAGCCCGGTCGTCCGAATGGCTGGTAAGCAGTGCTTCTAAGTCAAATTCTTCTGGCTCGGTTTCTGCTTCCATTTCCATGGCCGCCAGCGCTTCATCAAAGTCGGATGCGATTTCTGGCTGCCGATATTCTTCAGAGTCGGCTACTGCTACTTTTCGGGCGGCGTCCTCAACAGAAACCATGTCGCCAAATAGTTCTTCAAAGGGCGGGTCGGGTTCGGCAAAAATTTCATCCAGACTCTGGGCTTTGGGCGCTTCAACTGCCTCCGGTGCTTCAGCAAAAAATTCAGCAAAGTCAGGTTCAGCAAAAACTTCTTCTTCCATCTGGGGCGGGGCTGGTTCGGGAGGGGGGCTGGTTTCCATCCAGCTTAAGACGGCCTCCTCATCCTCAAAAAAGGGCGATTCCTGCTCGTTTTTGCGGGTTTGATCTTCGGCTCTGGGATTCAGGCCGCGCATGAGTTCACGGCCCCGGCCTCGCAGGGAGGCTTTTTTTGATTTGTCATCCATGATTTAAAACTTCCTCCGCGAGTGACCGGAACGCCTGGGCTGCGGGGTGGTCGGGTGCGTAATCAAGGAACGATTCGCCCGCCGCCGGCGCTTCTGCAATCTGTTCATCGTATTCTATCACGGTTGAAAACATCTTTTCCCCAAAGACTTCACGCATTTCGGCAATCGCTTCCTGAGAAGCCTCTGAGTCTGGATGGTGCATGGTTGCAAAAAGCCCCAGCAGATGCAAACTGCGATTCATCATGGTCTGGCGCAGCCTGTCCATGGTATCCAGCAAACTGCGAACGCCGCGCATTGCCAGATAGTGAGGCTGCACCGGAATGAGCAGTTCTTCCGCCGCCACCAGACCGTTCACCGTTAATAACCCCAGGGTAGGCGGGGTATCAATCAGGATAAAATCAAAGGGAACGGTATTCTGCTCTAAGGCTCGCCGCAGCCGTAACGGGCCGTCAGGCTGTGTTGCCAGCATAATCTCCGCGTTGGACAGGTCGATGCTGGCGGGCGCCAACGCCATCAGGTTTGCCACCGGACGCAGCACCTTCACCAGAGAAATATCCGGGTACATTAGCAGCGAGTAGGTGCTGCGTTTGACCTCAAACGAATTGACCCCCAGCGACGCGCTCACCCCGCCCTGCGGGTCAAGGTCAACCAGCAGCACCCGATGGCCTTTTTCCGACAGCGCCCGTCCCAAATTGGCGGCAGTGGTGGATTTGCCAATACCACCTTTTTGATTCGCAATAACGATAGTTCGTGTCATGATTCATTCGTTAGTATAAGATGACAGCATTATAACATTGTGTTGCCGGTCTGAAAAACGCTTGACCGTTCTTCCCTCTGTCCGTTATACTTTCCCTGTTTGCCGCGTTGACGCGGTTTTAATTTGTACCCCGGAAGGTCAATTATGCCTAAGAGAACCTGGCAGCCCAAAATTCGGAGACGTGCGCGTGTGCATGGTTTCCGTCAGAGAATGCACACCAAAGGTGGACGGAAGGTTTTAAAAGCCCGCCGCGCCAAAGGGCGGCATCAGCTGACGGTGAAGCGCAACCACGTCAAAAAAGTCAACTGGAACGCCTAACGTTTGCAGCAGCACCTACGCCTGCGGCGGCGTGCTGATTTTCTGCATGTGCGTGAAAAAGGCCGCCGTTGGCAGCATACAGCAGTGGTCATGAGTGCGGTAGTGAATGGACTTGCCCATAACCGCTACGGATTTATTGTGAGTAAACGACTCGGTAAAGCGGTGGTGCGTAACCGTCTGCGGCGCAGGCTGCGTGAGGCGGTGCGTGCCATCCATCCAGAGATGAAACCCGGTTATGATGTGGTTATCATCGCCCGCTTACCGAGTCTTTCCCTTTCTTATGGGGAATTAAGACAGGCGCTTCTTGAAGTGATGCAGCGTGCAGGATTGGCAAAAAAATCATCATGAAAGCGGTTGTTCTTGGGCTGATTCGCTTTTACCAGCGCACCCTGTCTAAACTTTTTCCTTCCAGTTGTCGGTATGACCCGACCTGTTCTCATTACACCTATGAAGCCATCCAAATACACGGCGTGGTCAAAGGGTCATGGCTTGGTCTGAAGCGTATTGCACGCTGTCACCCTCTGGGGCCAAGCGGTTACGATCCTGTGCCGCCGAAGGAGCGACGTTAACGACGTGAAAAAATTATATCTGCTGGTGCTGTTGCTATTGGTCCTGCTGCTGGCTGCCTGTTCTCAGGAAAATCCCTGGCCGGGCATCAGCAAAACCGATGATGGGGAAATTTTTGTGGCTTACGAGCGATTTATCGCTAAACTGGATGCCAACGGTAAACGGGTGTGGACATTCCCCGAAAAAGATGACCGGGAGGCGATGTTTTACGCGCCGCCGGTGGTGGACAACGGCACGGTTTATGTAGGCGATTACAAGGGAAGTGTATACGCTGTTAACCGCGAAACGGGCAAAGAAATCTGGTCGCGTAAGGTAGAAGGCACAAAATTGTTTGGCATCGCCAACTTTGGCGGCTCAACCGACCGGGTGATTGCCCCGATTGCGATTGCGGAAAATATCCTGTTTGTGCCGGATGAAATTGGGGTATTTGCACTTCATAAAGAAACGGGCAAACTGCTGAACTGGAAACTGGATTCTGACCGGGCGGTGTGGTCGCAGCCTATTTATGTTGCGGCTACCGACGACCAGCCAGCCACGCTGTTTGTCGCCAGCCTTGACCATCATCTCTATGCACTGGATGTATCTGAAATCGACCTGGAAGATACGGTTGATAAAATCGACGATGCAGATGATGCGGAAATCCTCTGGAAAACCGATTTAAAAGGGGCTGCCGCCGGACAGCCGACCTATGATGCGGAACGCGGTATCCTGTTTGTAGGAACGTTCGGCTCAAAAATGCTGGCCGTTAGCGCGGAAAATGGCGACATTCTTGATGAGTACAAAACCAAAGGATGGGTCTGGGAAGGACCGGCGCTGTATGACAATATCCTTTACTTTGGGGATGTCAAAGGTTATCTCTACGCCGTAACTTTTGAGGACGGCCAATTTGAGCAGGTCTGGTCGGAACAGGTCGCCAAAGGAAAGCTGCGGGCGAAGCCGCTTGTGACCGAAGATTTGGTCGTGGTGGGGTCGGATGACCGGACCATTTACGCGGTACGGCGTGAAGATGGCAAAGACGAGTGGGCGCGTGAAATGGAGGACAAAACCCTGAGCGACCTGATTACGCTTGAGGGGGAAGAAGAAATGCTGCTCGTGACGGGTACGGAAAACAAAGATGAACTGGTCGTAGCGCTGCGGCTGGACAACGGCAACGAACGCTGGAGTTACAAACACGAGGACTAGCCCATGTTAGATTTGTTGATTAATCCATTCAGCACGATGCTGCTGCTCTTTTATTCGGTGCTGGGACAAAATGTGTTCTGGGCGATTGTGGCGTTCACGGTGACGATTCGGATGTTGATTCTGCCGATGACGCTTAAGCAGCAGCGTTCGCTGAAGGCCATGCAGGAAATTCAACCCCAGTTGAAGGAATTACAAGAAAAATACAAAAATGACCGCGAATCGCTGGCGCAGAAGCAGCTAGAACTGTACCGCGAACATGGGGTGAATCCTCTGGCGGGGTGTTTGCCTGCCTTCATCCAGATTCCGATTTTCCTGGCGCTGTGGCGGGCGATTATCGGGACGCTGGCGTTGAACCCGGGTGAACTGCTGCATCTGAATGACCGGATTCTCATCCCGGGACTGGATCATCTGCTTCCGCTCAATGGGCAATTTTTGTGGATGAATCTGGCTGTGCCTGACCCGTATCTGGTGCTGCCCGTGCTGGTGGTGATTACGACGTGGTTACAGCAAAAACTGCTGACTCCGCCCATGCCCAAGAAAAAGAACAACGAACGTTCAGACGATCCGGCAGACCAGGCCGCCGCTATGACGCGCCAGATGACAACGATTATGCCGTTTATGCTGGGATTTTTCGCGCTGACATATTCTTCCGGTATTGCGGTCTACTTTGTGATTTCCAATATCATTGGGGTTGTGCAGCAGGCGTTCATGGGAAAAGCGGATTTCCGGCGTTTGATTGGTCGGGAAGCTATTGCGGAAGACGAAGAAAGTGAGTATGTTGAGGAGGAAAGCGGACGCCGACGTAAGCCTGGCATTACAGATACGAAAAAAGGCCGTCCGCAGCCAGCCATGAGTCTGCTTGAGCCGGGGGAAAAACGTTCGCAGCATGTTCACCAGGCGATGGCAAAAGCAAAACGAGCGAAGGCAACAAAAGCGAAATAGAGGGATAAGTCATGAGTGAAACGCGCTCAGTAGAGACAACCGCCCCGGATATTGAGGAAGCAATTGAGGCGGGTTTAAAACAACTGGATGTTTCCCGCGAGAGCGTGATTGTAGAAATATTAGAAGAACCGAGTCGGGGCATCCTGGGGCTGGGTTCTAAATTTGCACGGGTACGCCTGACGACGGCTGCCCGTCCTTATTCTGAAATGGCTGCAAGCACGATTAAAAAAGAATCACCGCCGAAAAAGCAGCCTGTCTATCGGCCTCCGGTCAAAGAGGAGGACGAGGATGATTTTGAATTTGAGGACGAGGATGAAGGATATGCCTCTCCGAACGTCACGCCCCTGGATGAGGCGGAATGGACAGAGGAGTTAAAGGCGGGTAAAGAAACGCTGGAAACAATCCTGCGGTTTATGGAAGTGGATGCGGACGTTGAAATTGAGGCGACCGAACACTCCAAAGAAGAAACGCCAACCTATGTACTGCATATTCATGGGGATGAATTAAGCACCCTCATCGGGCGGCGCGGCAATACGCTGGCGGCGCTGCAATATATTACCCGCCTGATTGCCAGCCGGAATCTGCAAAAACGCGCTGATTTTACGGTGGATGTGGACGGGTATAAAGCTAAACGGATTGACCGTCTGCACAAAATCGCTCACCAGATGGCAGACCAGGCGGTTGACCACAATCGGGTGATGAAACTGAAACCCATGCCTGCCCATGAACGCCGCATTATCCATATGGCACTCCGCAACCGTAATGATGTCACTACCCGCAGCCAGGGCGAAGGCAAGTTCCGCCGTGTGACTATCATTCCTCAAAAAGACTAACTTACGGTAAAGGCACGTCGCATGGAGTCGGCAACCAAAATCTTAAACAACCGCTATCAACTGCTCTCACAGCAGGGGTCGGGGGGCATGTCTGTGATTTACAGAGCGCTCGACCTGGCGCTGGGGCGTCATGTGGCGGTGAAGGTGCTGCGTGCCAGCCTGACCGATGACCCGACTTTTTTAGCCCGTTTCCGGCAGGAAGCCCGAAATGTGGCGAATTTGCAGCACCCGAATATTGTCACCGTGCATGATGTGGGGCAGGATGGCAATATTCATTATATTGTGATGGAACTTATTGAAGGGCATGACCTGAAAAAAATTATTCGGGCTGAAGCTCCTTTTACGCTTGACCGGTCGCTGGATATTGCGATCAAAATCAGCGCGGGCATCGGGTATGCTCACCGTGCCGGACTGGTACATGCCGATGTCAAACCTCAGAATATTCTGCTGGTGGATCAGGACAACATCAAAGTGACGGATTTTGGGATTGCCCAGGCGCTGGCGGCCACGAATCCGGGGGAACGGCTCAAAGTGGTCTGGGGCAGCCCGCACTATTTTTCGCCGGAACAGGCACAGGGGCGCTATCCGACTCCCGCCTCTGATGTTTATTCGATAGGCATTGTGCTGTTTGAAATGCTGACCGGACGGCTGCCGTTTGTGGGGGGCGACCAGCAGGAACTGGCGTTAGCCCATATTAAAGAACCGCCGCCGCATCTGATGGATTTTAATCCCCAATTACCAGAAGCGCTGGATAAAATTATCCAGAAAGTGCTGTCTAAAGAACCCTCAGCCCGCTATCGGATGGCCGACCAGTTGGGGCGGATTCTGGAAAGCTACCGCGACCAGGGGATGAATAAAACGGATAACAAATCGGCGGCAGTGAAACTGCCAGAAGCCGTTGTTACCCACCGGGTGATTCCTGAACAGGAAGCGCGGTTTGCCCGTCCACAAACCGGAGACACCCCGCCGCCTGTCCCGCCCACGCAGCCGCACGGGTATTACGCCCCTCCTCCTGTTCCCCCGCAAAGCACGCAGGGAACACGTCCCGAATTTCTACGGGATACCGGTTATTACACACCGGTTGACCCGCCGCAGCTTGATATGGTCACTATTGCGCTCGGATTTATCGCATTTCTGGCGATTATCGGGCTAATTATCCTATGGGTGATTGTTTTTCAGGTCTATTACGGGTAAAACTCCGCTTTTGTATGAAGAGTCTTAGAACTCTACGCTCCGTCTTGGTAGCCGTATCACCCTATCGTATAATGAACACATAGGCGTAAGTCCTGTGTTTTTCCCTCGCACAGGAACAGACCAGATTATGGAGGTCGATCATTGAATAATTCAAGATACAAGAATGTCCTCATTTCACTGCTGGTGGTGGTGGGGCTGGGGATTCTATTGTTTACCATTGCCAATGGAACAGCCTCAGAAAACATTTCCATCAAACCTCTGGTGGAGGATATTAACGGCGGCAGAGTGGACACTATTGAAGTGGATGAAAATAAACTCACCGTTGTTTATGAGGACAACACGCAGAGAGAAACTCGACTCAACGACAACGCCGCGAATGTTCCTGAAGTGCTGGAAGCACACGGCGCTAATCCCGAACGGCTGAAAACCATCGATTTTGTCTACAAACAGCCCAGTAACCTGTTTGGTCTCTTTGGGATTTTAACCGCGCTTTTGCCGCTGATTCTGATTGCGGGTTTCATCTATTTTATGGTGCGTCAGGCGCAGGGCAGCAACAATCAGGCCATGCAGTTTGGACGCAGCCGCGCCCGTATGTTCACAGGCGACCATCCAACGGTGACGTTTGATGACGTAGCGGGGGCAGATGAAGCCAAAGAAGAACTGCGCGAAGTGGTTGAATTCCTGAAAGAGCCGGATAAGTTTATCCAGTTGGGAGCGCGGATTCCCAAAGGCGTGCTGCTGGTGGGCAGTCCTGGTACAGGCAAAACGCTGCTGGCAAAAGCTGTTTCTGGTGAAGCTGGCGTACCGTTCTTCAGCATTTCCGGTTCGGAATTTGTTGAAATGTTCGTTGGGGTTGGTGCAAGCCGTGTGCGTGACCTGTTTGACCAGGCCAAACGTCACAGCCCCTGTATCATTTTTGTGGACGAAATTGACGCGGTAGGTCGTCATCGTGGTTCAGGCCTGGGCGGGAGTCATGACGAACGTGAACAAACCCTGAATCAGATTCTTGTGGAAATGGACGGATTTGATACCGATACAAATATTATCATCATTGCGGCAACCAACCGTCCTGATATTCTCGACCCGGCGCTGCTGCGTCCTGGACGTTTTGAC
>CAZKZS010000238.1:0-7943 GCA_964557285.1 uncultured Anaerolineae bacterium | reverse complement strand
GTCTACAACTGCGAAGTTGATGAAGACCATTCCTATGTTACGGAAGGGGTGGTCGTTCATAACTGTTTTGTATTGCCCATTGAAGATGATATGGGACGCCACCCTGACGGCATTTTCCAGACACTCCGTAACGCAGCCCTGATTCAGCAGACGGGCGGTGGCAATGGCTTTGCCTTCAGTCGGCTGCGTCCACGCGGTGCAGTGGTCAAGTCCTCCAATGGAGCAGCCACCGGTCCGGTCGGATTCCTCCGCGTGTACGACCAGGCTTTTGGCGAAATCGCGCAGGGCGGGAGTAGGCGTGGAGCTAATATGTCTGTACTGCGTATTGATCATCCAGATATAAGAGATTTCATTAAGTGTAAGGCCGTAGAGGGGGCTATTGAAAACTTCAACATCAGCGTGGGCATTACTGATGCCTTCATGAAGGCTGTTGAAGAAGATACCACCTATGACCTCATTAATCCGCAGGATGGGGCCGTCTGGGAAACTGTTCGCGCCCGTGAAATTTTTGACATGATTGTTGAATATGCCCATCACAACGGTGAACCCGGGGTCCTGTTTCTGGATGCCGCCAATCGGGAAAATCCTGTGCCGCACCTGTACGAACTGGAAAGCACGAATCCGTGTGTTACAGGGGATACGCTGGTAGCCACCCCTTCCGGTTGGAAACGTGCCGATGAATTTAAAGAAGGGGATGAGATTTGCACTGTGCTAGGAACTGGCAGAGTAGCCACCATTGAAGTGCATGAAGCTGTGCCAGTTTACGATGTTCACTTTTCCGATGGAGGGAAAGTACGGGTAACGGCTGCTCATCAATTCCATGTGCGAAACTCAAAAACGAAATTTTTTGCTAAGCGACGCCTTGATGAAATTAAAGAGGGCGATTGGATACGGGTTTTTGAAACAGCTATCCCTAACAATCCTGTCCCTCAGGGAAGTGTAGACCTACCAGACAGAGACTATGGTTTTTTGGTTGGCGTACTGGTTGGAGATGGTTGTTATACTCCGCACATGCTGTCCAAAAATGTGGTTCGCATTAGCACACACGTTGATGAAATGGAATGGAATAAAGTTCTCGAAGAAGCGTTCGCAAAAATTGACACAACTGAATTTTACCCCTATGTAACTAAGGGCAGCCACGCAATGCTGATGGATTCAAAACCAGGGCGTGTTGTGGCATCATGGGTGCGTTCACTCCCTCTTGAACCTGCACGCGGTCCCGAAAAGACAATCCCTGAATGTTACATTAACAGCAATCGTGAATTCCTTACGGGCTTGATTGATGGCTTATTTAGCACTCATGGAAGTGTTGACTTATCATCCAATCATCCTCTGATTCGTTTTCACACTTCCAGTGAGGTTCTTGCTAATCAGGTTCGGCGGATTCTATTAATGTTTGGTATTCATGGACGTATCCATATGTCCAAACGTAAAAAACATGCCATAGAAGGGCGTGAAATACGAAATGATCGTCCAAAGTATGATGTCATTATTGCAGGTGACAGTTTTGGGCGTTTTTTCCGTCAGATTCAATTGAGTCACCCTCAGAAACAGTATCGTATAGAAGAAGCTGTGCTGCGTTGCAATTTCATTGGAGGAAATTGGGCAGCACAAATTACAAAAATCGAGCCAGCAGGAGTGGAAAAAGTCTACGATTTATATGAACCACGTAGCGATACATGGATTACGAATGGATATGTAAGTGTTGGATGTGGAGAGCAATTTTTAGGAGATTATGAAAACTGCTGCCTGGGTAGTGTCAATCTGGCGCAGCACTATACAGAGAATGGAAAGGTCGATTGGGAAAAACTGCGCGAGTCGGTGGAACTTTCGACCCGCTTTCTCGACCATGTAATCACTGCTAACGCCTATGTACCTGCTGTTCCGCAGTTGAAAGAAGCGGCGGAACGGGTGCGACGCATCGGGCTGGGAATTATGGGGCTGGGCGATTTGATGTATGCGGTAGGCGTGCGTTACGGCTCAAAAGAAGGGCAGGAATTTGCCAGCCAGATTATGGAGTTTGTGCGCTACCACTGCATGAAAACCAGTATTGAACTGGCTAAAGAATACAGCCCCTTCCTTGCCATTGAAGGTAGCCGCTACGACCCCAAAGCCCTGCAATGGACGGCCCCACAGCCGCTTGTGCCGCATGTGACCGACTGGGGACGCCCCAAACTGGACTGGAAAAAAATCGAGCGCGACCTGAAAAAATACGGTATCCGCAATGGCGCTCAGACAACAGTAGCGCCTACGGGGACTATCTCTACTGTAAGCGGCTGCGAAGGATACGGCTGTGAACCTGTGTTTGCGCTGGCCTATATTCGCTATGTGGTCAACAATGCAGGCAACAGCGATGACCGTATCCCCCTGCAATATACCAGTCCCCTGTTTGAAAAGGCGCTGCGGCAGGCCGACCTTTCTGAAGCGCAAATTAAGGCCATTGTGGAAAAAGTCAATCTCAGTGGAACGTGCCAGAATATTCCCGAAGTACCAGAACATATCCGTAACACCTTTGTGGTCGCCAGTGACATCACGGCTGAGGAACATATCTGGATGCAGGCGGCAATGCAAGCCTTTGTTGACAATGCGTTATCTAAAACTATTAATATGCCACATACTGCTCTATTAGAAGACGTTGCACAGGCGTATATGCTCGGCTGGAAACTGGGATGCAAGGGACTGACCGTTTACGTGACAGGCAGCCGCGAAAAGGTGGTGCTGGAAACCAAAGAAACACTCGAAAAGAAAAAACAAAAGGAACAGGAAGCACTTCTCGCCGAACCGCCCAAACTGGAACAGGCGCGGATGTTTAACGAGGATAAAAAACCCCGTCCGCGCCACCTTTCCGGCCAAACTTACCGGATAGAAACCCCTGCCGGAACTACGTATGTGACCATCAATGAAAATGGCGAAGGCCCCGGCCATCCCTTTGAGGTATTTATCCACACGGGCAAGGTAGGTTCGGAGGTCATGGCAATCGCGGAAGCCACAGGCCGGCTTGTGTCCTATCTGCTGCGGCTGGTTTCGCCTGTAAGTCCCAACAAACGCCTGCAAGAAATCGCCCGCCAACTGCGCGGCATCGGCGGCGATACGTCACTTGGTTTTGGCCCGAATCGGGTTCGCAGTTTGCCGGATGGACTGGCACAGGTATTTGAGGAATATCTCCTGGAAAGAGAAGAAGCCATGCGGGAGGCTGAAGAAAAATCAACACCACCGAACGCGCCGTTACAAAAACCCCTGCTGCCGGAAATCAAATCCAATGGCAGCAGCAAACACAACCGCCCACCGCTTGGCGACCTCTGTCCGGAATGTGGCTCTGCTACGCTGGTGTATGAGGAAGGCTGCCAGAAGTGTTATTCCTGCGGCTTTAGCAAGTGCTAAAATACAGACTGCCCCGACAAAATGGGGCAGTTTTTTATACCCCAAGTCGGGCGGCTACATCCTCATAATCCGGTGATTCGGCAAAAATGCCCTGAAATTCTTTGCGGGCGGCGTCAGGTTTGCCTAAATTTTCGTGGCACAGGGCAAGCTCATACCGCAGCGCTAAGAGTAGTTCCTTTGAACGGTCTTTTTTGCGGCGCAGGGCAGCCGTCAGCACCTCTTTGGCGGCTTCTACCATGCCCAACCCCCGCAGCGCCATCGCACGGTAGAGCAGCAGTGCTGCATGGATTTCGGTTTCGTTTTCGATGCCTTCCGCCAGTTTTAAAAGGCGCTGGCAGGTATCCGATTCGCTGATGGCTGGCAGCAGCAGTTCCGCTATCGAAAGCCGTACTATCACATCTTCCGGGTTTTGCTGATAAAGCTGTTGCAGGGTACTCAGGGCATCCTGTTCGCGTCCCCTGGCCTGATAAATTTCGGCCAGTACCAGCGCAACTCCGGCAGCGTCTGGCCGAATATGCGCCGTGATTTCTTCCGTAATGGGCAGATTCAAATCAGCAGCCAGTTCGTATTTTTCAAACAGTTTCCCCAATTCGTCCTGATTTTTTTGTGCCAGGAGCATAAATTTCAGCGCGTCCTCAAGCTGATTCTGATGGAGTGCGATAAATCCGGCAAAAAATGCACCGTCTGGCAGGGAAGCAGCTTCCTTCAATTTATCCAGTGCTGCGGTATCATTTCCCTCAGCAAGCGCCTGTACTCCTTCTACAAAGGCTTTTTCCGCGCCGGAAAGAGTCAGCTTATCAAAAAAACCCAGGTCGAGTTTTTCTTCTTTGCTGCCCTCGCCTTTTTTAGAGAGCGATTTTTGTGTGGTGTAATAAATGCCTGTACCGGGAACGCCGAGTGTCAGCCGGGTGCCACGCCCACCAACATTAAACGTTGCGCCGCGTCCACCCAAAGACAGGGACGGCCCGGATTTACTCAGATTAATCCGCACGCCAGGGAAAATTTTGATACTTTTACGAAAACGAAAACCCATGCGCTGCTTCCTATGTTTCTCTCAAGCATAGCATGGGTTTCAAAAACCGTAAGCCGACTTTAGTCGGATTTATACGCTGGCCGCCACCCCTAATCGCTGAGCCACATCTTCATAGGTAGAATGGGTCGCAAAGATTTTTTTCAGTTCTTCCTCTGCTTTGGCCTTTTTGCCCATGTCCTCATAGGCCAGCGCCCGTTCATAGCGTAACGCCAGAAGCAAATCTTCCGGACGGTCTTTGGTACGGCGCAACGCCTGAGTCAGAATATCTCTGGCAACTTCGGGCATCCCCAACCGTCGCATCGTCATACCCCGGTAAAGCAGAAGGGCGGCATGAACCGCCGACTCATTTTCAATGCCATCCGTCAGTTCCAGAATTTTTCGATACAGGTCAGGGGAGGCATGGTCAAATAAAAGCTCCACCAGCGACAAGCGCACCACTAAATCATTGGGGAAGCGGGTGTGCAGCCCGTGAAGCATCGCCAGCGTATCCATATCCCGTCCCAATTCTTTGTAGATGTTTGCCAGCAGCATCATTACCCCTTCCATATCGGGGCGAACATGCGCCGTCATTTCTTCGGTAATGGGCAGGACAAGCTGAATATCAAGGCCATATTTTGCAAATTGTAAGCCCAATTCAGCCGCTTTTTCCTTTGCTGCAAGTGCATATTGCAGCGCTTCATCATATCGGCCTTCATAATAGGCCAGCAGCCCTGCCAGAATCGCCCCGTCAGCAATCGAAACCGCCCCGCGCAGTTTATCTAGCGCTCCCTGTTCATCCCCTTCGTTAAGCAGCCGCAGCCCATCGACGAACGCGGCTTCCGCCCCCGGCATCATCAGACGGTCAAGAAAGGAGAGGTCGAGTTTAGACGCGGTGACGATTTCTTCTGGTAGGGTTTCAGGTTCAGGAGAAGCAGCAGGTTTATCTTCTGCGGAGGACTTTTTATCTCCTTCCAGAAGCCCTCTTTTTTCGTAATAAATGCCCGCGCCGGGCAAATTAAACGTCAGACGGGAAGAAGTTTCCGACCCATGTCGACCCAGATTCAGGGTCGCGCCTGCCGCCCCCAGACTGACCGAAAACCCCGATTTGCTGAGATTGAGATATACCCCGGGCAAAATTTTAATACGTTTGCGGAATCGAAAACCCATGTGCGGTATTTCCCCTTGTTTTTTCACAGGGTAACACCCGCGCATTAAAACCGTCTGAAAATCAGGTAAGTTCTGGCCTCACTTTTAAAGCGCCGCTTTTTTCATCCAGATGCAGCCGCCCCGCCGGAACAAGGGTATCATGGGCGGAAATCAGGAGGGCATGGGTTTCAAGCGCCCACTGCTGCCAGTAGCGTTTAGATTCCAGGGTCACAAGCGGCTCAACATCATATGCGGTCATCCAGCCCAACCGTTCAAAATTGACCATGAAGGAAGCTAAATCGCACAGGAAAAAGGCCGCTTTCCCGCCCGATTCAAATAACACGCTCATGTGTCCCGGGGTATGCCCCGGCGTGACCACGCCTCGAATCCCCGGTAGGATTTCTGTGTCCCCCTCTAAAAGTTCCATCTGGCCGGAAGCAACCAGGGTTTCATAGTTCATCGGATAATAGGTGGCGCGGGTGCGTTCGTTGGGGTGCATGGCATCCTCATATTCACGGCGCTGTACCACATACTTTGCATTGGGAAAGGTAGGGAGGATTTCCATTTCAGGCGAGAAAAAGGTATTTCCCGAACAGTGGTCAGCGTGCAGATGGGTATCAATTACCAGGTCAATATCGGCGGCGGTTAAACTCATCTTTGCCAGCCCATCCAATAGACTCCCGTGTGGGCGGGTGAGCTGCCAGAAGTCGATAGAGCGTTTATCCAATTTGCTGCCCAATCCGGTATCCACCAGAATATTTTTGCCGCCTGTTTTGACCAGCAGGCAGTTTAAATCCATTGGTACAAGGTTATCTTCAGTGGGTTTTAAATAGCGACTCCAGAGTTTGCGCGGCACCAGACCAAACGGCCCACCGCCATCCACCATCACCCGCCCATCATTGATAATATGGATTTCAATCTCGCCAATTTGAAACAAAATACTGCTCCCTAATGCCACAATCCGCGATACTGGCTGGTTCCCAGTTCCCGTTTCAGGCTGTTGATTAACTGTTCACGTTCGTCAGGCGGCAAAAATGAAACTTCCGCCGCCCGAATAATAATCCGATGAAGGTCGTGCAAACTTAAACCTAGCCCCTGTACCGCCAGCGCGTACTCATCCGTCAGGGTAATGCCGTGAATAGCGGGGTCGTCGGTGTTAATCGTGATAGGGACATCCAGATAGTGTAAATCCAGCACGGGATGATGCCCCAGGTAGCCCACAACTCCGGTTTGAATATTGCTGGTGGGGCAAACTTCAAAAGCAACCCGCTTTTCGCGCACCAGTTTGACAATTTCCGAATGTTCTACCGAACGCACGCCGTGACCGATACGGTCTGTACGCAGGTTTTCAATGGCATCCCGCACATTTTCTGGCCCTTCCCACTCGCTGGCATGAATGGTAATGCCCATGCCAGCCCGTTTTGCTTCCCGAAACAGCGGCCCAAAAGGACGGGCAGGAAACCCCGGTTCTTTGCCCGCTAAATCCAGCGCCACCACGCCCTGTTCTCGATAGGCCAGCGCTGCCTCAAAGGTTTTTTCACCAATTTCCAGGCTTTCATGGCGATTCATGGAAATAATTAAATTCACCCGAATGTTGTTTGCTTTTTCGGCTTCTCTAACTGTTTCGCAGACCCAACTCACCACCTCTTTCAGGTCAAACCCTCTGGCTTTTGCCAGCGCGTTTGGCGTGAAACGAAGTTCCATGTACCGAATCTGGTCGTCGGCGGCATCTTCTATACATTCTCTCACGACTCGCTGAATCACTTCTGGCGAGCAAAAAAAGCGGCGTAGCACATCAAACTTACTCAAAAAGGTGATGACATCGGGCGCGTCCTGTGCTGTTACCTGCACATAGGGGCGTAACCCTTCCGGTTCATAGGAGGGCAGGGCAATTTCATAGGCGCGAGCCACGTCAACCAGGGTTTCCAGCCGGATTGAGCCTTCCAGATGGCGGTGCAGTTCTATTTTGGGCAGGGCATGAAGCGTGCGCCACAGATCACTTTTTCGGTCAACAACATCCGTTACTTGAAAGGCCAACCTGCTGTATCCTACGTTCTTGAAGGGGATTATAACGAAAAAGGCGGTTCGAGATAAACCGCCTTTGAATTTTCTAACGCCGCCCGCTGCTTTTGCGTCCGGCGCCCATGAGTTGTTCGCGTTCTTCCTGATCCTGTTTCAGATGGCAGTGTTTATATTTTTTGCCACTGCCGCACCAGCAGAGATCGTTACGGCCTAATTTATCTTTGGCGCTGGCGCGGACGGGTTCGGGTTTTTCGCGGGCGCTGCTGCCGTTGCCACTGGCCGGATGTTCTGCCCGGATATTTTGTACCTGCTGTGCCTGCTGCTGAGCAATCCGGATGCGGTACATCAGGCGCACAATGCGGGATTGAATTTCTTCCTGAAG
>CAZKZS010000237.1:0-7948 GCA_964557285.1 uncultured Anaerolineae bacterium | reverse complement strand
CAAAAACCCGTTCTAATTTATCGGGACGAATCCCTACGCCTTCATCGGAAACCGAAATTTTTACCTGATCGGGTGTAACTTCGCCCCGAACGCGAACCGTGCCGCCTTTCGGGGAGTATTTAATCGCGTTGGACAGCAGGTTATCCACCACCTGCCGCAGACGGGTTTCGTCCGCCAGCACACAGGGGAACCTAGCCGGAAAATCCAGTTCCAGGGTATGAACGTCACTTTGAGTCCGAAAACGTTCTACGGCCTGTTCCACCAGTTTATCCAGCCGAACGTCGCTTAAACTCAATTTCATGCCCTCGGCCTGTAATTTGGTGGCGGCCAGCAGGTTATCAATCAGTTCCTTAAGCCGGTCCGCTTCTTCCGCGATGACCGTCAGCGCTTCCTGATAGGCGTTTTTGTCCCAGTGAGCATCTTCGCGGCGCAGCGTTTCCGCATAACCTTTAATCAGCGCGACAGGGGTTTTAAGCTCATGGGAGATGACCGAAATAAAAATGTTTTTCATCTCGTCGGCTTTGCGGAAATTACTAATGTCGCGCACATTGGCGACAATGCTCATAGGATGGCCGTTTTCGTCGTTGATACGGGCATAAGTCATGCCAATGCTGATTTTTGACCCGTCCAGCCGTTCAATATCCCCTTCAACATACAGAATTTGGCCGCGCGGCCAGCTATCCTTGAGCATTTCATCCAGCGTGGGGCCGGGTTTACGTTCTATCCAGCGTAATGTATCCGTATCCAGCCGCCCGATGACCTGTTCCGGTTTCCATCCGGTCATATGGCTGAGCGCCCGATTGAAACGCTGAATCACCCTATCGGCATCCAGAATCATGATGCCATCGGCGCTGTGGTCCAGAATAGTCGAAAGGCGCTGTTTTTCATTAGTTACGGCGGCATACAACCGGGCGTTGTGAACCGCCACCGCCGCCTGATCTGCAAAACTCTGTAAAATCTGGCGGTCATCACTGTTCGCAGAACTGGTAAAAGTGCGGAACACCAAAATTAACCCCAATGGCTCTTGATTCATCACCATCGGCAGGGCGACCACCTGCCGCAGGGGACGATCCAGTTTTTTAGCAATCTGTCGGGTGCGTAAATTCAAACGGGCGGAGTCCAGACCCCGCGTTTGTAAATCTTCCAGCAGGCCGTTAAACACGTTCAGGTCGTCGGCTTCGATGCCAAACGCCGCCTGAATCCGCAGGGATTCGTGTTCGTCATCCAGCACAATGATTCCGATTTCCCCTGCCAGCATAGAGGCAGAGGCTTCCAGAATCCGGCGCAGCACTTCCGACAGGTCAAGCTGTTCGGTCAGCGCCCGCGAGATATTGAGTAAATAGTCACGTTGACGAACGCGAAAATCCGGTAGCATAATCATAGTAACCATTCTAACATAGGGTTGGAAACACAAGCGGTTTTCAGATAGAACTCTAATACGCGGTTTTGAGGAATTTTATGCCTGGAACAAACAGTTTGCTTATTATTGATGATGATTTACTCACCGCACAGCTTTATCAGGCACTTTTAGAAAATGCAGGGTATAACGTCGTGCTGGCCTCCAGCACCCGCGAAGCCTCTCTGGTGCTGACTGGCATTGAAGTGGATGCGATTGTGCTGGATTATGACCTGCCCGACCAGAACGGCCTGACCTGGCTGCACCATTTACGGGATAAGCCCGAATTTGCCGACCTGCCTGTGATTCTGGTGAGCAGTATTCAGCGCGACGATGACCTGACCGACGATCATTTTGTCTGGTTTATGGAAAAACCCCGTCAGCCGCAGCACATTGTTACCGCCGTTGAGTCCACCATCGCCCTGTTTACATGAAAGCTGCCACTGCCAGATGCTTACATTCGGCACTACTGGCCGTCCTTTAAGCACGATATTCTATATTCAAAGAATTGAATGTGATGACTGCCGATTACGATACCCTGAGTTTCATTCTGAAAGCGCTGGCACATCCGGTGCGGCTTCAGATCCTGGATATGCTGCGGCGCGGCGAACTGTGCGTTTGTCACATCGAGAACGCGCTGGAACAGCGTCAGGCCTATGTCTCGCAGCAGTTGATGATGCTGCGCGAGGCGGGGCTGGTCGAAAGCCGCAAAGAAGGGCTGCGGGTGTATTACCGCCTGACCGATGCACGGGTGGCTGCCCTGCTGGAAGTGATATGCGGGGAAGTGGGGGAACAGAGGCACACGGTTTTGCCGGGCTGCCCCTGCCCTTACTGTGACTCGTGACGGCACAGAAAGGAATCCATATGTTAGAAGTTAAAGTCCTGGGGTCGGGCTGCCCCAATTGCAAACGCCTGGAAGCGGAAACCCGCGCCGTACTGGAAGAACTGGGGGTTGAATTTGAACTCAGCAAAGTCACCGAATACGCGGAGATTATGGCATATGGGGTGATGCAAACGCCCGCGCTAGTGGTCAACAACGAAGTGGTTTCCGCCGGACGTATCCCGCGCCGCAGCCAGATTAAAGAATGGCTGCAAAAAGCAGGTTGAACATGGCGGTTATCTCGCTATCTCATGAGGAAAAACGCGCTTTTGGGTGGGTGGGGGCAGCCGCTATCGTGTGGTGGCTGGCCTACCGCAGCCTGCACCCCTTCGCCGATTTTGTGACGGAAACAGTGCTGGGGCTGGATAAAGAGTCCCATCTGGGCAGTTCGGTGAATTTTTTCTTCTATGATGTGCCGAAGATTCTGCTGCTGCTGTCGGGCATGATTTTTTTGATTACCCTGCTGCGAACGTTTATCACGCCGGAACAAACCAAACGCTGGCTGGGAGGGAAACGGGAAGGTGTTGGTAATGTGCTGGCGTCCCTGCTGGGCGTCATTACCCCCTTTTGTTCGTGTTCCGCCGTGCCACTGTTTATCGGATTCGTTGAATCGGGCGTGCCGCTGGGTGTGACGTTTTCGTTTCTGGTGACTGCCCCGATGGTGAACGAGGTGGCCCTGGTGATGCTTTTTGGCATGTTTGGCTGGAAAGTCGGGCTGCTGTATATGGGTTCAGGCATCCTGATTGCGGTTATTTCCGGTATTATCATCGGGCGGCTGCATATGGAGCAGCACGTAGAAGCGTTTGTGTATCAGGTCAAAGTTAAACATTCTGCCCAACGGCTGGAATCCCGTCTGACCTGGCATGACCGTTTTGTGCAGGCGCTGGACAGCACCCGTGAAATCGTCAGCAAAGTGTGGCCGTTTGTCGTGGTTGGCATCGCCGTAGGTGCGGGGATTCACGGGTATGTACCGGATGATTTTCTAGCGGAAGTGATGGGACGGGGAGACTGGTGGACAGTTCCGGCGGTAGTGCTGCTTGGTGTTCCCATGTATTCTAATGCGGCGGGAATCATGCCCGTCGTCAGTGTCCTGGTGGATAAAGGGGTGGCTACTGGAACGGTACTGGCGTTTATGATGTCTGTCGTCGGGCTAAGTCTGCCCGAACTGATTATCCTGCGACGAGTTTTAAAACCGCGCCTGATTGCAGCGTATGTTGCTGTGCTGACCACAGGCATTATTTTCACCGGATACCTGTTTAACGTATTCATATAATGGAAGCCATAAAGGTTTTAATTCTGTGTACTGCCAACTCTGCCCGTTCACAAATGGCCGAAGGGCTGCTGCGAAATCTGGCAGGTGACGGGATGGAGGTATTCAGCGCGGGCAGCCAGCCCTCCGTAGTTAACCCTCTGGCGATTCGAGTCATGCAGGAGCGCGGCATTGATATTTCCGGCCAGCGCTCCAAGCATTTGAATGAATATCTGCACACCGCGTTTGATAAGGTGATTACAGTTTGTGACCATGCGGCGGAAACGTGTCCGGTGTTTCCCGGCAAAGCCGAACGGATTCACTGGAGTTTTCCAGACCCCGCCGCCGTTGCAGGCAGCGAGGCGGAACAGCTAATGGCATTTCGTCAGGTGCGGGATGCCATTGACTCCCGCCTGTGCGAATGGCTTACGACGGCAGAAACTCTTCCCTGAACAGGTCGAGTTCGGGAATATCCGGTATGTTTTCGTCATACAGCCAGGTCTGGAAAAAGTCATCCAGTTCCAGCCCACTGAGTTCTTCTGCCACCCCGATAAAATCTTCCGTTGTCACGTTGCCATATTTAAAACGCTCGTGGTAGGTGCGGAGGATGTCAAAAAACGTATCATCCCCGACTTTTGCCCGCAGCGCGACCAATGTCATACCGCCGCGCTGATACACCCCCTGATTAAACAGGGCATTGGGGCCGGGGTTGCCGGGCGGAGTCGGCAGGAAACCTAAATATTCTTCCAGCCCCAGCATCGTGAACATATTGGTAACGGAGGCTGCACTAAGCTGTACCTCCCCATATTCCAGAATCCGCGCGGTCATCAATACATCCGACCAGAGAATCGGATCACGCGGGGTCGCATCAATCAGGGCTTCAATCTGGTCGGCGGGGACATCCGACAGCACTTCGGTAAGCATGGATTTGGCATCGGCTTTGGAAAGGGTCTGTGCGGGAAGCTGATTCAAAAAATCCAGAAAATCAGCTTTGCTCAGGGGGGCTAATGCGCTGCCCTGTACCAGCCCCACGTACTGGCTGCGAATCCGGGCGTTGGCGGCAGCATCCCCTTCGGAATGTTCAATCCAGAGAATTTCGCTGAAGTTAGCAAACCCTTCATTTAACCAGATGTCCTGCCAGCGCAGCGGAGTCACGCTGTTGCCAAACCACTGATGGGCAAGTTCGTGCGCGACCACACCTTCCCCCGCAAATGACGCGCCAAACACGGAAAGGGTCTGAGTTTCCAGCGCGAATCCAAGCGGCAGATTAATGACCATCACCCCGTAGGTTTCAAAGGGGTAGGGGCCGTATTTTTCAATGAACAGCTCCATCATTTCGGGCGTCTTTTTGAAGGCGGCCAGATTTTGCTCGCTGATGCTGGATTCAAAATAATTCCGAATCGGAATCCCGTCCGGCCCTTCCTGCGTTTCGTAGTCAAAGCGGGCAATATTCACCGTAACCAGATAACTTGCCATCGGATACTGCGGCTCAAAAACGTAGGTGTTGGTGTCCTCATCCACTTCAATCACGTCGGTTTGCAGGCCGTTAGCGGCCACGCTGTACGGCTCATCGACGGTGACGCGGAAGGTATAAGTCGCTTTATCTGATGGGTGTTCATTCACTGGATACCAGGTCGAAGCGCCTGTCGGTTCACCTGCTACGAATACCTTATTCACGTAATGCTGCCAGCCCTGACTAAATTCCGCCAGTCCTTCCGGCAAATCTTCCCCGGGAACGCCACTATAAGCTACCGTCACCGTAAATTCAGAATCGGCGGCCAGAGGTTCAGCCGGTGTAATGATGAGTTCGGTTGCATCACGGGTAAATTCCGCGGCCGCACCATTCACGGTAATCTCGCTGATGTCCATACCCAGAAAATCGAGGTTAAAGCTGCTTAAATCTTCTGTCGCGGCAGCCTCAAGAGTTGTCACCCCTTCGATAAAATTGGTTTCCATATCAAAGGTAATCTCAAGGGTGTAATGTAAGGCATCATACCCACCGTTGCCTAAGTTTGGATAATACGGGTCGCCAATGCCTTCTTCCCCCGGCTGCTGTGCCTGCGCCAGCCCGACCGTGACCAGCAGCAGCAGACCTATGAACAAAATGCGTTTCATGCAAGTACCTTTCTGTTGTTCTATGCAAAAAGTATAAGCCATGAGCGCGTGCATTGTCTCATTTCACATAGATTCTTCACAGGTTCGATGATAGACTTATACGGTTCTCACTAATAAAAGGGGTGTTGATGTACACCAAAGAGTCCATCCTGAACGATATTGTCCAGAACAGTGTCGAACTTATTGATTTACAGTTCACCGATATTCTGGGAGTGACGAAAAGTGTCACCGTGCCAGCCCGCCATCTGGAAGATATTTTTGAACGGGGAAGCTGGTTCGATGGGTCATCCATTTACGGATTTGCGCGGGTCGAAGAAGGCGATATGCTGCTCATGCCCGATGCCCGTACCTACCGCGTGCTGCCCTGGGTCGAAAACCCGCCGCGCCGCGCCCGCATTATCTGTGATGTGCTGAACGCCGAAGGCCAGCCGTTTGCAGGCGACCCGCGTCATGCGCTCAAACGGGTTATCGCTAAAGCCGAAAAAATGGGATTCCCCACCTACAACATTGGCCCCGAACTTGAATTTTTCCTGTTCCGCAAGCAGCAAAACGGCGAAGCCTTTTATTCTGTTCCGCATGATGTTGGCGGTTATTTTGACTTCAGCCCCAGCGACGAAGCGGAGCGCGTCCGCAGCGAAATCACGATTATGCTGCAAAAACTCGATATTGACGTGGAATTTAATCATCATGAAGTGGCGATTGGGCAGCATGAAATTGACTTCCGCTACAGCGACGCCCTGCACAGCGCCGATAATGCAGTCACTTTTAAATACACGGTCAAAGGGGTAGCGGTTAAACACGGGCTGTTTGCTACTTTTATGCCAAAACCGATTTTTGGTCAAAACGGAAGCGGAATGCACTGCCATCAAAGTCTGTTTAATGAAAATGGCAACCTGTTTTACGATCCGAACGATGAATATAAACTTTCCAAAACGGCCTATCAGTTTATGGCCGGTCTGCTGCATCATGCCACCGGAATGAGCGCGGTACTTGCGCCAACGGTCAACAGTTACAAACGCCTGACGCCGGGGTATGAAGCGCCCGTCTATGTATGCTGGGCGCAGCGCAACCGCAGCGCTCTGATTCGTGTGCCGCGTTACTCGCCCGGACGCGAACAAAGCACCCGTATGGAATTACGTTTTCCCGATCCCAGCGCCAACCCGTATCTCGCCTTTGCGGTCATGCTGGCGGCCGGGCTGGATGGCATCGAAAAGCAGATGCAGGCGCCGCCGCCCATCAACGAAGACTTGTATGCCTGGACGGACGCCAAACGTGCCGAACGGGGTGTTGGGGTGCTGCCGGGGTCGCTGAAGGAAGCCATCGACGAACTGGCAAAAGATGAGGTCATCCAGGAAGCGCTGGGCAGCCACATTTATGATGCCTACGTGCGGGCAAAACAGTCTGAATGGGAAGAATACCGCCTGAACGTGACCGACTGGGAACTTAAACGGTATCTGGAAACAATTTAACCTTGTAACGGGGGCGGGAATCATCCCCGCCCCTACACAGGATTTTCGCAGGAGCAGGCACGAGCGAATGAAGTGCGCGATACCTGCTTAGGAGCAGACAACTCGCGCACGACTTCATACATGAGAGGGATTCTGGCAAGGAGGGGGCAGCTTCCATTCAGGCCACATGTCGCGCAGTTGACCGGACGAAGTTTGCCCTTCCGCACCCAGAACTCAACCATGCTCTCTAAAATGCCACGTTCAACAGACAGTTGACGGGCGGCAGCCTCTACCGAAAGCGGCGCGGGAGAGGATTCAAAAACGGCCAGCACCTCCCGTAATGAGGTCACAGCCGACTCCCTACCTGATACACCAGCACCGCCACCAGCCACGCCACCCCAAGCGAGTATCCCGCTTGCAGCAGCATCCAGCGCGTGCCAAATTCCTGCCGCATTGCGCCGATGGTTGCCATGCAGGGGATATACAGCAAAATGAACACATTAAACGCGATAGCCGCCGCCAGAGAAAATTCCCTGTGCAGCGCTGCTTCCAGCGCGGTATCGTTTTCTTCACTGGAGTCCTGCCCCAGCAAGTTAAATTCTGCTACATTTACACCGGGGAGAAGATTAAGGGTGCGCGGAAAAATATTCAAAATTTCCTGTACGGTCAGCACGGTAGCCTCCCCAAAAGCAGTGGCTGAATTTTTCACCCCTTCCGCAATAGGAGGAGAGTCTACCGTATCGTCCGACTCATCGGTGTAGACCTGGCTCATGGTCGCAATAATGGCTTCTTTGGCAGCGAATCCGGTAATGAGCGCCCCGCCTGCCTGCCATTCCCCGAAACCGGCAGGGGCGAAGATG
>CAZKZS010000236.1:3887-8017 GCA_964557285.1 uncultured Anaerolineae bacterium | reverse complement strand
GAAGGTTTTCAGCCCGAAGTCGAAGCCCGCCACATGACTGGTCGTGACTTCCTTCGGTTCTGGTACTTGCTCAATCACACTGAAAATGAGCCACAATCTCCCTGCCGCATCCCGTTTGACCGTGAGGGTTTTCACCTTCCCTGGCAGAGGACGGTGTTTCACAAACTTGTAGGTGCGTCCGCTGATCTGGATTTTATTCCCGCCCAGCAGCTTGTAGCCTGCCTGTTTGAGGGTGAAGGATTTGCGCTGTCGTACCGTCTTGTACTTCGGCGGGCGCTTCGCCAGTTTCTTGAAAAAACGCTGATAGCCCATGTCCAGCCGTTCCAGCACGTCCTGAACGGCCTGAGAACCGAGCGCCTGCCAAAAGGCATAGCGCTTGGTTCGCATCCGCAGGTTGGCAATGTGCGCTTTCAGGATGTCAAGCGGAATGGACTTTCCCGTGAGGCGGTAATAGCGTTTTTGCAGTGCCAGCGCGTGATTCCACACCGTCCCCGCGATGTTGATTTGCTGGTGCAGGTGTTTATCGCGCTTGGCACACTGATACAACCGATACTTGTAGGTTTTGCGGACTTCGATTATGCTTGACATGCGCTAAACCTTCACTGTTCGGAGGGATGGTAGGTGTTGTTGCACCGTGACCAACCCCTTTACTTTAGCTCAAGTGCGCCAGAAATACAAAGCCACGCCTTCTATCCCCAAACATGAAGGTTGGGGTTTTACGGCGCTTTTTCGATAATTTATGCCTGCTCAAATCGACAAGCTGAGGGAATCATGGTGGTTAATGCGATTGTACTGATTAACGTGGCGCGTGCTGAAGTCAACAACACCGCCCAAAAATTATTGGATATTGAGGGCATTAGCGAAGTATTTTCTGTGGCCGGCCGTTATGATCTGGTCGCCATTTTACGCGCCCAATCCAACGAGCATGTGGCCGATATTGTGACTCAGGCCGTGCAGCAGCTTCCCAGCATTACCCATACCGAAACCCTACTCGCCTTTAAATCGTATGACCGAACCGCGATGGAAGCGGCTTTTAGCATTGGCAATGAGGAAGCGCTGGATTAAAGGTGATTTTCTTCGTGAACTAACATTTGTTTCCAGCGGGTTTTAAAAATCCGAATAAACTCACGGTGGACAAAATCCAGTTCGCGCCCGCGTAAGGCGACGAGCAGGGGTTCATCTAATACCTGGGGCATATCCTCAATATTCAGGAAAACCAGCCTGCCATCTTTCACGTAACGCTGGACATAGCTGTGTGGTAAAAAGGTCATGCCCTGCCCTAACAAAACCATGCGTGCCGCTAGCAGCATCGGAACTGCCACCACCGCCCCGCCACTGCCCCGCCGCCCATATTCCACAACAGTATCAATAAATGCGGTCATACTGGGGGACATGGTAACGCGGAAAATCGTATGCTGATAAATATCCTCCATACGAAGGCGGTGCTGTTTTTCCTGCTGTGCTGCTAGAGGATGATTGACCGAAACTACTCCACGAATCGGCTCTTGAAAATGGGCTAACGGAATCAGATTCTGGTCAAAATGCGGCGCATTAATCAGGCCAAGTGTCACCACACCATCGTAAAGCATGTTCAAAATGTCGGCTTTTAAACGCTGCCAGATACGAATATCAACGGCGGGGTATTCCATCCGAAATTGTTCTAACGGGTCGGGAATCAGGCTGAGAATAAAAGGATTGAGGGCAGCGACTTTGAGTTCTCCGATTTTTCCGGTATGGAAATTTTGAACCTCCTGCAACCCGTCAGCGATAACCGCCAGCACCCGTTCAGCATAGGGCAAAAATCGCTGCCCCAAGGGGGTGAGCTTAAGCTGCCGCCCCTTGCGTTCAAAAAGCTGCCCACCGATCTGTTTTTCCAGCGCGGCAATGCGGGTACTGATGGCAGGCTGGGTTAAATGCAGGGCATCGGCGGCACGGGTGAAATTCCCTTCACGCGCGACCCGTTCAAAGGCAATCAACTGGCTGATTTCAATTTGCTCATAATCCATAAAAAACCTTAATAGCTGACCAAAACGAAATTATCTTTTATTATGCCCTAAAATTATTTACTCTTGCTATAGAGCTACTCTCCTGCTTTGTAGAAAGAACAATTATGCCATCGTGGAAACGCACCCTGTACGTGCTGTTTTTTGCTCAACTCATGACTGCGCTTGGATTTTCCAGCAGTTTTCCATTTCTGTCGCTGTATGTGAAGTCGCTGCCTCGTCAGACAGAACTCAGTTATGACCTGCTGATTGGGCTGGCGTTTTCGCTGCAAGCCTTTACGATGATGCTCATTTCTCCCGTGTGGGGGATGCTGGCTGACCGTCGTGGCCGCAAAATGATGGTTTTGCGGGCAACCTTTGGCGGCACGATTATCATCGGGTTGATGGGGCTGGCACGGACAGCCGAAGAACTGGTGCTGCTGCGTACCTTACAGGGATTGGTTACGGGCGTGACTCCAGCGATTACGGCACTGGTTGCGGCGGCGGTGCCACGCGAACGCAGTGGCTACTCAATGGGGTTAATTCAGGTTGGCATGTGGAGTGGCGTTGCCCTGGGGCCGTTTGTGGGCGGTATTATCGCTGACGTGGTGGGTTATGAAGCGACCTACTATGTAACAGCAGCCATGCTCGCTTTAACCTGGCTGGTCGTCTGGCTGGCGGTGGATGAACATTTTGTTCCCCCCAGTGTCGAAATTCGGAAACAAAATGGCAGCCTGTTCCATCAGTGGCATGAACTGATTGCGATTCCGGGGGTCGTGGCAACCTATACGCTGCTGTCATTTAACTGGATGGTACGTACCATGCTGACCCCCTACACGCCGCTTTTGATTGCTGCTTTGCTGCATAAAGAAAATAATGTCGCAACCGTCACAGGTATTATCGCAGGTGGGGCAGCCTTAAGCACGACTCTGAGTTCGCTGTATCTGGGGCGCAAAGGCGACCAGATTGGACACCGTAAAATTGTGCTGGCGGGGGTTGTGTCAGCCGTTCTCTTTTCCCTGCCACAGTATATAGTGACGGATGTCTGGCAGTTAGGACTTTTGCAGGTGCTGGTAGGGGCGGCGGTAGGTGGTATGATGCCTTCGCTCAATGCCCTGCTGAACAGCTACACCCCTTCCGGTACAGAAGGGGCGGTGTATGGGCTGGATACTTCCATTACTTCCGCAACCCGTACTGTTGCGCCGATGCTTGGGTCGGCGGCAGTAGCAGTATTCGGGCTACGCGGTGTCTTTTTAGCGGCTGGTTTTGTGTTCCTGCTTGGGTTAATCATTGTGCTGCGGCATTTGCCAGCCACGGAACAGGAAAAACCGATACCCTCTAAAATGCAAGGCGCACAGGCGCGGGCAACGGCGGGGGATTAACCATCCCCCAGAATCTGGTCAACCGCTTCGCCCAGTTCGCGCAAATTTCTGACCAGAAACACCCCGTCCGAAACTGGTGCGTACTGGTGCATATCGCTGTCGCCCGTTCCCCACTGATAATCCGGTTCAGGGCAGAACCACAGTAAACGGCGGGCGCGGCGTTGCAGCATTTCCGTAATATCCAGACGTGGATTGTTGTAGTTATTGCGCCCGTCCCCGACCAGTAAAATCGTCGTTTTGCTGTCCACCGAGTCTAAAAATTCGCGCTCGAAGGTCTGCAAGCTGTATCCCAGATTGGTGTTATACGAGCCACGTGGATTTTCACGCAGTACAATTTCCACCGCTTCCTGCGGGTCATTGTTTTTGAAGTGATGAGTCACTTCTACCATATCATCAATAAAAATAAATGACCGGGCTTTAGCAACCAAATCTTGCAGCATGTAGGTTAGCGTCAGCGCAAATTCGGACATATACCGCATTGAGCCGCTAAGGTCACAAATGGCGACCACACGCGGTTTAACATGGCGGGTTTTACGTTTGAGTTCTAAGGGGACGCCGCCATAACGCAGATTACTACGGAAGGTGCGACGCAGGTCGATATTGCCCACTTTTGCCCGCTTCTGCCGAAGGGATGCCCGCGCCCGCAGTTTAGCCGCCAGCCGTCGAATTTCATCACGGACTAAATCGGCTTCTTCCGGCGAAAGATACTGGAAGGGCATGTCCATCACCTCATCTTGCGGCTGTGGTTCACGTTCGGCCATGTTCT
>CAZKZS010000236.1:0-3877 GCA_964557285.1 uncultured Anaerolineae bacterium | reverse complement strand
GATGACGTTCCGTCGTTGGATCGTCGAATGGAACGGATGCGGCGAAACCTATCCGCCCGACTGCCGAAGCTGGTCAAGAAGTTGTTCCATCAGGTCGCGCAATTCGTTGAGTTTGGCTTCCCGTTCCATCCGGCGGGCGAACCAATTTTCCTGATAGGGGCTGTCGGCATTTGCCATGCCACTCATTTGTGCCATCTGTTCAAGTTCTTCTGGCGAGAAAGGACGCCCCTGCATAATCTGTTGCATAAGTTGTTGCAGCGCGTTGTCGTTACCCGTAAGCGATTGCAGCGCCTGTTGAAGCATTTGCTGCTGCTGCGGGGTCAGTTCCTGAGACATGTCCTGCATGGGAGGAACGCCACTGCCAAAAAAGAGGGGGAAAAAATGTTCAAACACATGCTGGTCGCGGTGTTCTTTCACAAGCGTACTCAACATGGCATCGTGAAAAATATCTTTAAAACTGATGCCAAGTTCATCAATGGCCTTCATCGCGTCCTCGGATTCGGCCAGCGACACCCGTACTCCTGCCGCCCGCAGGCAGCGAATAAACTCAATCATACGCTTGTCCATACCCATACCCCTTTTAGCTATTAGCGGTTAGCTTATGTGCTTTATTTTTCTTTGCGGCGGTCATCACTCGCAAACAGGATATTTGCGCCGTAATACAGACCCCCGCTAATGACCAGACCCGAACCTAAAATGAGTGTTAAAAACCGCCAGGGATTGTCCATTCCCCACGACGCGGCTGCAATCATGATGCCGATGACAAACGCGGTAATGGCGACCACATTGGGCGGCTGGCGTCTAAACCAGGTCATCCAATCCAGGTTTTCGCGCATCCGAAAACCGCAATTTTTGCAGCGTGTATCCCCCAGCAAGATAGGCTTACCACAGCGCGGACATTTTTTGATGTCCGGCAGGAGAGGGTCGGATTCAAGACGTTTTTTAGCCATGCTTTTGCAAATAGCCTAATTCGAGCAAACTTCGTCCGATAATGCCAAAAGAGGACACATTATTAATTTGTCCGCTTTGCCATAACTGATATATATCGTCTAACGATTTAAAGTGAATGGTCATGATTTCCGTTGCTTCGTGATGGGTTTCGCTGGTGTGTTCCGCGTTCCGTGCCAAAAACCCATGCACCCAGCCACAGCCCCGATTGCCATCTTTGAAATATTTGCCAAGCGAAACCCAATCGTCACTCACCAGGCCGGTTTCTTCTAAAAGTTCACGTTTGGCGGTTTCCAGTGGATCATCTTCTTCAATATAGCCCGCCGGAAGTTCCAGGGATACCTGCTGAGGACCGTGTTTGTAATGTTCGACCATCGCCACCCGCCCCTGACGGTCAATCGCAAACATCATCACATACGGAATCATTTCGATCCGGTAGAAATCTTGAATTTCCACGCCGTTTGGCAGGTGAACATGCTCTTTTAGAAGCCGCAGCCACGAACTTTCATATAAAACTGTCTGCTTCAGAACCTGCCAGTTCAATTAGGCCAACTCCCGCCCAATCGTCCTCCCTTGCGGCGGGTGATGCCCCGTTCGTCTGCCCCACCGGACAGTCTGCGTTTGGCTTTCTGAGCATCCGATTCGTGTTTCAACAGCACGGTTAGCGTATCTTCTAGCATTTTCTGGTCGATATTATCCGCATTGAGCATGACCAGCGCTTTCGCCCAATCAATCGTTTCGGAAACACTTGGATTTTTCTTCAAATCCATCTGGCGAAGTCCCTGCACCACTCGTACCGCTTCCGCCGCCAGTTTTTCGCTGAGTTCGGGAATCTTGGTGCGGACAATAGAAAGTTCTGACTCATAATTCGGGTAATCAATGAACATATACAAACAGCGCCGTTTGAGCGCTTCCGAAAGTTCACGGGTGTTGTTGCTGGTCAGCATCACTACCGGATGATGGGTTGCGGTAATCGTGCCAATTTCAGGCACAGTCACCTGAAAATCGGAAAGAACTTCCAGCAAAAAGGCTTCAAATTCAGCGTCCGCCCGGTCAATTTCATCAATCAGGAGAACGACAGGTTCATCGGATTGAATGGCCTTCAGCAGAGGCCGTGCCAGCAGAAAACGATCCGAAAAGAAAATATCTTCTTCTTTGGCAATCTGGTCGGCCGCCTCAGTCAGCGTTTGCGCCCGTTCCAGCACGATCTGAAGTTTATCGCGCAGAAGCTGGGTATACAGCATTTGTTTGGCATATTCCCATTCGTAGAGGGCTTTGCTTTCATCCAGCCCTTCATAACACTGCAAACGGATCAACGGGCGTCCGGTGGCCCTGGCGTACACCTTAGAAAGTTCCGTTTTGCCGACTCCGGCAGGCCCTTCCAGCAGCAGGGGCTTATTCAACTGCTGCGCCAGAAATACCACCGTTGCAATCGCATCAGTAGCGATATACTGCTGTCGTTCCAGCGCCGCCTTGAGTTCTTTCACACTTTTGAACAAGGGAAAATTCCTTTTTGGCTCGGTATTGTTAAACTCATTTTAGCATCGTGTAGAAATGCAACAAAATCACACTCATGCGCGGTTAATCCTCCAGCTTATATCCCACGCCCCAGATAGTTTCAATAGCCGCCTGACACCCTTTTAATTTGTGCCGCAAATGGGCAATATGCACATCCACGGTGCGGGTTTCGCCGTAAAAATCGAACCCCCAGACGATTTCTAGCAGCTTCTCCCGGCTTAGGACATAGCCTTTGTTTTCCGCCAGCGCCAGCAGCAAATCAAATTCCTTCGTCCGCAGGTCAATTTCGCGCTCATCCACTTTGACTACCCGCCGCGCCGGATCAATCGTCAAATTTTGAATCCGAATCAGGGTTGGTTCGCTGGTCGGGCGGCGGGGGTCAGTGCGGCGCAAGATGGCTTTAACACGGGCGACCAGTTCACGCGGGTTAAAGGGTTTGGTCATGTAATCATCTGCGCCCAATTCCAGCCCCACGATTTTGTCAATATCATCGTCACGGGCGGTCAGCATCAGAATCGGCAGGTCGGATTGCGCCCGCACCCGCTTGCATACTTCCCATCCGTTGAGTTTGGGCAGCATCAAATCCAGTATCATAAAATCAGGCTGCTCTTTTTCAATTTTTTCCAGCGCGGCCAGCCCATCCTCAGCGCTGATAATCCGAAAGCCTTCCTGCCACAGATACAGGCTGGCAAAATCAATAATATTCGGTTCATCATCCACCAGTAGAATCAATTCATCGCCCATCGGGATCATCTACTTATTTATAAGGTATATGAGATATTTTTATCATTTTATCTTCTATTTTAGTAATTAAAATCTGTGTAAGTGCAAATTTGTGGAAATTTGCCTATAATTTTGGATAGTATATTATACCAGTGTAAACATCTCTGGTATCAGATACTAGAAGGCACAATACATGGTCGCCAAATCAAATTCTGAATTTTCCCAGGATATTCATCTCTCCAATGCTCCTTTAATAGAAGCATGGTTAGAGATTCAATGGAAGTTAGAAGCCGTGGATCCGCCCCAATTAATGCGGGATCCCAATTTTGCATTTGCGTTGGGACCATTTTTTGAAAACATACGCGAGGATTATCCTGTCATTGAAAAATTACCAACGGCGGACGCTCCTGAACCGTTGCTTCCCCATGTCGTCAGATACCGCTTTCGCCCTGGAGAGGATCAATGGCCTATTTTACAGATAGGCCCCGGAGTGGCTTCTATTAATTTTACTGAGGCATACACTTGGAAGCAATTTAGGAAAGAAGCTCTTTATCTCCGTGAAAATTTATTAAATGCCTATGATCGTATCCATCCATTAGAGTGTGAGGCTTTAATTTTGCGTTATAGAAACGCTGAGGATTTTAACTATAATATAAATAATATACTTGAATTCATGAGTAAAAAACTT
>CAZKZS010000235.1:0-8080 GCA_964557285.1 uncultured Anaerolineae bacterium | reverse complement strand
AATGCAGCAGATGATGAATCAGATGCAGCAGAATCAGCAGCCCGCCCAACCGCAGGCCGCGCCTGCCGCTTCCGGTGTCCCCAAAACGCCCGCCGAAATTGAAGCCGCGCTGGATGCGCTGGAAATGCGTCTGATGAACGGGGAAATTTCCGAGGATATGTACAAAAAGCTGTCTGAAAAATGGCAGACCAAACTTAACGAACTAAAATCCGGCGGGCAGTAACACCTTTGTCTGATTGGATTTGGGTAGGGACACGGCATTGCCGTGTCCCTACTTTCATACCGACCACACCAGCCGGAAGGTACTTCCCTGTCCCGGCTGGCTTTCAACCAGCACCTGTCCCTGATGCTGCTGCATAATCTGTTTGACAATGGCTAACCCCAGCCCACGCCCACCGGATTGGCGGCTGCGTGACCCGTCCACGCGGTAAAATCGCTCAAAAATATGCGGCAGATGCTCATGGGGGATGCCTTCTCCCGTATCTTTCACCACCACCTGTAATTTATTCCCATCCTGAACGGTCATCAGGGTGATGTCGCCGCCGCGTGGGGTGTAACGAATCGCGTTCATAATCAGGTTGCTGATGGCACGCTGTACCAGATACGCATCTCCATACACCGGAGGCAAATGCTCAGCAGGCAGAAACTTCAACTGGCGGCCTTCGCTGGCATTGCCTTCAAAACGGCGTACCGCGCTGCTTACCACCGCATTTAAATCAATCCAGTCCATTTGCGGAGTCGGAGTTGTGTCGCGGCTGGCAAGGAAAATTAAATCGGATACCAGTTCAGAAACTTCTTCCAATTCCTGATTCAGATGGTCGGCGGCTTCTTGCGTGGTTTGCAGTCCGTCGGCCATGCCTTGCAATTCCAGCCGCATCAGAGTGAGCGGTGTTTTAAGCTCATGAGCCAGGTCATCGACCAGTTGGGCGCGTAAATGGCGCTGTTCGGCCAGATGACAAGAAAGGTCATTAAACGCCAGCGCCAGCTTACCTATTTCGCTGCGGGCGCGGAAGCTGACCTGATAGCCCCATTCACCACCCTGAATCCGGGAGGCCGCCGCCGTGAGGGAGCGAATCGGGCTGCTGAGTTTATACGATAGGAAAAATGCCAGAATCAGCGCCAATCCGGTGCTAATCAATCCGCCAAGCAGATAGCCCTCACGGACTTTTTTCAGGAAGGCGTTTTGTTCCAGCGTATAAACCCCGTCCTGAGAAGTCATCACAAACGTGCCAATTTTTGTGCCGTTGCGGTACAGGGGGACACCCTTAGAAATAAAAATCTCATCGACTTTTTTCCCTAAGAGTTCGCTGCTGGTATCGACCACCACCTGCCGATTTTCATCCACCACAATGCCGCGCTGGTCGGCGCTGGTCATGCTGGTCAGCGTCCACGAAATATCAGCCGGTTTGATGAGAATCGGCGATGCGCGGTTGGGGTGGCTGCTGGGCTGGATCACAAACACACTGCCGTCCTGAAGCTGGGGCGTGGTGATGGCAGGCGGGGTTATCCACTGCTGGATAATCTGTGGGTCGATAAATTGTTCTAGCACATCAAAGGTAAATTCCCAGCCTTCGTCATCTCCCCAAAAATTTTCCTGGCGCTGAAAGCTAAAGGTGCTGACTCCGTTTTCATCGGCAATTTCGATGCTCATGCCGGGCAGCAGGGCAGTTAGTTCAACCTGCTGGGCGATTTGCTGTACCAGACTTTCCTGCACGGCTTCCCAACTGCCGTGCATTTCATATTCTGCCAGCAAACTGGGCGCAATCAGTTCGGCACGCTGCTGATTCGAGTCCGAAACCAGCACCGCAAATTCGGTGTCGGTGGTGCGAACCGCCAGCCCCCAGCTTGTCACCATACCGACCAGAATCGTCAGGGCGAAACTCAGGAAAAACTGCACCCGCATGGCGGCTTACTCCTGATCCGGGCAGAAGCGGTAGCCCGCGCCAAATACCGTTTGAATATACTGCGGGTTAGAGGGGTCGGGTTCAATACGGGTTCGCAGCCGCCGGATGTGAATATCCACCGCGCGGTCAAAACTATCAAAATCAGCGCCAAAAACGTTGTTAATAATTTGTTCTCTGGAAAGCACCTGGTTCGGGTGCTGCATAAAAAAGTGCAGCAGGTCGAACTGGCTGGCGGTCAGCAGTACGATTTTTCCGTTGATTCGGCATACGCGGCTGCTAAGCTCAAGTTCGATGCTGCCCACCTTGACGGTCTGGCTGGCCTGAAAACGACCTTTGGCACGGCGCAGCGCCGCCTCAATACGGGCGACCAGTTCCGCCGGACTGAAGGGCTTGGTCACGTAATCATCTGCTCCCAGTTTTAGCCCCTGAATAATGTCCGCTTCCAGCGTTTTAGCCGTGACCATGATGATGGGAATATCGGATTCCTGACGCAGAATTTTGCACACCGACCAGCCATCCATTTCTGGAATCATCAAATCCAGCACAATCAGGTCGGGGTGTTCATGCCGCGCCAGGTACAGCGCGTCCCGGCCATTATCGGCCAGTAAACACTCATAGCCTGCATTTTCGATATAGGTTTGAGTCCAGCGTGCGATTCGGCTTTCATCTTCCACAATGAGGATTTTTTCTGGCATAGGCAACTCCTACCCATATTTATAGGCTGTTTCAGACCTTGATTGCCGGTCGCGCCAATCGGCGGACAAAAAGATGAATGTAGGGGCGGGGACGATACCCGCCCCCTACGGAAAGGGCAGGCATCGCTCGCTATGGCTCGCTTGTTCCTGCCCCTACTGTCCGCCCCTCTCTAACACATTGGGGTGGACGAGCAATCAAGGGAGTTCAGATTTTAAAATTACTCCTCATCCATCTCAAGACAGCTTTCCAGCAACCCCTGAAGCGTGAACATCCCATCCGGCGTCACAATCTGGATTTCTCCACGTGGGCCGATGTCAATTTTGCCTGCTTCAAAGGTTTCCAGGGCGTCGCATCCAAAATTCAGGTCGCCAAAAAACTCACCGGGACGGATTTCAAACTGCATGTCTCCGTCGCCAAAATGGAAGCCATCAGGCCGCATTTCAAACTGGAACGGTAGTTCGCCTGCAAAAAAATGGGGCATGATGCTTTCAACGTTCACCATCTGGAACGGGCTGCCAAACAGCATGTCATCGGGATTTTCGCGGTTGAGGTAGCTGGTAGCCGTTTCCTGCAAGCGGTTCAGACGCACATCGGCTACACAGTCGCTCATCCAGCCCATGGTACGGGCGTTTTCGATATTAACGGTTGCCGCTTCCACCACCGCATTGAGTAAATCTTCTTCAGATACCCCGTTTTCGCTGGCGATTTCAGCTAAGGTTTTGCCGTCAATCAGCGCCTGATAAAAGTCCGGCACGCTTAAGCCGAGGGTTTCTCGCGCGGCTTCCAGCACCGAAGTGGGATTTTGTGGAGTCTGGTTTACGTAGTCGGCTACATCTTCCGCCAGGGTTTCAAGACGCTGGCTGGCTTCTTCGTCGCTCAGGAATCCAGCCTGATTCTGCTGGTAAATCATGCGGCTGGCTTCCTCAACAATGCTGTCGATCAGGGTTTGAACGTCTACCCCCTGCTGTTCGGCAAGGCTGGCAAGCGACCCCGTGCGATTTAACAGCTCGCCCACCGATAAACCAAGCGCTTCGGCGGCTGCCCCTGTCCAATCCATAGGATTCATATCAAACTGGATAACAAAGGGATGGTTATGCCCGCCTTCCAGGGTGGCGCATACTTCTTCGGGCAGCATATTCTGGCGCACTTCGTTATCACACGCGATCCGATTATCGACAATGGCTTCCGCCAGCGCCGACACTTCAACATCATTTTCCGCCGCCAGATCGTCTAATGCCCCGTTGCGGCGGGCCTCCTGTACAGTGTCCTCATCGACTCCTAGCAGGCTGGCAATCAGTTCCACTTCATTCTGGCAGGCCGTATCCCCACCGTCCTCCTGAGCCAGCGTCGGAATGACAGTGAGTCCAGTCATCAGCAGCGCGAGAATCATCAACCCGCCGAAAAATTTTTGTTTCATAGTATTCTCCTTCTCTTATTCCACACGTTAGTATGGCGGAGACTTTTTTCAAACTTATTTCAGCAGGTTAACCAGTTTGGGGGTAAAACCAATTGAAAGAAAGGCGGTGCGGTCTTCGTCGCTGGTGAGGGTTTCCAGGCAGGAGTTTAAATAGGTCTGGAAGGCGGTTTGTAGCGGGGTTATATCCAGCGAAAACACGGACATCAATTCGCGGGCTTCCCAGAAGGCCAGATCGGGGTCATGAAAACCGGAGAAATCGGCGCCGGTCAGTTTATCTAAGGAGGGTTTGAAATCTTCGAGCATAGGCAGGGTCGCGCTTTTGGCACGCACATAGGCGATTCCTAACTGCAACTGGGGCAGGCTGTCCAGCAGCATGTTAATGCTGAAGGCGAGCCGTATGGCCTTGTAATAGTGCGTTCGCGCCTCATGATAATTTTTCTGTGCGATTTCACATTGTGCCAGAAAATACAGAGAGTGTAAAACATCACCGGTCACGTTAAGCGCTTCCTGCTGCGCTAGTCCCCGCCGAATGTAGGCCATGGCTTCCCCGTAGGCGCTGCGACGTAACGCAATCGCGCCCAGATACACCAGGCTTTTCGATTCTCCCCACTTATCCCCCACCTGATTGAGAATCTTATAACTGCTGACCAGATGCCCGTTGGCGTGGCTGTAGCGGCCCAGCGTGTACTGCGTAACCCCTAAGTCATGCAGAGTCTGGCCTTCCATCCGGCGGTTGCCCACCTGCCGCCACAAACTAAGCTGGGTGCGAAGATAGGATTCTGCCGCTATGTGCTGCCGCATCTGGATGGCAAGCCGACTGCGAATATTCCAGTAATTGGCTTCCAGCATCGGGTCGGCCAGCGTTTTAATTTCCTCATATACGGCTTCCAGCAGTTTCTGGGTGATTTCCGGCGAGTTTTTGCTATCTTCCATCAGATCATTCAGCCGCAGACGCATTTCCTTAGCCGGGTCTTTAAGCTGGTATGAAATCGCCCGCAGCTCTTGCGTCGCTTTTTTATGAGCATCGGGATTGTTGAGAACTACATACACCCGTGCCAGCACCGAATGAAGCTCCCACGCGATTTCTGGATTCGGGTAGGTTCTGGCGATTTCAACGCCTTCTTCCGCGAACCGACGCGCCTGTTCCCATTGTCCCAATTCCAGCATATGCTCCGCCTGGTAGCGCAGCCGCCGAAGCTGCCAGTTCAAATTGGTGGGGGCAGTTTCGGCCAGTTTCAGCAATTTCTCAAAATCGGCGGTGGTGGTTTCCCGGTCGCCAATGCGAATCAGCAGTTCCAGCCGCTTGCACAGCAAATCAAACGCTTCTTTAGGGGTGCGTGCCAGTTTGAGCGCTTTTCCCCAATAGTCAAGCGCGGCAAGGTTAGCAAATTCATAAGCGGATTTGTCGCCTGCTTTGACCAGATACACAAACGCCCGTTCCCGGTCATCAGAATGGGAAAAATGATAGGCCAGCCGTTCAACACTCTGCGGCGCGAGATTTTCCAGCACCGACCCCACCGTCCGATGCCACTGCTGGCGCTGGTCATGCAGCAGGGTTTGATAGGTAACTTCCTGCGTAATGGCATGGCGGAACGAATAAAGCGGTTCGGGATGCAGAGCGTCTAACTGGGTAAATTTGCGTTTTTCCAGCGTGCGAAGATGCTGCATTACCGTTTCCGGTGTCATCCCGACGGGCAGGCTTTGATACAGCACCCGCACCTCAAACTGACGCCCAATCACCGCCGCCAGTTTTAACACCAGTTTTTCGGTTTCGGAAAGATGGTCGATTCTGGCCTGAATCAAGCCCTGAACGGTTTGCGGCAGGTCGCTGCTTTCCAGGCTGGCGTCGATATACACCTGCGGGCCAACACGGGTGATAATGTTGGCTTCCTGCAAGACATCGACCACCTCCTGCACAAAAAACGGATTGCCAAGCGATTTTTGATACACAAAATCGGTCAGTTCGGCGGGGATTCTCCCGCGTAAACGGCTTTCCAGAAGCTGACCGACTTCCTCCTGGCTCAGGTCATTGAGCAGCAGGTGATGGTGAATATACATCTCGTTCAGCGCCTTCAAAATCGTGGTCGGGTGTTCGGATTCTTCCGCCGGACGGTGCAGCAAAGCCATTAAGATTCCGGTGGGTTCAATCAGCAGCCGGGAGGCCACTTCAATGAGTAGCGCTTCCGACACTTCATCCAGCCAGTGGGTATCCTCAATAATAAGCGTCAGGGGTGCGGTGTGATACAGCAAATCAATGACCAGCGCAAAAAGTGCCTGCTGGCGGGCATTTCCGGTCAGGTTGCGCGTGGTGGGGTTATCGGGAATGGCTAAGCCAAGCAAATCGCCTAGAAGCGGCAGCCAGAGCGACCATTCAGGTTTTTGGGCGGGCAGCCACTTTTCCAGGTGGGCGATTTCCGTTGCATCGCTCCATTCATCCTGAACGCCCGTAATCGCACGGATGACGGGACGCCAGGGCAAAAACGCCACCGATTTACCCGTGCTGAGACAAAATCCTGTGGCGACTCGCAGATTGCTGTTTTCTGCCAGATACATCAGTTCCGCCGCCAGACGGCTTTTTCCGATGCCCGGCTCGCCTTCAATCCGAAGAATACGTGGTTTGCCTTCCCGCAAACTGGTGAGGGCTTTCTGGATGATATCCAGTTCTTTTTCACGCCCGACGATAGGCGATTTTCGCAGGCTGCGGCGGAAGCGGCGCGTTACCCGAACAGGGATATAGGTTTGAATCTGCCCGACTCGCCCTTTGGGATGGACGATTTCTCCCGTTTTAAAATCAAACCAGTCGCTGCAATCGTCATACACCGCTTCCGAAACCAGAATTTCCCCGTTTTTGTCGGCAGACATTAAGCGGGAAGCAACATTGGTTTCATCCCCCAGCGAGGTGTATTCGTGCCGGACTTCACCGCCTACAGTGCCGGAATACAGCAGCCCGCGACTGATACCGATGCTCTGCGAGTGAATAGCTGGATGCACCGAAGGCAGTTGCCGGAAGGACAGCGCGGCATGAATCGCGCGCTGGCTGTCATCCCCATAGGCGACGGGTGCGCCAAAAACCGCGAATAAGACACTGCCCTTATCCGCTACTTCCAGCGATACCAGCCGTCCGCGTGTTTCCTTCAGGATATTTTGCACATCCCGCACAAAACTATCCAACTGCTGGCGTGCTTGCGGGTCGTTGTTGTAATCGAGTCCGGCAAATTTGAGGAATACGGGCGTCGCATATCGCAGTTCTCCGGCGATGCTGCCCAGACCGGAATGTTCCTGTTCCAGAATCAGAGGGTCGATAAACTGCTTGACTTTTTCCACGACGGCATCCACCGCTTCGGTAGCTGCCCAGGCCGGCCAGCGATGCAGCCGCGATTTTTCCACCAGGGGGGTATCAATCCCTGTTACCAGCAGGTCGCCGTTTTCCAGGCGGTTAAAATGAATTTCCGGGTGGGTCGATAAAATCTCCGTGCTGCCGTTGTTGATGCGGGCGTCGTGACGTTCATAACGCTGCGAGAGTTCGGCCACCCCTTCAACGGCTGAGCCTGTCAGCACATCCAGCAGCCCTAACTGCGGGTCGCCCACCACCCAGCGCCGTGCCTGCCCGCCATAAACCGCCACTTTAATATCCAGGTCGCGGAAAAAAATCATCATTTCCAGCATTTCACGGGCGGCCACGGCTGCCCGTACCACGCCCGGCAAGGGTGATTCCACATGCTGCACCCGGTCCGAAAACCACGCGGTAAAGCCATCTCCCACAAAGCGCAGCACGCTGCCGCCGTGTGTAAACACCTGCCCCGCGATGGCCTCAAACATAGGATTCAGCCGCCGCTTCAGTTCTTCGCTGGCGCGCTGCGGGCCGTACTGCTCCACCAGTTTGACCGTCAGAGGGGTAAAACCGGAAATATCCACAATCATGGCCGCGCCTGTGACGTATTCTTCAAGGTCACGTCCGGCCAGCAGCGCACGAAAGCGGTCTGTCGGGAGGTATGGGCCCAGCAGGTGAAGTAGATTTTCCGAAACGGCTGTTGTCATAGCCACAAGTGTACTCAGTCCCCTG
>CAZKZS010000234.1:0-8125 GCA_964557285.1 uncultured Anaerolineae bacterium | reverse complement strand
CGCGCTCGTCCAGTTCTTCACGTTCCTCGCGGCGACGTGTTTCTCTTCTACCCATTCCTCACCTCTAAAACTCTAAGCCTGCTTCACGCGCACCGTCGGCCAGTTCTTTGACCCGGCCGTGATACTGGTAGCCGCCCCGGTCAAACACCACCTGAGTGACTCCAGCTTCTTTAGCACGTTCGCCAACCACTTTTCCAACGATTCGCGCGGCTTCGCGTTTGGTTTTCCCCTCAATCATTTTTTCCACTTCGGGATCAATGGTTGAAGCGGAGACCAGAGTATGCCCCTTATCATCATCAATGACCTGAGCATAAATATTGATCAGGCTGCGATACACATTCAGGCGGGGCCGTTCGGCTGTGCCATGAATCTTGACACGCACCCGGTGATGCCGCCTCTTACGCTGCGCTTCTCTGCTTGCCTTGCTCATGCTTTACCTGTTTTCCCTGCCTTCCGAATGATATGTTCGCCACGATAGCGAATCCCTTTGCCCTGATAGGGTTCCGGGGGACGCTGTTTCCGAATGAAGGCGGCCATTTCGCCCACTTCCTGCTTGTTAATCCCCCGGACAATGATCACCTGACCACGCGAATCGGAGGGAACTTCAAAGGTCATGTTCGGTTTGGGTTCAATCACAATTTCATGTGAATAGCCGACGTTCAGCACCAGATTTTTGCCCCGAACTTCTGCTTTGTACCCCACGCCCTGAATTTCCAGGACAATCTCAAAGCCTTTGGAAACGCCTTCCACCATGTTATTCAGCAGCGCCCGCGTCAGGCCATGCAGCGCCCGGTGGCGGCGCTCATCGGTGGGACGTGTTACCACCAGATGACCGTCGTCCAGTTTGATGGTCATATCCTGGTTAAACGAACTGGTCAGTTCACCCTTCGGCCCTTTCACCGTGACCGTATGACCGTCAATGGTGGTGGTCACGCCGGTGGGCAAAGGAATCGGTTTTTTACCAATGCGAGACATAATTTACTACCTTTCACGGGCTGCCCTTCGCGCCTTATCCCTGCCACTAGGCAGGCACGGAAGCACGCGAAGGCACAGCCATTTGCCCTAGTAGATGTAACACAGCACTTCGCCGCCCGTACCGCGACGACGCGCTTCCTGTCCGGTCATCACCCCCTGATTGGTTGTCAGGATGGAGATACCCATACCGCTTAGCACCCAGGGAATTTCTTTTTTCCCTACGTACACCCGGCGCCCGGGTTTGCTTACACGCTTCAGTCCGCTAATCACCGCGCGGCGCTGCCGACGCGGGCCATAATACTTCAGCGTGAGTACGATTTCCTGCGGAAAATTATCGGTCACTGTATAGTCTTCAATGTATCCTTCCTGTTTGAGGATACGCGCAATCTCAATCTTAATTTTTGAACTCGGGATTGAGACTTCGGCCTTGCCCCGCATGAGGGCATTCCGTACCCGGGTCAGCATATCAGCGATAGGATCATTAACCATGATATTCCCTTACCAACTCGACTTCACGACACCCGGAATTTTGCCTTGCAGGGCAAGTTCACGGAAGTGAATCCGGCATAATCCAAACCGACGTATATAGCCATGGGGACGCCCACAGACTTTCCCGGAGTTCGGGTCTACAAACTGACAGCGATTGCGGACACGAACTTTGTATTTGCGATTTTTTTCGCGTGCGACCAGGCTCTTTCTAGCCATACTTCTACGACTCCTTAAAAGGGAACTTCAACAGCCTTAGCAGACGCAGCGCTTCTTCATCCGTCTTGGCCGTGGTCACAATGGAAATTTCCATGCCGCGCACCTTGTCAATTTTATCGTACTGGATTTCCGGAAAAATCAACTGTTCCCGCAGCCCCAGCGTAAAATTGCCACGTCCATCAAACCCACGCACCGCCAGCCCCTGAAAATCACGGGTACGCGGCAGCGCCACATTGATGAGTCGGTCAAGCAGCGACCACATACGTTGGCCGCGCAGGGTCACTTTTACCCCAATCGAACGGCCTTCGCGCAGTTTGAAGTTTGCCACGCTGCGGCGTGCCTTTGTAACCACCGGTTTTTGTCCGGTAATCAGGGTCAGGTCGGCCACAGCGCCGTCAAGCGACTTGGGGTTGTCGATAGCTTCCCCAACACCGATATTGACGACCATTTTGACAATGCGCGGCACCTGCATGATGTTTTGGTACTGGAACTCTTTCTGGAGCGCCGGTACAACTTCGCTACGATAGTATTCCTGTAAGCGATGTGCCATTTTACACTCTTTTCTTAGTCAATGTCCGCTTTGCATTTTTTGCAAACCCGGACTTTCCGGCCTTCCTCATTCACGCGGAAGCCAACGCGCGTTTTCTGGTTACACTGGGTACATACCAGCATCACGTTGGAGGCATGAATGGGCGCTTCAAATTCGATAATTCCGGCCTGGCGGATATTGGGCTGGGCGCGCTGGTGTTTTTTGACCACATTCACACGCTCGACAACGAGGCGTGTGGTTTTGTTATCCACGCGCAGCACTTCGCCGCGTTCCCCCTTATCCTTGCCAGCAATTACTTCAACAGTATCACCTGATCTAATGCGTTGCATCGTCTTTTCTCCGCTTAAAGCGTTTCGGGCGCCAGCGAAACGATTCTCATGAACCCTTTTTCGCGCAGTTCACGGGCAACCGGGCCAAAAATACGTGATCCCAGGGGATCGGAGCTGTCCGTTTTCAGGATAACAGCCGCGTTATCATCAAACCGGATGTATGAGCCATCAGAGCGACGATATTCTTTGGCGGTGCGAACAATGACCGCCCGCACAATATCGCTTTTTTTGACCTGCCCATCCGGTCGAGCAGATTTAACAGTAGCGACCACAATATCGCCCACATAACCGTATCGGGCATTGGAACTGTTCATAACACGAATGACCAACAGTTCACGCGCCCCTGTGTTATCGGCAACAACAAGCCGCGATTCGTTCTGGATCATTCGGACACTTCCTCAACTACTTCTTCACGGCTAATAATCGTTTCAACAGCCCAGCGTTTGTGTTTGCTGATGGGGCGGCTTTCGACAATGCGAACCACGTCCCCTATCCGGCAGGCGTTATTTTCATCGTGCGCCATATATTTATTGCTCACGCGCACGACCTTCCGGTAAATCGGGTGGCGTCGGTTACGTTCAACCAGAACCACCACCGTTTTATCCATCTTGTCGCTGACTACGCGCCCCTGAAGGCGACGGCGCTTATTAGGCATTCTTTTCCTCCCGAACCACCTGCGCCGCCAGTTGACGTTCGCGCAGCACGGTTTTGATGCGTGCCACTTCGCGCCGGACTGTTCTAATGCGGGCGGTATTTTCCAATTGACCCATCGACTTCTGGAAGCGCAGTTTGAACAGTTCTTCCTTCGCTTCGTCGAGTTTTTCTTTGATTTCGCTGTCGGTTAGCTGCCGAATTTCTGCTGCAGTGGTCATGACACCCTCTCCTCACCCGAAATTGGGTCAGTTCGTTTCACGAAGCGGGTCTTGATGGGCAGTTTGAAGGCGGCCAACCGCATGGCTTCACGCGCCTGGTCTTCTGGCACGCCTTTAATTTCAAACATCACCCGTCCCGGTTTCACTACAGCCACCCATTTTTCTACCGACCCTTTGCCTTTGCCCATGCGGGTTTCGGCGGGTTTGGCAGTCACAGGTTTATCGGGAAAGATGCGAATCCAGACCTGTCCGGTGCGGCGCACATAACGCACCACAGCACGGCGGCAGGCTTCAATCTGGCGGCTGTCAATCCAGGCGGGTTCGAGCGCTTGCAGGCCGTAGTCGCCGAAGGTCACGACATTTCCACGCTGCGCCATCCCACGCATACGACCACGCATCTGCTTGCGGTATTTCACCCGTTTTGGCATTAACATGGCTTTTACTCCTACTGACTCACGTATACGTCCGTGGGTTCGGGTGTTTCCATTTCGGTGAGAACATCACCTTTGTAAATCCACACCTTAATCCCAATGACGCCGTAGCCGGTATAGGCCTCGGTTCTGGCAAAATCAATGCTGGAACGCAGGGTATTACGCGGCACCCGGCCTTCCATCTGATATTCGGTACGGGACATTTCCGACCCGCCCAGACGACCCGACACCATGATTTTGACCCCCAGCGCCCCCTGACGGAGCGCCTGCCCAATGGCACGTTTCATGGCGCGGCTGTGACCAATGCGTTTTTCAAGCTGCATAGCGATATTTTCGCCGACTAAACGGGCATCCAGGTCGGGTTTTTCAACTTCTTCGACCTCAACTTTGATCTTTTTACCCGTGCGGTTTTCCAGCGTCTGACGCAGCTTTTTTACGTTGTCACCTTTGCGCCCAATGACAATCCCGGGTTTGGCGGTGAACACAGTCACCTGCACCTGATTGGGGTGACGTTCGATTTCGACTCTGGAAACGCCCGCCGGTTTGAGTTCTTTTTCCACAAAGCGGCGGATTTCAAAATCTTCCAGCAACTGGTCGCGGTAACGAGTGCCTTCCTCATACCAGCGAGCATCCCAATTCCGGTTAATCTTCAGGCGGAAACCAATCGGATGAATTTTACGCCCCATCTCTTCTTATCTCCTCAATTTCACGCTCACGCAGGACAAGAGTCAGGTGAGAGGAACGCTTCACACGCGGTTTGTACCGCCCACGCGCCCCGGCCTTGACCCGGCGCTGCGACGGGCCTTCATCTGCAAACAACTGCTGGATATACAAATCCTGGCGGTTGAGTTCAAAATTTTCCTCGGCGTTGGCGACTGCCGACGTAAGCAGTTTGTGTAAGAAGTGTGCGCCCTTCTGGGGCATAAACTTCAATACGACTAATGCCTGGTCAGCATCCATGCCCCGCACCTGGTCACAGACAAGACGAAGTTTCTGCGCGGAAATGGGTATATATCGCACTTTGGCACGGACATCCATTGTACTTACTTCCCTTTGGTCTTCTTTTCCTGGATATGACCCCGGAAGGTACGGGTCGGTGCGAATTCACCCAGTTTATGCCCCACCATGTTTTCCGTGATGTAAATCGGCACATGCCGCCGTCCATCATGGACAGCGAGGGTATGACCGACCATCTGGGGGAATATTGTACTGGCGCGACTCCACGTCCGAATGACCTTCTTCTCGCGGCGTTCATTCATCTGCTCAATTTTCTTGAGCAGCTTGGCATCCACATAAGGGCCTTTTTTCAAAGAACGTGACATCTTTTAAACCCCTCTGGTCTAACGTCTCTTGCCACGACGACGGATAATATACTTGTCGGTGAGTTTGTTGGTACGGGTCGGTACCCCTCTGGCGGGTTTGCCCCAGGGTGTTTTGGGCCCCGGCATCCCGATAGGCGCACGCCCTTCACCCCCACCATGCGGGTGACTGTTGGGATCCATGGCAGAACCGCGCACGGTAGGCCGCCAGCCCAGCCAGCGACGACGCCCGGCTTTACCCAGCTTAATGTTGCTGTGGTCGGTGTTTCCAACCTGGCCGATGGTCGCCATGCAGCGCTCATGCACCCGGCGCATTTCGCCACTGGGCAAACGAATGACGGCGTAACCGCCTTCTTTTGCCAGCAATTGAGCAGAAGTACCCGCCGAACGTGCCAGTTGACCGCCTTTGCCGGGCTGAAGTTCGATGTTGTGAACCATCTGCCCCACAGGAATATCCTGCAACGGCAGCGCGTTCCCAACCATCAATTCGGCATCCGGGCCGTTCACCACACGCATTCCAACCTTTAGCCCAAGCGGGGCGATGATATACCGTTTTTCGCCGTCCTCATACTGAAGTTTGGCGATGCGTGCCGAACGGTTTGGATCATATTCAATCGTGACGACTTCCGCTGGAATGCCAATTTTATCCCGTTTGAAGTCAATGATACGGTAGCGGCGTTTGTGACCACCCCCCCGGTGGCGCACGGTCACGCGCCCACTGTTGTTCCGTCCACCTCGTTTTCTAAGCTCGGTCAGCAGGGATTTTTCGGGTTTTACCCCTTTGGTCAGGTCTTCAAAGTTAGAACCTGTCATCCCACGCCGTCCGGCAGAGGTGGGCTTATAAACTTTTACTGCCATCTCTTTTACCTCTAGTCCGCAATAATCCCGGCAGATTCGGTTGTCTGCGGCTAAACATTATCGAACAGGGGAATCTGCTGCCCCTGAGCAATCGTGACGACTGCTTTTTTCCACTTCTTTTTACGGATGTAAAACTTCCGACCCCGACGCCCCCGTTTAGGCGGCATCACCATCGTGTTCACACGCAACACGTCCACATCGAAGATGATTTCAATCGCGTCCTTAACTTGAATTTTATTCGCGTTGACATCTACCTCAAATGTGTACTGATTGAGAGTGTCACTGGCGAGGTTGGCCTTTTCCGTGATAATCGGACGGCGGATAACATCAAACAGATGGAGTTCACCAGCCATGACTGCGCTCCTTAACCCAGGTGAGCCTTGATGCTGTCGAGCGCGGCGAGTGACATCACCACCTTCTCGTGTTTCAGCAGGTCACGAATATTCAAATACCCCACATGCAGAGGGGTTGCCTTTTCCAGATTGCGGAAGGAAACGGCCATGTCTTTTTGGTCAGGGGTATACAGCACCAGCGCATTGTCTGTGCCTGCTACTGCCCTGAGCGTTTGTTCCGCCACACGGGTTTTATTTTCCGTCAGCGTCAGGTCGTCCACTACTACAATCTGGTTGTCGCGCAGCAGCGCCGACAGCGCACAGCGCAGCGCCTTACGACGCATTTTTTTCGGCATATCCTGCTTGTAATTGCGCTCGTTGCGTGGGCCATGCGCGCGACCCCCACCGACAAAGGTTGGGGCGCTTCTGGCGCCGTGACGCGCCCGGCCTGTCCCCTTCTGACGATACCATTTGGCCGTCGTCAGGGCGACTTCACCGCGTGTTTTGGTGTGTGCTGTTGCCAGACGCGCATTTGCCATCTGGCGCACATACGCCTGGTGCATCAGCCCAACATTCACTTCGATACCGAAGATGTTATCGGGCAAATCCACCGTACTAACCTGTTGACCCTGTATATTTACAACCGGAACTTGCATGGTTACTTCTTCTCCGCTTTGCGCTGCTTGCGAGCAGCCTTCACGATCACAATCCCGCCACGCGCTCCGGGAACCGACCCTTTAATTGCCAGCAAGTTTTTTTCCGCATCCACCAGAACCACTTCCAGATTCTGAATCGTGACCCGATCATTGCCCATCTGACCACTCATCCGCATTCCTTTAATAACGCGAGAGGGCATGGCGGAAGCGCCAATTGAACCAGGGGCGCGTTCGCGGTCAGACTGACCGTGCGTTTTGGGCTGGCGGTTAAAGCCGTGACGTTTGATTGTGCCTGCATAGCCGCGACCCTTGCTGATACCGACAATATCTACCAGGTCGCCTTTTTCAAAGATGTCACACTTAATTTCCTGGCCTTCCGCCACTTCCGGCGTGTCAATCCGAAATTCGCGCAGCACACGCAGGTCAGGCAGCTTCATTTCACCCCGATTTAGGTGGCCTATTTCGGGCTTGTTCAGGCGGGAGGATCCATTCCGCCGATGGGGAATTTCGTCGAAGCCAAGCTGCACCGCCGAATACCCGTCGCGTTCAGGAGTCTTAATCTGCGTGACATAGCAGGGACCCGCTTCGATGACGGTCACGGGAACCACGCTGCCATCTTCCTCGAAGTATTGGGTCATGCCTACTTTTTTGCCGATAATGCCCTTCATTTAACCGTGCCTCCAAAGGGACTGCCGCTTTGCCGGCATCATCCCAGGTATTTAGATTTTGATTTCGATGTCCACACCTGCTGGCAGGTTCAGCCGCATCAGCGTATCAATCGTTTTGCTGTCCGGATCCAACACATCAATCAGCCGTTTGTGCGTTCTGATTTCGTAGTGTTCCTGCGAGTCCTTATCAATAAACGGCGAACGCTTCACGGTAAACCGTTCGATTTTGGTCGGTAGCGGAACGGGGCCTACGACCCGCGCTCCTGTCCGTTCTGCCGTTTCTACAATGCGCCTGGCAGACTGATCCAGTACGCGGTGGTCGTAGGCTTTAAGCCGTATACGAATTTTTTGCTTCGCCATGATGACCTCGATTAGTCGAGAATTTCAGTGATAACACCCGCGCCGACGGTGAGGCCACCTTCACGGATAG
>CAZKZS010000233.1:0-8129 GCA_964557285.1 uncultured Anaerolineae bacterium | reverse complement strand
ACCAGTTCAACAAAAGGCACGGCACGGATGGGGCCGACCCCTTCTACAGGAAAAAGCTCCTGTAGGGCTTCCTGATCCGCCGCTGAGTCCACACCATACCAGGGAGTTCCCATGTATGTCAGCACCACCAGCAGCACAATTGTAATCAGCCCCAGTGAAATCGCCACCCGGCGATGGGCATAACGGCGGCTCTTGGTGGTATCAATATACGGCATCACAAATAGGAAACCAAAAATGATTGTGGGCAGCACCACACCCATCAGCACTTTATCGCCCAGCTTCAACATGCCTTGCAACCATAGGAAATACCAGGGTGCAGTTGTATGAAGCGGGGTTGCCTGCGGGTTGGCATGATTTTCCAGAGGAGCATGGAAAAACCATGTGACCATCACGACCAGAATAAATGTGACCATTGAAATCCACATTAATTCTGTCGTCATCACATCGGGTATGTAATACACACGGCGCTCTTTCGGCACACGTTTGGCGGTATCCTGCCCGACTTCTTCCATTCCCGGCGGCAGACTGAGGCCATGCAGCACCACTTTGTAGTAATGCACAAAAATAAAGACTATTGCCAGCAGAGGGAGGGCAAAGACGTGCAGTAGATAAAACCGTAGCAAACCACCTGCCCCAATATCCGGCGCACCACGTAGCAGCAGGTTGACATTTGTCCCTACTACTTCAGGCGGCGCGGCTTCGGCCATTGATGTACCGATGGTTACAGCCCAGAACGCCAACTGATCCCAGGGCAGCAGATAGCCGGAGAAACTCAGGAACAGCGTCACCAGCAGCAAAATCGAGCCTGTGAACCAGGTGAACTGACGGGGACGTTTGTATGACCCTGTAAAAAAGGTACGCGCCATATGCAGCGCCACAAACAGCACCATGCCCTCCGCACCCAGACGGTGTAAGTCGCGCATGAACTGACCCATCGGCACGTTTCCGAGGATTTCCAGCATATTCTCATACGCTACTGCCGGAGAAGGGGTGTAGAAAATCATCAGGAACAGCCCCGTGATGACTTCCAGGAAAAAGAAAAATGTCGAGAGAAAGCCCAGACGAAAGGTTGGGTAAATCCCCGTCACTGCTTCATGATAAAACGAAGGCCGGATGTGCAGGAAAAACCCATCAGCATGAGGGGTGAGGCGTGGATTCGGGCGGCGAGAGGGTTCATCCCCGCGCAGCGCTTCCCGAATATCCTGAATGTTCATCCCCGCCGTTACGCGGGTTACAACCTCGTCAACACCCTCATAAACTGCCTTACGCAGCCCCTTGTTCTTGATGTCATCCAAGAACGACGGGATAGGAAGGATGGACATGATCTACTCCTCGTCCTTTTAACAACACTAACACTAAACTTTACCGTCCCGTTTGAGGCGTTTACCGGTATTCACACGGATTTGTGACACCGAGGAGGGGTCAACCTTTACCGGATCACCCGCCACATTAGTGACTAACTGCTGGCCCCCTGCCGTCACCACGACAATCTCAAAACGGTCAAGGCTGCGTGGGGCAGGCCCTTCAATGTACTTACCGTTTTTCTCGAACTTCGACCCGTGACAGGGACATTCAAAGCGGTCATTCGCACCGACCCACTTAAACAGGCAGCCCAGATGGGTACAGACTTTGTAGAGCGCGGCAATACCGTCATCTGTGTTGGACAGCCAGAATTTACCTTCTGGATAGTCAATGGGCGGGTTGTTCAAAATAGGCAGGTCGCTGCCCGCCAGGGTGAAGATGCCACCGAACTCGCCTTCGCGGAAGCGCGGCAGCCCAAACCAGATCAGCCATCCCCCTGTCTGTGCCAGCAGCAGCGCCATACTTGCGCCCCAGGCATAGTACAGGAACTCACGACGCGATACCCCCGGCACCTGAACCTGAGGCGCGGCGGTCGGCGTTTGTTCTGTCTTGGCAGAGGGGGTCTTGGCCTTTGCAATTGTGGGTGTTGTAGCCATAAATTACTCCCAGAACCAGCGTTGCATTATAACGCCTGGAACTTCATCTATCCAATCTAAAAATAACCTGCGATAAACCAGTGGTGATGTTTGTTAAGATTATCACAAACAAAAGTCACTGTCAAAGATTGCTTTCCTCAGTTTCAGCCTTTTTATAGTGAAGCGGCTAATGGATTTTTAGCTGTTTCATTAAGCATTCATGCACCAGAAAAAGTGTAACATGCAGGCAGGGTTTCGGGAAGGTATTTATTCTGGCGCTACCGCCAATTCAAACCGCCGCACATGCAGGACGCCATTTTGCGCTTCAAACGCATAGCTACCCTGACTCAAACCCTCATGCTGAACGGCCAGCACCGAATCCCCATTCCAGAAAATTTCTATCTGCTGCCCCTGACACAGCACCCCCACCATAAAACGCTGTTCCAGAGCCATCTGAGGCACAGTTATAGAATCAAGCATCCCTTCTGGACCATCTAAAGATAGAAAAAGCAGTTCAAGCTGCCCGCCGCGCTGAATTTTTAAATGATACTCCCCTGCGCCACTGCTGCGGAAAATAAATAGGAGAGTGCTGTCTGCTCTGCCTGACGACCAGAATCCCTCAAACGCATAAAAAGTATCAGCAGCTTCAACAGCCAGTTTCAGGGGCGCGGTTCGGTATCCATTGTCTAAAATCAGGTCGCCTTCGACTAACGGGGCAGGACGGCCACTGCGGACATCCCCCCATTCATTCACGGCCGTTGCAAAACTTTCCCCCAGCACTTCTCGCCAGCCCAACTCCAGCACCGACTCCGGTGGCAGCAGGTCATCTTCAAACAGAGGGGCGGGCTGCGCTTCCGGCAAACTGGCGCAAATCATAGCAGCACTCAAGGAAATATCCTCACGGGAAACCCAGCCATTGGGAATCTGAAACCAGCCATGCCCCAACCGGCTGAATACTGGACGCTTTTCACCCTGCAACAGAATCCATGCGCGGCCATATTCGTATCCCGGCCCAAAACGGACATTCACATCTTTTTTGGTCGTTATCAGGCAGTCCTGATTTAAACCGGGCATGACCGTCACTTTTGCCAGGTCAGACTCTTCACTGCCTGCCGCCCAGATTCCAACGACCACAGCAGTCAAAAGGATAAGAATCCCCAGACCAATCGGCAAATAAGGCGGGGTAGATTTCTGCGGAGGGCGGCGCAGTGTTGGCGGGTCGTAGTCCCGAACAGGGATGTTATTCATGGCCTATTTTTTCCCTTTCGGTTTTCATCATAGCGGCTGTATCCAGGGTTGGCAAACGCTCCCTTTCGGCTGCATAATGGGATTTCATGGCAACACAGCGAATCCAGCACAAGCGTGTCACCTGGACGAACATCGTCAAGGCCACCCCGGATGATGTGGAAGCACTCCGGGAGCAGTACCCGCATTTTCACCCCCTTGATCTGGAAGACCTGCTCAGCCGTCTGGAACGTCCGAAATTGGACGAATATGAGGACTATCTCTTCACCGTGATGCACTTTCCCCTATGGGACCCGGTGCAGCGCATCAGCCGTGCCAGCGAAGTCGATATTTTTCTGGGAACGACCTATATTGTGACCGTTCATGACGGCACCCTTAAACCCCTGGGGCAGCTTTTTGAGCGCTGCCAGAACGATGAGCAGGCCCGTGATAAATATATGGGTACAAGCGCCAGCCGCCTGTTTCATACCGTCATCGACCAACTGGTAGACTACCTGTTTCCCATTTTGTATAAAGTTGATGCGAATATTCGGGATATAGAGGAAGAAATTTTTGACAAAGACGCCCGCCCAATTATTCGGGATATTGCGGTGCTGCGGCGGGATAACATTGCCCTGCGGCGTATCGTCAAACCCCAGTTGGAAATTTTAGCCGCGCTGGATCGAGTCGATAAACGCTACTTACGCGGCGGTGGGGACGACCTGGAAGTGTATTTTGATGACATCCGTGACCATTTAAACAAAGCAGTGGATACCATCAGCGACCATACCGAAGTGATAGCGAATCTGGCAGATACCGCCAACACCATCACCAATCATCGTACCAATGAGGTCGTGCAAATTTTAACCATCATTTCGGTCATTATGCTGCCGCTAACCCTCATCAGTGGCATTTACGGCATGAACATTTCCTTACCGTTTGATGACCATCCCCTGTCCTTTTTTTTCGTTTTGCTCATCATGTTTTCTACCGGAGGGGCGATGCTAGCCTATTTTAGATGGCGGGGCTGGGTATGACTCTGCTGCCGAAGCTGGTCACAATTCAAACCAGCGACGCCCTCAACACACTGGTTGCTCACCTTCGTCATTTCCCCCTTATTGCCATCGACATTGAATCCAATGGCCTGTTTGCTTACTATGAGCGCGTGTGTGTGATTCAACTCTCCACTACCGAAAACGATTATCTGATTGACCCCCTCAAAATTAAGGATATGTCCGCGCTTGGAGAAATTACCGCGAATCCGCAGATTGAACTGGTTTTCCACGCTGCGGAATTTGATATTGCCAGCCTGAAGCGGGATTTTGGATTTGAGTTCGCCCGCATTTTTGATACGATGATGGCCGCCCGTGTGTTGGGATATCCAAAGGTCGGGCTGGCAAATATGCTCGAACTCTACTTTGGGGTCAAACAGGATAAAAAGTATCAAAAAGCCAACTGGGGGAAACGTCCTCTCACCGCCGAACAAAAACGGTACGCACAGACAGACACGCATTTTTTGCCCATGCTGCGGGATATTCTTTATGAAGAATTGGTACAAAAAAATGCGGTAGCCGAAGCCCAGGAAATTTTTGACCAGCTCCGCAAAACCCGCCCGATGATACATGAATTTGACTCGGAAGGCTACTGGTTTATTCCCGAAGCAAATGACCTCCGCCCCCGTCAAATGGCAGGGCTGCGCGAACTGTATCTCTGGCGGGAAAATGCTGCCCGCAGGCGGAATGTCCCCCGTTTTAAAGTGCTGTCTGACCGTGATCTGGTGAAACTGGCAAAACACCGCCCTACATCCATCAGTGAAATCCGACAGAAAAATTTGCTGCCAAAAAAATTAGTCGAGCGTTACGGCAGCGCAATTCTGGCGGCGCTGGAAACAGGCGCACAGTCGTCCCCGCCGACACGCCCCAAAAATCATGTGTATGACCGTCCAACCCGCAAACAGTATGAAAAGCTCAAAAAGTGGCGCAAACGCCGCGCTCTTGAACGCGGGGTAGAAAGTGACATTATTATTTCCGGTCAGGCCATGTGGGTGATCGCGCAGCGTAGCCCCCGCACCCTGGATGAACTGGAAGCAGTCAGCGAGCTTGGTCCCTGGCGGCTGGCAGAATATGGGCAGGAAATTCTCGCGGTTTTAAAGGGAGAGTAAGGGTTTGAAAAACCTGTTTTTTCTGGCGCTGCTGTTTTTTTGCGTATGGCCTGTTTCTGCACAGGATACCATCACCTTAAATGAAAATACGCTTGGGGAAGTTACTCGCAGTTCTCCCGTTTACACTTTCATCAGCCCAACTGATCGCCCCCTGATGATTCAGGTCAGCAGTTTGAGCCGTGACTTTGCGCCTGTCATCGTTCTGTATGACAGGAATGAACGCCTTCTCCAGCGCGCCCCTAATCCGACTGGCCTGATAGAACACCGATTGATATTCACGCCGCAAGCCAACACGGATTACCTGATCCAGATTCTGGGGGTAGACGGCAGCCGGGGACAGTTTGTGCTGACCATCACGGAACAGCCCTTTGTGAATGAACCTATCGAACTGCGCGAAAATGTGGACTACAATGACCGCGTTACGGTTGATGAACCGATGAAGATTTATCAGCTAAAAGCCTCCCCAACGGTTCATTTTAAGCTGGAGATTACAACCAGTGGTTCAGCCGTTATCCTGAGTGATACAAACGGGACGATTTATGGAACAGCCAGCCAGGATTTACCAGCCAGCCAGTTTGTGATACCGCCCTCTCTGGATGAAAAAATGTATCTGGTGACGGTGTACCACAGCGGCATTGAACGGCGCGAACCTTTTACGATTCGACTTTTACCGGACGAAACAGCGCAGACCCCTACTCCTACGCTCACCCCAACACTAGCATTTTCAGAGAATACAACCTGTTCAGCAGCAACTACCGGAAACCTGCCCGTGAATATTCGGCGTGGGCCGGGAACAGAATTTGGGGTGATGGGCGGGCTTCCACCAGGGCAAAGCGCTCCTCTCACCGGACGCACTCCCAACAGCCAGTGGTGGCAGATTGAATATCCGGCGGGTACTTTTGGGTGGGTTGCCAGCGAAGTCATCACCCGCAACGGTGATTGTTCAGGTGTGGCGATAGGCTATAATTAATCTGAAATGAGAAAGACGAGTTCATGCGAATCCAATTTCATGGGGCAGCCCAGACCGTCACAGGCTCTCAACATTTAATTACGGTAAACGACAAAAATATTTTATTAGATTGTGGGATGTATCAGGGCAAACGCTCCGAAGCCAGAGAACGAAACCAGCATTTTGCATTTGACCCTAAAAAAGTGGATGTGCTGGTCTTATCCCATGCCCATATTGACCATTCCGGCAACATTCCGACGCTGGTCAAACAGGGGTTTTCGGGCGAGATTATTTGCACCCATGCCACCCGCGATTTGTGTGCCAGTATGCTGCTGGATAGTGGTCACATTCAGGAAAAAGATGCCCTGTTTTATAATGAGAAAATTCGAAAAAATGGCGACCCACCTGTTGAACCTCTCTATACTCAGGAAGATGCCATTGAAGCGATGAATTATTTTTATCCGATTCCATATCATAGACCGCGTGAAATTTTGCCAGATGTGGAACTGAATTTTTTTGACGCGGGGCATATGCTGGGCAGCGCGATTGTCAGCCTGCAAATTCAGGATAAAGACGCTAATCGAGAGATGCGATTGGTGTTTAGCGGCGATTTAGGGCGGAAAAATTTGCCCATTATCCGCGACCCGCAGACGATCGACCATGCCGATATTCTTATCATGGAAAGCACCTATGGCGATCGGCTGCATCCACCTTCACCGGAAACCGACAAAGAACTGGCTGATATTGTGAATCGGACGTATCAGCGCGGCGGGGCGCTGGTGATTCCATCATTTGCGGTGGGGCGCACCCAGCAAATTGTGTATGTATTTCAGCAGTTAGTAGCGGAGGGGCGCATCCCCAAACTGCCCATATACGTGGACTCCCCTCTGGCGGTAAATGTCACAGAAGCCTTTCGCAGCCACCCCGAAGTGTACGACAAAGAAATTCAGGATTATATGTACACATATCATGATAACGACCCGTTTGGCTTTGACCAGCTGCATTACACCCGCAGCGTGGAGGAGAGTAAGCAGTTAAACAGCAAAGAAGAGCCTTTTGTGGTCATTAGTGCCAGTGGCATGTGTGAAGCGGGGCGGATTTTGCATCATCTCCGCAACCGGATTGGCGACCCCCGTAACACCGTCCTGATTGTAGGCTGGCAGGCACAGGAAACGCTGGGGCGGCGTTTGCTTGAAGGGCATAAAACTGTTCGTATCTTTGGGGAAGAACATACCGTCCGTGCTGAAATTCTCAAGGCCAATGGACTCTCCGGCCATGCGGACGCTGATGAATTGGTCGCATGGGCGCAGGCCATCAGCAAAAAACCGCGTCAGACCTTTCTGGTACATGGCGAACCTGGCCCCGCCCAGGCACTTAAAAAACGGCTGCAAGAAGAAGTTGGGTTAGAAGAAGTCATCGTTCCTGAACTGCATCAATCTGTGAGGCTATGAGCATTTTTTTTAATGAATGGCGTAACTGCCTGCGAGAACACTATCGGTATGTGCTGTATACCAGGGACTGGATCACAGAAAAAACGCTGCGTGAGGTGCTGATGGAAGTCGGCGGGTTTTCTGAAGATGAAGTTTATGCGATGTATGTGGAGGTTGTGGGAGAGGAAACGCAATCAACTACGGAAATAGAAGCAGCCTATTCCGAACCTGACATCATTGAAGAAGCACCTGTCGTGATGGAAGAAGCTCCTCTTGAGGAGGAAGAAAAAACAGATTTCTTTTCTCAGGGACGCCTGTTTTAAACCTCACAGGCGTCCCCGACGCCATCCCCATCTGAATCCGTCTGGTCAGTGTTGGGAACGGCGGGGCAGTTATCGCTTAAATTCGCAATGGTATCCCCGTCTATA
>CAZKZS010000232.1:0-8148 GCA_964557285.1 uncultured Anaerolineae bacterium | reverse complement strand
GGGACAAGGGCGGTACGCCCGATACCCGCCCTTTTTCGGGCAGGCATCGCTCACTATATTCGCTTGTTCCTGCCCCTCCTGTCCGCCCCGCAACTGGTCAAGGGGGAGTGGTAGGGGCAGGTGACAAATCGCAGGGACACGGCAAGCCGTGTCCCTACAGTAAGGTTTGGAATGGACAAAAAAGGATTATTGGTACGTATACACCCACGTATTCCGCGATTCACAGCTTGAAGCATTGCTGCCGAGAATCGCCAGCCCGAAGTAGCCTTCGCGCAGTTCCGCCGGAAGTTCCGTAAACACCTGCTGCCCGTCCACCCACAGCGACACACTCTCGCCGATGGCCGTCACCAGAAAATGATGCGGCTGCGTCAAATCCAGCCCCAGGGCTTCATACACATTTGTGCCTTCTCCGGCAATCGTTGAATCGAAGATAAACACTCCGCCTGACGCATCAATCCCCACAAATAAGGCCTGCTGTGCGTTATTGGTGGTACGCAGCATCAGGGCGCAGATGTCCTCGCCGCTAATGGTCGCCGTAATTTCTCCGGCCATGGCAACATCGGTCAGCCGTGAATTTCGCGCCAGAGGGGTATGCCCACTGCCGCCCTTTGCAAACACATAATTTTCCCGGAACAGCAGCTTGCCACCCTGCGGCACTAAACCCAACTGCGCCAGTTCCGCGCTGGCTTCCTGATGGGTCCCCGCAAAACTGGTCAGGGTATTTCCAGCAGATGCAGCCGTCGTTGGGGTCGGTTTGCCACCTGTTGTACCGCCGCCCGTCGTTGTTCCCATCTGGCCGCCTGTCGTGCCACCTGTCGTTGAGCCGCCGCCTGTGGTTGTGCCTGTAGTGGCTGTGGCCGAAAGGGAAGTAACCGTAATATAGTCGATTTCAATGGTGGTGGGGTCAAAGACGACCAGCCCAATCGAGCCACCTGTTGTAGTGGTTGAATCCGTTACATTGACCAGTTCTTCTCCGTCAAGAATGACTTTATGAGTCGTGCCGATGGCTTCAATTCGCAAGGTAATCCACTCGTTAATTGGCATCACATACGGCACATTGCCGCTGACGGAATTGACCTGACAGTCCTCTGTGCCTTCAAATGCACCATAGGTAATGTATTGCTGGTCAGCTGCCGGAAAGAAGTCCAGCACATACCCCTGCTGGCACAGATCGGCTTCGGCTATGCGGGTATATACGGAAATGCCCGCCGCGCTGCTCACCCGAAACTTCAGTTCCTGAGCATAATCGACCCAATCAAACCCGACACTCAGAAAGTAACCTTCAATATCTTTGGTTACACCGCGCAGCACATTACTGGGTGTCCCGTCCACATTGGTAGAAGCTACTTTCCAGAGGGCGCTCAGGAAAATATCAGGAGAAACCGCCCCGCTTTCAAAGTCGTCCTCAAATAAAACGGTTTCACCCTGCCCTTTCTGAGCCTGAACTGTACTCACCATAACCAGCATAAGCATGAGCGTAAGATAAATGATTTTTCTCATCGCGTTGTCCCCTAAAAGATGTATACTTTTAGTGTACATGAAGTATGAGTAATCCCCTAACAATTTTTAAAGGTTTTAAACAGGCATGAGAATCCGTTCTATTACCCCCGATGAACTTAAAAAATTTGCGGCCAGTGGCGACCATCCTCTGGGCGCAGAAGGCTTTGAGCAAATTGTGGCCGAAGCATGGGAAGCCGGACACAGCCAGCCAGACTGGTGTTTTGTGGCCGAAGAAAATGGGGAGTTTATAGGGCGGATTGTGTACAGCGCTACCGACAGCGAAGCCACGTATTTTGGGCTGCACCTCTCCACGCCGGAAATCGGTGTGCCACTGCTGCAGGAAAGCCTGAAAAAGCTCAAAAAAGCGGGCATTACCCATCTGGAACGGCGGCTGGTGTCCACCTGGCCGGATGTCGAGCAGCAGCGCCAGTTATTGAGCAGCCTCAACATCCCGATGATTCAGGAAAAAGCCCGCTTTCAACGGGAAAATACCGCCCCCCTGCCCGCCGAGTCTGGACGGCTGACCTATCGTGATTTAGATGAGGTGGGCGCGGACGACTTTATCAATGCGATTCGTCGTGTCACCGATGGCACACTTGACCGTTCGGACATCGCGCAGCGCAAAATTTTAGGGGATAAGGGTCACGCGGAAGAATATTTTGATACCCTGCAAGATTATTTTGAGTCCGACCCCGCGTGGTGGCTGCTGGCCTATACGCCGGAGAATCAACTGGTTGGGCTGGTCGTGGCGGTCAAATTTGCCGGAGAATCACTGGGTTCTATCGGCTATATCGGTGTTGTGCCGGAACAGCGCGGCAAAGGGTACATTCATGATTTGCTGGTCAAAGGCACGGGCATTTTATACGCGGCTGGAATCCCCTCTGTGCTGGCGGATACCGATACCCTGAACACTCCCATGAAACAGGCATTTGAAAAAGCAGGTTACGTTCCGGTGGGATTCACGTATGTGTATCTGGTCGAACTGGCAAAAATCGTGTGGTAGCCAGTCTCCCCAATTTATTTAAATTCTGCAAATTTTTTGTCAATTTCGTTGCGCATAAGCATTCCAACTTCCTCAAAAATGCTTAGAATTTCTGGATAAACTTCCTCCCCACCCAGAAAATCCCAAAACTGCTCAGCAACATACAGTTCAGAATTTAAGTCAAGCATTCCGAGCATAGTCCAACGTGCATAGGGTTGAGGGAAGTAGGGATTGTATGGAATAGCTATGGCAGACTGGATAATAGCATTAGGGTGTTGCCTCAAGTAGATGGCTATCCATTCAAGAAGATTGCGTTTTAGTTTTTGAAAATCACCAGCATTCGGTTTAGCCGTTTTAATATCAAATAAGAAAACTTCATCGTCGTAGCTTTGGAGCATCACGTCAGCTAAAACTGGTCTAACCAATATATCCTCTCCTAACTGACATACCTGACGGATAAGCTCAATTTCATGGCTTTTGTTTACATGTGTTGCAGCAGTAGTCAGCATATCGATGATTTTTTGAATCACACGTTGTGCCTCTGAGCTAATAACGCTACCGATCCTAAATTGGCGCTCTGCTTTTTTGAAACGTTCTCCAGCTACCACTGTAGCAACAGGTTCAAAAATACTCATCCCAAAAGTCGTATTGAAAGAGTGAATAAATGAAAATAATGCTATACGATCTTTACCCAGTAGCTGGGTTTGAAAGGGCATATGGTGGGTTTCAGGCTTATAGTGAGCTAATTTATTGCGTAGGCTCTGAATGAGAATGGCTTTGATGTTTTCTTTCTGGGCTTCAGAGAGCATTCCATTAACTTTCTTTTTGCATCATAAAAATAGTTTCTTGATATGGGTCATCCCCTTGCTCTGTACGTTTGGTCACTGCCCGATGAAATTCCTCCACAACTTTGAACCCTGAACCCTGAGCAATATCAGGGTAAAGTCGGAAGCGGTCATTCGCCACCATAAAAACCTTCGCGTCATCAGCTAGATAAGGTTTGAGATGAATTAACACATCAGCGATGCCCTGTACATAATCTTGTTGCGCTTTTTTAGATTTGCCTCTGGATTTCGGCCCAATTTCCAAAGCATCGTTGCGGGGAATCCCAAACAGTTCATACGCATACACATGCTGGTCATGGTAGTCTATTTGCCCCACATAGGGCGGTGAAGTGAAAATACCGTTTAATTTTCTGCCCTGCAAAACTTCATTTAAATTAATCTGGCGCGAATCCCCTTGCATCACCCGAATTTCTTTGTCGGAACGAAGCTGACTAAAGATTTCTATACGTCGAAGTGTATCTTCACTATAGGCATGGATTTTAGTAATGGCATTGTCAATAGGAAGGCACATACGGTTATGTTTCCGACACCAGTATTCTACGCCTACCGGAAGCGGCGCTTTCGGGGTTGCCAGGTCATAATGAGGGACAAGCCGCGATGAACGTACCGCACGGCTGAGCAGCACACGCAGCAAGTCCTGACACTCAAAATTACCCTTTTCAATCAACCGCCGATAATAAAGGATTTCTAGCAGCGCATTCGGAGCAAACCAGGTTTTAAGATATTCACTCTCACATGCCGTCAGTAATTCCTGTTTAAATACCTCAAAATCATCTTCTTTAAAAAGGGGAAGTTGAATATCTGGTGCTTTCAAGCGCTGGCTGAATCGTTCGGTACGTTTTTCCGCTTCCAGAACTTCAAACCGCACTTTTTGAAGGTCGTAACGCTGGGTTTTTACTCTGACGATCCGACAGCAAAATTCGGAAATGTCGATTCCAATCGCATTTATATTCATTTCATTGGCTTGAATAAGGGTTGTGCCCGACCCCATGAAGGGATCGAGAATCAAATCGTCGGGCTGAAAATAACGTGAGAGAAACCATTCAACTAACTGAGGAATAAATTTTCCCAGATAGGGATGTAGGCGGTGAACATGTTTGGTACGTTCACGTTCTGCTAAACCATAAAATCCCAATTCGGGATGCAGCCCTGCGTGATGATGTTTTTCTTCTTTAGACTGAACCAACTGCAAAAAAACTTGCAGTTCATTCAGGTCAATCCGTAGTTCTCCATTGTTAGCACGTTGAATTTTTTCGCCCAATGGGTTGTATTTAGCGATACGTCCACGCTGAATATAATCACGGATATTGTGAACTGTCTTGTTGACTGCTTTGGCTGCTTCCTCAAGGGTAACAAGTTCCAAATTACGCTCCTTTCAAGACAGATTATAGAGCTATTAGCCAACAGAACACAAGTTCACTATTGCCGAATGCGTTCTGCCAGCCATTTATCTCTATTGGCGGCGCGGGCGATTTTGCCGGAGGAGGTTTTAATTAGCCACTTGTCATCCACCAGATGCACATAGCTGGCCGTGACGCTGGTCTGAGAGGCGATCGCGTGGCGAATCTCCTGGCTGATGTGATGATGGTCGGCATGGTCATCCACTTCCGCCACAATCCCGATTAACTCCGTGCCTTCGCGTTCGTTATACACCCCAAAGACAACCGCCCGCCCCGGATGCACCCCCGGCACGGTATTCACGATGGCCTCTAAATCCTGCGGGTAGATATTTTTGCCGCCATTGATGATTAAATCCTTCTTGCGGCCAATGATGTAAATTTCACCGTCGGCAACATATCCCATGTCGCCCGTCGCATACCAGCCATCCTGAAACAGGGTTTCATTTAAATCCGGCCGTTTATAATATCCGGTGAGCATAAAATTGCTTTTCACCTGCAACTCTCCTATCCGGCGTTCAGGCAGGACCGCCCCATCCTCCCCAACAGCCCGCACCTGTACCCCTTCAATCGGCGGGCCGCAGGAGACATTTTCCAGCGCGTCAGGCGATTCCACTTTTTCAGCGCGGCGTTCATTTTCCAGCAGATGACGGTCTACAAAATCATGAGTCGGCACGCGGCCTAACGGGGTTTGGGTGACGGCAAAGGTATTTTCCGCCATCGCATAACTGACCTGAAGATGCTCCATTTTCAGGCCGTTTTCCCTGAAGCGCTCATAAAAAGCACGGTGGCTGGACGCATGAACCGGCTCAGAACAGTTGATAAACGCCCGCATACTTTCCAGCGATAGCCCTTCCGTATCCCGTTTACGGATGCGGCGGGCGCAGTGGTTGTAGGCAAAATTCGGCAGCCAGCACAGCGTTCCCCGGTACTCATGAATCGCCCGGAACAGCATGGCCGGATGTTTTACCCAGTCAAACGGAGACATTAACACGAGTGGAATCCCCTGCACAAGGGGCAGCAAAAATCCCGCAATCAGCCCCATGTCATGATAGAGAGGCAGCCAGCTTACAATGACATCGGATTCCGTCAGATTCAGGGCGTCGCTGTAACTGGCAAGCTGGTTTAACACCGCCGCATGAGACAGGGCAACCCCCTTTTGCAAACCCGTTGTGCCGGAGGAATGCTGCAAAAAGGCGATGTCCCCCTCACCCGCTTTGGGCTGAGGGGCGGACAGTAGGGGCAGGAACAAGCGAACGAAGTGAGCGATGCCTGCCCTTGTTCGGGCGGGTATCGGGCGTACCGCCCTTGTCCCCGCCCCTACATTCATCTTCCTGTCCGCCCCCCTAATGGGAGAGGGGGCAGGGGGGTGAGGCGTGAGGGCAGATGACCCGTACACCGGACACGGCACTACTTTTCCCAGTTTCGGCGCAAATTCATCCGTCGTTAGCACCGCCGCCGCGCCGGAATGAGCCGCCAGTTGTGCCATGCTGTCCATGTAAATATTCGGGTCGAGTTTTTCCGTCAGTGTGGGAAACATGGACGGAATTGCGCCCATCAGCATCGCGCCCCAAAAAGCATAAATACTTTCCAGATTTTGTGTATGTGCCAGAATCACCAGTTCACGCGGCTGGATGCCGAGTCGGTGCAGGGCGGCGGCATAGGAGTCGACCTGCTGGCAAAAAACGCGGCGGGTAATGGTCATGGGGTCAGCGCCCGTTTCCAGATAAATAATCGCGGACTGCTCATCCGGTTTGAGCGCATCCAGCAGCGTCGTAAACTGATTCCGGTTAGAAAGTTTCAGCAACATCAGCCGCGCATCACCCGCGACACCATCTGATTGAGGGTGTTCATGGCTTCCACTGTTAAATCCGGATCGGGGATATACACATCAAATTCATTTTCTACATACACCCCCAGTTCGGCCAGCGCAAATGAATCCATCAAGCCCTGGGTAATGATGGGTTCATCATCCTTCAGGGGATAACTGGCATCCCGGATAAGGACAGAAGTGATATATTTGCGGAGTTTTTCACGGACTTCATGTTCGTTCAGAGTCATCTACTCTCTCCTTAAAATCGCCAGCATGATTATCGTCTCAGCGAAAGGTGTACTGTGAGTCCAGCACTTCGCCCTGAGCATTATAAAGGAAAACCCGATGCTGCCCATCCACCGGACGGATGATGATTGACCATCCTTCGGCAGACTCAAGCTGCTGTTCCCGGTCCACTGCCTGCATCGGGTCGAACTGTGCAACAAAGACCCCCTGCCCCTCCACAATCGCATAAAAATGCCAGATTCCACCGGGCTGTTCATAAATGGCTAGATGCTCCGACCCGTACAACTGATAGGGCTGGGTCAGCCGTTGTTCCAGCCAGTCAGCCATGGCGTCAGCCGCAACTGCGTTCCCGTGCGCGTTCCAGTGGGAATCACACAGCCAGTTTACATCCCCGTCTTTGAGCGCTTCCGCCATCCGTGCAGTTAAATCTATATAGCCTATCTGATGATCCTGAGCAAAATATTTGAGCGCCTCATAAGTGGGTGAAGCGGCGTAGTTCATAATTACTAACTCACCGCCGTTCGCCCGCACCCGCGCCGCAAATTCGCGCAGCATCACAAAATGAAGCATCATGAGGTCATTTTCGCTCGACGAGGGGAAAAAATTCCCCTCCTGATAATCGGCATAAGTCAGCCGTTCCGCCGTGTTGATTTCCGGCTTCCCCTGGGATTCATACCAGTCATACCAGACAGCCTCCAGACGAAAATTCATCAGACGGGCAAAGTAGGAAAAGGAAACCAGCCAGTCATAGGGATTTTCCCAGAAGCTGCCGACGGGTTCACGCTCAGGCGGCTCATAAACATAGTTACGAATCTCCCCGTTTTCATCCCTCAAATCCTGCATGAGGTCGCCGAAGGTTTCCAGGTCGGCTTTGACCGGAGGAATCAATTCAAGTTCGCCCTCCTCATTCAGCACGTAATAGGGGCGAATTTGCAGCGACTCGGAACTGCCGCTGATCGAATAACCATTGCCCGGCACATTCCGCAAAAACTGCGTATAAAACAGGGTGATAAAAACATAATCGGGCTGATGTTTGGCGGCGTACAGGTCATAGGCCAGCATAAACTGAGCAACACTAAAGTTGGAAATCCCAAAATTCAATGTTTCATATTGTTTGGTCGGGTCAGGCGGATTCTGATTGAGTTTGTTTTCCAGCAGGCGATAGGCGCGTTCCTCAAACTGTACCTGCGCGGCTTCGGTGAACGAGTCGCCGATCATGGCAATGCGGACGGTATCTGCTGGCTTTTCAACCGTATGGTCCAGATCATAAAATCCTTCACGGTTGCTTTTCATCGTCACATGGAAAGAAACACACGCCGGATCACGCCCACTCCACGGCCATTCATTTTCAGGATAAAAACGCCA
>CAZKZS010000231.1:0-8157 GCA_964557285.1 uncultured Anaerolineae bacterium | reverse complement strand
GTTTATTATATTCCGCCGGAGGGCATGACACTGTGATAGGGATACAAAAGCGGACACTTTCTTTTTCTCCCATGACACTCTGGCTGATGTTCCTGGGTGTCCTGGTGGTCGTGGGGCTGATTTCGGGAGTGCTTATTTTTGCCGAAGGGCTGCAACTCACCGCCCTCTCCAATCATGTTCCCTGGGGTTTATGGATTACGGTTGACCTATCAGCGATTGCATTGGGGGCAGGGGCATTTTCGCTGTCCACGCTGGCCTATATTTTCCGTATCAAATCTTTTCGCCGAATCGCACGCATGGCGGTTTTTGTCGGGCTAGTCGGATACACGTCTGCGATGCTGGCGCTGCTGCTGGATATTGGCCGACCGGATCGGTTCTGGCATCCGGTAGTGTACTGGAATATTCACTCCGTCCTATGGGAAATTACGATGTGTGTGATTCTGTACTCCTCCGTGCTGCTGGTGGAATTTGCGCCCGCGTTGCTGGAAAGTGAACCCGTGCGCCGCCGCTTCCCACGCGCCCCAAAAATCGGTCACTGGCTGCACAGTCTGACTCCGGTGGTGTCGGTTTTAGGGCTTGGGCTGTCGCTGCTGCATCAATCTTCTCTGGGAGCAACTTATGGGGTGCTGGTAGCACGTCCCATCTGGTTTAAACCGTCCATGCCTGTGATGTTTATCCTGTCGGCGGTGGCGGCGGGTGCTGCATTTACGCTTGGCCTCATCGTACTGTACGAAAATCTCATCCGGCAGCGCAAAATTGATTCGTTACTGCGTCGTCAAACGGCTATGTTTGCAGGGCTGATGATGCTGGCATACCTGTATCTCAAGTTGTGGGATTTTCTGGCAACCAGCTACTACAGTCATCTGCCTGCCCGCGCCGAATCGCTTGACCTGCTGAGCCGCAGCACGCCCTATAACATGACCTTCTGGCTGATTGAAATTGTGTTAGGGGCGCTTGTGCCGACGGTGATTCTGCTCGTTCCGCGCTGGCGGGAACAGGATGCGGCGGTACTTCTGGCGGCAGGGCTGGCCGTGATAGGTATCATCGTGAATCGCTGGAATGTGACCCTATCAGGGCTAATTGTCCCGTTGGACTGGTCGCCCGGCACGGCGGAAATTTTTTCCGTGAACACCTATATTCCAAGTGGGGTTGAGTGGGGAGTCGCGCTTGGGGTGCTGGGATACGCGCTGCTCATGTTTACCTTAGGACTGCGCTTTTTGCCGATGTTCCCCGACGAAGAACATCATTAAATCGGTCGTTCCTGTGCGACAGCCGTTTTACGGCGCATGTTCACACTTTCGACCAGGCCAATGCCAAACAGCAGCGACAGCAGTGACGTACCGCCGGAACTTACAAACGGCAGGGTTAATCCGGTTACAGGCAGCAGCGCCAGATTCATCCCAACAGCCGTTGCGGTCTGGAAGAAAATGACACTCGCCACCCCGTAACAAATCAGGCTGCCAAGCGGGTCGCGTGCCAGCAGTCCGGCTCGTGTAATGCGGAACAGCACCAGCGCCATCAATCCGAGGACACCCGCCCCCCCGACGAATCCGGCTTCGTGAGCAATGACGCTGTAAATAAAATCGGTATGCCGCACGCGCAAAAAACGCCCCTGAGTCTGGCTGCCGTTGGCATATCCCTTTCCCAGCAGCCCGCCCGACCCCACGCTAATGAGCGACTGGTCAACGTTAAACTGGGCATCCTTATCCCCTTCGGGATTGATGAAAGTTAAAATGCGGGAGCGCTGATAGGCTTCCATCTGCGACCAGAGAATGGGCAGAAAAAGCATCACTGTTACCACCAGTACCAGCAGATGGCGCAGCCGCAGCCCTGCCCCCCATGTCATCGTCAGCCAGATGACTCCAAATGCAATCGTATTCCCCAGATTCGGCTGGCTGAAAATCAGCGACATAGGCAGCGCCATATACAGTAAGGAAGCCATCACCGTGCGAAAGCTGTCCAACTGCTCGTAATGTTTGGTCAGATGCGCGCCCAACGCGATAATAATCAGCATTTTGCCGATTTCGGAAGGCTGAATCGGAATCCCGACATTTAACCAGCGCTGCGCCCCTGCCCCGCCGACCTGCCCGGCAATAGCAACCAGCGCCAGCGCAAACACCAGCAGGCTGTAAATATAATGCTGCAATGCTCCCAGCAGGCGGTAATCCACCGCCGCTATCACAAACATGACGATGCTGCCCAGCACCGCATACACAATCTGGCTTTGTACACGCCCCTGCAAATCGGTATCTACTGCACCCAGGGTTGCGCTGCGAATGAATAGGATGCCAACCAGCACCAGCAAAAACACACTGCTGAGCAGTACCCAGTCAAATTTTTGCCAGATGCGTAACGTGGAACTCTGGGCAACCCGATTCGCTGGCTGTGCGGAAGGACTATACATGCTGAGCATTATAAAAATGAAACGGCGGTCTGACAACCGCCGTAGGGCAAGAGTCGTTTCACCGTCTGCACAGGGCGGGGTCGTTACCCCAGCACCGCAAAACTTTGAATCGCGGGCAGGAAAACCTGTTCATACAGCAGGGCGCGTTCTTCTTCGCTGCTCCCGCCTACCGCAATCACATACGCCTGTCCGTCAATTTCTGTGAAGGCAAAATACGCATAGATGTTATTACCCACAATATCGTATACCTGCCAGATGCCGGAAGGCGCTTCAATCGCTTCCATCGGGTCGGGCAGAGCGCTGTAGCCGTAGTTGTTTTTGATGATACGTTCCGTATAACCGTCCAGTCCATCCGACGGAACACGGTAGCCCAAAAATGGAATTTCTCCTGCAAAACGCTCATAATAACCCAGGCCGTCCGTTCCCCAGGTTTCCGGCACCAGCCCGCTAACGCCGATTTCCGGCATGTCCTTTTGCACCATCGGCACGCTGACGAGGGGCGCATTAAATGGCACACGCGGCATATCCTCAACACAGGAGGTCAGAATTTCCGTTGACCCGACTTCCACAAAAGACAGCGCGATATTGGTCGGGCAGCCACCATCCAGCGACGGGCCGTGACCTGCCCCCGGAATTTCAAGATACAGACTGTTGCTCAGGGTTTCCCCTACCCACTGCGTATAACGGGGCGGTGTTACGGGATCAAATTCTCCGGCCATCAGCAGCGTTGGAATATCGCTGACCACAGGTTCGTTTTCGGTGGCGGGGGCTGTTCCCGCATCCCACAAAGCGCAGAAATTGAGCAGATCTTTTTCCACCACCAGATCATCGCTGGAAATATACGGCGCGTATTCCGGCGCAAATTCTTCAAAAGAAACCAGCGCCGCATCCACATCCGTAAAGGGAAATTCTTCGTTGCAGTTGAAGGTGTAATTCATGCCTTCGCTGAACGTATCCTCAAGGAAAAATCCCGCAATCAACCCCAACATTTCATAATCGCCCTCGCTCACCTGATAGATAATTTCAGGCAGGTAGGGAATCAGGGACGTTGCATACAGCGATTGAAACAGGAGGCTGAAAAAATAATCCCCGTCCAGCAAATCATCCAGGGTTTCGCTGCCATAGGTGACAGCCATCATCTGCGGATTTTCGTCCAGCCAGTGGGCGGTTTCCAGCGCCACTTCTTTCAGATTCGGATAAGCCGCGTTGCAATTGGGGTCTGCCGCGCAGGAGTCAAACAGCAAATCAAACACGCGGTTGGTATTTTCGGCAAAATCACGGTAAAAGTCTGCCTGCAGTGGCACTGCCGAGTCGATAATGGCCGTGCGAACGCTGTCGGGATAGTCGCGCATGACGGTTAAGGCCAGCCGCGTGCCATAGGAAATCCCGTACAGGTTAAACTGGTCATATCCCAGCGCCTGACGAATCGCGTCCACGTCCGCCGCATTTTGAATCGTGTTAAAGTTTGCCAGGCTGAGGGACGACTCACTGAGAATCCGGTCACGGCAGGCAAAAGCGGCTTTACTCGAAAGCGCATTTCGTTTGTCGTCAGGGAGCTTGTCATCCAAATATTCGAGGACATCTGCCTGAATTTCAGGACAATCGAGGGAAGGGGTCGAAAAACCCGTGCCACGCTGGTCAAAAATGACCACATCCCGCGCGGCAGTAAATTCGCCAAAATAATCTACCAGCACCGGACCATAATTGACCAGCGTTTCTCCACCAGGGCCGCCATCCAGATAAATTACCGCGTCGGATTGTGGGTTCGGGTTGTCTGTCCGCAGCACCGCCACCGCCAGTCGAATCTGATTGCCGTCCGGCTGGGCATGGTTTTCTGGCACGGTCACATATCCACATTCCACGTTCGCCGCCGCGTCAAAGGGACAGTCAGCAGGCTCAAAAGTAAATGGGCTGACAGCCGCCGCCGAGTTGTAAGAGACATAAGGCAGCACCACCCCCGCCAGCAGGAAAAACATCATCATATAACGCATAGGCTTTATTCCACTCTGTTTTTCCTGCATTATATAGGGGAGGCATCCCAAATAGCATCCTGCGTAGGGACGACGGCGGGACTCCGACTTTAGACGGACTTTTTAAGATACGGCTTCGGTAGGGACACAGCATTGCCGCGCCCCTCCTGTTTTTTAGCCCCTATCCACGATGCACCCTTTTCCCGTAGGGGTAGGAACAAGCGAACGTAGTGAGCGATGCCTGCCCTTTCCGTCGGGGGAGGGAATCGTCCCCGCCCCTACACTTTGTATCGTTCGATATACGCCCTATCCAGATGAATCCCAAAACCGGCACTCTGCAGCAGATGGTAGACTCCGTTTTTAATAGGACGCGGGTCGGTTTGAATATCCCAGAAAATCGGGTCGCGGCTGCGGTGAAAACATTCCACATACGACCCATGTGATACACTCGCCAGCAGATGCGCCGATACCTGTGCTTCTTCATGGTGCGCCATTTTGACCCCGTAGGCGTAAGCAATGGCCGCCGCTTTACGCCAGATGGTGGGGCCGCCCGCCCATGACGCATCAAAATTGCAGTAATCAATTGCCCCTTCGACAATCAAATCGCGTACCGCCGTGAGACTGTAGGCACTTTGCCCCGCGCACACGGGGATTCCCGTTGCGTGACGTACATCCCGCAGCCAGCGCCGATCGTTGTACCAGCGCACGGGTTCTTCAAACCACTGAAGCTCAATGCCCGCTTTTTCGGCCAGCCGCACGAACTGAATCGCGTCGTGCAGGTCGTAACCCTGATTGGCATCTACCATAAAACAAAACTGGCTGCCCGCTACCTGATACGCGATTTTTAATCGTTCCATATCTTCCGCAGGCGTCAGACCGCCGATTTTAAATTTCATGCCTGTCAGGTCATAAGCAAGATAATCTTCGATTTCTTTTGCCAGTTCATCGTGAGTCTGCCCGTAATACCCGCCAATCGCAATAATGGGTAGGGAATCAGTGTAGCCACCCCAGAGTTTATACAGGGGCAGATTCAGCGCCTTGCCCACCGTATCCCACAGAGCGCTGTCTACGGCGGAAATGGCTTGCAGTACCATGTTCCGGTCCCGCAAAATATCATAGGTGGCGGGTTTCATAGCCTCCCAGCAGCCTTCGGTATTAAAAACATCTTTTCCTATCAGCGCGGGCGCAAGTTCATCATGAATAATTTTGAGAATCACGGGCTGTTCTTCATCGGTATCGCCGGAATAACATTCTCCCACTACGCCCTGATGGGTATAAATGCGCGTAATAATCGTACACCGATTTTGCATGGAATATTTGCTGCCACGATACACCTTATCCAGTGGCACACGAATCGCGTCCGTTTCAATTTTTTGAATTGTAAGAGCCATCGTTTTGACTATTTCCATTCACCATGTTAGAGTTTCAACAATATTAAACAGGTTTCAACAAATTTCAAAAATGCCCATTATTGATTTTTCACGGGAACAGTGGATTCCCCACCCCACTATCACCGGAATTGAAAGCAAATTGTTTAAAAATGCGGCGGCTTATGCGCCATCGGATGTGCTGCTGGCGCGGGTCAAAGTTGGCGGGGTGATTCCCTGGCATGTGCATCCAGAGGAAAGTGAAGTTGCGTATGTTTTACAGGGAGAAGGCATCCTGCTCACGGCGGAGTCGGAACAGCAGGAGTCAGTGCAGGAACAAAAAGTCATCTCCGGTTCGGCCATGCTGATTCCGCCGAACCTGTGGCACTCGCTGGTTAATACAGGCGAGCTTGAGATGATTCTTTTTGCCCTGCACACCCCTTAATCCCAGACTGTTACCACCGCGTCGATATAGTGGTGTTTCAGCATTTTAGCGACGGAAATCCGGTGATGACCGTCCACCACGTAGTAGGTATTTCCCATCCGAATCAGTTCTACAGGCGGCAGCGAGTCACCGCGTAACATGGCGGTTGCTACCCACACCCAGCGATTTTCGGTCGTTTCATTCAGGGGATGGAAGTCGCGGTCAAAATCGTCGGCTTTGTCCATGCTGCCCTGAATATCCGCCAGCGCTACCGTTTGTGTGCCAAGATAACGCTGCGTGAAATTCCTTCCAGCGGCTTCTGTCTTCAGGCTTTTTAGTGTCCGGCTGGCATGAAGGAATTTTTTCATTTTTCCGGAGGCTGCCGCACGGTCAAACATCTGCTGCGCTTTCGGTTCGCGGCTGTTGGCGGCACCAAACTGGCGGCTGAAGCTGTTGCTGATAGGCATCGGGTATATCATGGTGTCGCTCCTTCCTTCATGTTCATCCTCAGGATAAAAGGTCGACGTTTCGGGAGCGTATTTCAGAAGAGTCTCAACAGGAGTCTCAGGCAAAATTTGTGTTATCCTCAAGAAAAAAAGGTGCTGGTGGTGTTAAAAATTTATACACTGGGGACACCCACCCTCGAACTGGATGGGCAGCCCATTGAATTGAGCCGCCGCAAAGCCACGGCCCTGCTGATGTATCTGGCGGTGACACAGCAGAAACACACACGTGAAAAACTGGCCGGATGGTTCTGGGGCGATAGTGAGCAGAGCAAAGCCTTTGCCTATTTGCGGACGACGCTCTGGACACTGAATAAAACGCTGGGTGACGGTTATTTAGAAGTAGACGATGACCGTATTGGCATCAGCAAAGCGGTATGGGTAGATGCGCTGGTGTTTGCGGAACTGGCCGAGTCTCAGCCTGCGGAAGCCGCCGCGCTTTACCAGGGCGATTTTTTAAGCGGATTCACCCTGCCTGACTGCCCTGAATTTGACGACTGGCAGTTTTTCCAGACCGAATCGCTGCGGCAGGCGTTTGGTAAACTGCTGGAAAAGCTCATCGCCCTGTATCAGAAGCAGGGGCAGGCTGAAGCGGCTGTGCCTTATGCCCGTCGTCTGGTGGCGCTGGATTCGCTGCACGAACCCGCCCAACGGCTGCTCATGCAGGTATATGAGGCGGCGGGACAGCGTTCGGCGGCGCTGCGGCAGTATCAGGAATTTGCCGACTTACTTCAACGGGAACTGGGCGAAACCCCAGACGCTGAAACAACAGCCCTGTACCGTTCAATTCAGGAAAACCGGGGGCGAGCGCGTCATCTGACCGTGACCGCCCATATGCCCGCCCTTACCACGCCGCTTCTGGCACGGGAAAAAGAAATCGCAGAGATGACCGCCCTGCTGCATGATCCGGCCTGCCGCCTGTTGGCGGTCATTGGGCCGGGGGGAATCGGCAAAACCAGCCTTGCCCTGCAACTGATTCACCAGATGGCCGACCAGTACCGGGATGGGGCGTATTTTGTGCCGCTTGCCCCCCTCACCTCCGCCGACTATATCATTCCAACCGTGGCCGACGCGCTGCATTTTACCTCATATAATCAGGGGGATGTTTACCAGCAACTACGGCGATACTTAACCGGAAAACACATGCTGCTGGTCATGGATAATTTTGAGCATGTGATGGACGGTGTTCCGGTGGTGGCGGAACTGCTCACCAGCGCCCCTCACCTGAAAATTCTGGTTACATCCCGTGAACGGCTGAATTTGCAGGAAGAATGGATTTATGAACTGCACGGCCTGTCCTATCCTCCGGCGGCGGGCAACGGTGCGGTGGAAAATTACGGGGCAGTGCAGTTATTTTTGCAGGCAGCGCGGCGCGTGCGTCCCGATTTTGTGCTGACAGAGGCGGACAAACCCTACATCGCGTTCATCTGCCGGTCTGTGGAAGGGATGCCGCTGGGCGTCGAACTGGCGGCGGCATGGCTGCAAATGC
>CAZKZS010000230.1:0-8168 GCA_964557285.1 uncultured Anaerolineae bacterium | reverse complement strand
GGGGTTGCCACTGGACAGCACTTCCAGCCCTTCAACACCACTTGGCGCTGTCACCACCTCATACCCATCAAGTTCTAAAATCTCCTGAATCCCTTCCATCAGGTGCAAATCGTCCTCAACTACCAGCACCTTCGCACGTGGGCCTTTACGTTCTGCTTTAATCGGCAGTTCAGCCGTGATAGAAGTTGGGGAAAGGCGATACATGTATACAGCTTCAGTCATGATTCTTGCTCGTTGCAGCTTACCTTCTACCATTATAATAGTAATTTAGCACCCCTGACGATTTTCATACAAAATTCAGCCGCTAAGATACCCTTCCAGCCAGCGAAAAATCTGAGTGCGGACAGATTCTTCTGCCAGCACCAGCGTAGGATAAACCACCAGCACATGCGTTCCCTGAGCCGATGCATCCATGGTCTGTGCCGTTTGTAAACTGTCGGAACGGTCTTCTCCAGCTAGCAGTAGCATCGGCAAAGTCACATTCTGGGGCAGGACGATTTGTGAAGAAGGTAAAGGGTTCGCGCCAACAGCCACTACGCAGGAAGGATGTTCCGCACAGGCAAGAATAGCAGCTAGCGTGCCGCTGCCCTGCCCTAATATCCCGTAACGCGGTGCGACTGGCAGTGTTTGCAGGGTATCTAGCGCGCTTTTAATATCACTTACTGCCAGCGACCAATCGGGCTGGCCGGGGGAAGGCGGGTAGCCGCGTAAATATAGCAGCATGACGTTATACCCAACTGATTGAAGTGCCTGGGCAAACAGAGTCAGTTCCTGCACATTTCCATCTTCCCCATGCACCAACACCATGACAGGGGCAGGCTGAACCGGAGCGCCGTAATAACTCGTTCTTAAGACCGCCCCATCCGCAGCCAACACATTAATCGGGATAAAAGCGTCGGTAGCAATGGGCTGGGTAGGAGCTTCTTCACTGGGCTGCCCTTCCGCCGCGAGTGCTGCCGCCGTTGGATCGCTTCTGCCCACAAAAACGCTGCTCGATTCGGGCGAAATGACGGGCAAAACCGTCGGGCTGGCAGCAATCAATGGCGTGCGCGGCGGCGTCTGGGTCGGGGAGTCCATCCAGCCGTCGCAGCCGACCAGCAAAAAAATTAACACTCCTAGAAGAAACAGGCGTGACATCATTTTGTTTTACGGGCGACCACAATCATGCGTTCACATCCCTCCATAAATGGCCCCTGCTCATAATCACCGTACATATCTACCATTTCTAACCCCACCAGCCGCAGCAGTAAAGTTACTTCAGGCGCAGAAACCAGACGAAGTTCTAACGGCGCGACGGTACGTTTAACCGTTTTATCCGGCAAAATTTCATCATAAATCCAGTTGACGGTGAGTTTTTGTTCGGCGCGGTTTATCGTGCTGACGGATTGCTGCATCACCTGATTGCCACTAATAGGTTCAAAAAAAGTACGCTCGTAACGTACCGCGTCATCGTTTTCGGTTGCCAGCAGTTCTCCGGCATTGGGCAAATCCAGAATCATCAGCCCATCCGGTGTCATCAAGCTGATGAGATGCTTTAGCAGGGCGATTTGCTGTTCCTGCTCACAGAAGTGCATCAGCGTATTAAACGGCAGCAGAATAAGCGGATAGCTGCCCTGCTGAAAATCCAAAATATCCGCTTCTACCAGTTCAGCATCCACTTGCAGAGCATCCCGTTTGCGGCGGGCAAAAGCCAGCATTTCCGGCGAGTTGTCCACACCGACAGTTTTGTATCCGGCCTGCGCTAAAAATAAGTTAACCCGTCCTGTGCCACAGCCCACATCCAGAATCGGGCTACCGGTTTCTTCGGCAAAGGCTTCATAGAGTGCCAGGTCGCTGACAAAATCCCGATTTTCGGCCTCATAAAATCGGGCAATGGTGTCGTAAAAAGTTTCGTTCATGTTTTTGATTTCATCATAGGACAGAATCCCGCCATAATGCAAGTTATGGTCGGGGTGTTCGGGTAATACGTTCGGGTAAAGGGGGTGGTTCAGTGGATGTCGTGGTGACAGTGGCGGTTAGGGTCGGTGTGAGGGTTGGGGTAATGGGCGTTGGCGTTAGCGTAGGCGGCAGCGTATTGGTGGCCGTGCTATAAGCGGGCAGTGTCGGTAAAGGAGTCGGCGCGTTTGGGTTGTTGGCGCTGGTAGGCGGAATCTGCTGAGCCGTGGTCGCCAGGCTCACCTGAGTGGCACTTGGGGCGGGCAGTTGAGCGCCACTGGCGGCGGTAGCAAACGGCGTTAGAGTCGGAACAGAGGTCGGAGTCGGCGGCTGGTTATCCAGGGTAAAGGTCTGGTCATATTCCTGTCCCTGTTCTCCCAAAATGCCAAGCGGCTGATTATTGAGGATAATTTCCAGCCCGCCCGCGTTGGAAGTCCGTACCCGAATAGAGTCTGTGCCGGTATACTGCACGCCTGACCCTGGACGTAACACCCCCTGAAACTGCACCACATCATCAACAGTAATTCGCAGCCAGCTTCTTTTTTTGGCATTCACCACAATATTTAAACTGTCCGCCCCCACAAAATTGGGTTGGGCGGGCGGCGCAACTACCACGCCCCCCTGGGTGACGGTTGGTGTGAGGATACCGTCACCAAATTTAGTGTCGGTACTGGAAAACACTTCTAGAGAAGGCTGGGCAAGCGGCGGGTTGATCAGCGCTTCCTGAGAGGTATCCGATTCAAAAACGGTACTCAGCACCATATAAGCCCCGCCCGCTATCATACCTATCAACAACAGTGCCAGCAGCCCAACCGCCAGCAGCCGAATCAGACTGATCTTCTGGGGTTCAAAAGGCACAGAGGTTTCGTCTTCCGGTTCAGGAATTGGAATCGGACGCTGGGGGGTAGGGATAGCTGGATGCGTCGCGGTGGGAGAAGATTTTTGAAACGCAAACAGGCCGCGTTTTTTCGGCCTTTTTGCATCCTCGTATGCCTGTAAGATTTCGTCGGGGTCTAATCGCAGAAAGACGGCATAGTTCCGCAAAAAACCGCGCACCTGCATTTCCGAAAGCGAAGGATCGGGCTGCCCTTTTTCTAAACCCTCAATATGCTTGGGACGGATTCGGATAGCCGACTCGACCTGCTGTAAGGTGACTTCCCGTTGCAGGCGGGTTTCCCGAAGTCGTTCTCCCAGGGCAACCAGTTCTTCATTCGGCATGGGCAGGATTGCCCGTCTTATTCAGCAGGTACTTCTTCGGCGGCAGTTTCTTCGGTCACTTCTTCTTCAATAACCAGGTCTTCGACCTCAACGGGAGGCAGTTCTTCGCCGCCTACCGCCAGGAAAGCGGCCATATCTTCTTCGCGCACAATTGTGACCTTCAGCGTGGGCGACAGGTCAGCCCCCATCCGCACCGGCACATCAAACGTACCAATTTCGCGCAAGGGACGTTCACTAATGCGGCGGCGGTTGATGTCAACGCCTGTCACTTTATAAAGTTCGCTGGCAATATCGGAGGTCGTTACTGACCCATAGAGTTTGCCATTTGAACCCGCTTTGCGACCAAAAATCAGCACCACACCGTCAATCTGATTAGCCACTTTAACCAGCTGATCATTGAGTTCATTCCGGCGGATGGCCGCCTCTGCCAGCAGACTCTCGTTAGCCTGGATCGCCCGTTTGGTTGCCTTTTCTGCCAGCCCACGCGGAATCAGATAATTGCGGGCAAAACCATCGGCCACTTCCACAATGTCGCCTGCGACACCGTGCTTATAGACATACTGTTTCAAAATAACCTTCATCAAAATCCTCCCGCGCCTGTTGGACAGGAAACACGTCCTTAAAAGTCGGGCGCAATAGTACCGCAAGAGGGCTTGACATGCTAGGGGTAATCGCCTGCACGCGGGTGAACCGTTTGATTTTAGGCGGGGATGGCGTACAATACGCCGCCGATATGAAACGTTCAGCCCTACTTACCCTTCTTCTGGTCTACGCCTCAATGTGGGCGGCAGCGTGGGTTTCCCGCGATCCCTTTGAGCGCCTGCCTCACCTTGAAGATGAATTTGCCTATCTGTATCAGGCGCGGATTTTTGAGCGTGGTGATGTAGTCATTGACTCCCCTGACCCGCGTCGCGCTTACTGGCAGCCCTTTTTAATTGATTATGAAGGCAAACGGTTTGGCAAATATCCCCCGGGCTGGCCGCTTCTGCTGGCGTTTGGCACAGGCACACAGCTTCCCTGGGTGGTGAATGTTTATTTTGCCGGATTAACAATTGCGATTGTTTACCGTTTTGGGCGTGAACTGTATGACGAAAATACGGGTATCATCGCGGCGCTGCTGCTGACGATTAGCCCAATTTCCCTACTGTTAAGCGGCACGCTGATGAGCCATACGGCCGCCCTGTTTTTCACAACTTTATTCATGTACAGCCTGTGGCGTATAGAGTTAGGGCGGCGGGTGCTGTGGTGGGGATTCCTGGGGGGAATTTCGCTCGGCATCAATATTGCCATGCGTCCCCTGACCGCCGTCGGGATTGCCTTACCCTTTGTCATTTACAGCGTGGGGCGGGTGATTTATTTGGGTTTTTCTTCCCTCACCCCCCGCCCCCCTCTCCCAGAAGCAGGCGAGGGGGAGCAAAAGCCCCTCTCCCTTTATCGCGTATGCGGAGGGGTTTGGGGTGGGGGAAACTATTCAGCCAGTATTGCAGCGCTCAAGCCTCTCATCGTATTGGGTATTTTTACGCTGCTGGTCGGAGCGATGTGGCCGGCTTTTAACTACGCGGCAACGGGCGAACCAACCAAAAATCTGTATACCCTCATCTGGAAATATGACCGCGTAGGATTCGGACCGGAATATGGCCGCAGTGGACACACGGTAGATAAAGGTATTAAACACGCGAAGGACGATTTACGGTGTTATGCCCGTGACCTGTTCGGCTGGACGACCTATCCTGACAACCCGCCCAAAACCGTGCAGCCTAACAACAACTGTGTGAAGGATAAACCAGGAGTTAGTTGGGTGCTGCTGCCCTTCGGATTCATTTTTATGCACCGCCGCAAATGGTCACTTTTGCTGCTGGCGCTGGCCGTGAGTCTGGTGGTGGTACACATGGCCTACTGGATTGGCGCTCAGGTTTACAGCGCCCGCTACTATTTTGAGATGACTTCCGCACTGGTGCTGATTTCTGCCGCCGGAGTTAGCGGGGTGGCAAATTTTCTGCGCCGATTCCAGCTTCACTATGCCATTTATGCCCTGCTGCTGATTGCGGTTTTTACTTCTGCCATTGGTTACACGCCTGACCGCCTTCGCGCCTTAAAGGGGTACGGGCGTGTCACCCGCGACCAGATTGAGCAGGTGAAAAAATATCGGGAATCACCGGAAAAACCCGTGCTGGTGGTGGTCAGTGGAGAGCATCACTGGCGGGATGTCGCGCCCCTGATGGCGCTCACTGACCCTTACGCGAAAAATGACATCATTGTGCTGCGTGACCCGGATAATAATTATCTTCCATTATTACGGGCAAAATACCCTGACCGTCAGGTGATGCTGGTGATTGATAAAAAACTCTATCCAACGCCCCCGCCCGACTCCAACATCGTGCCTTAGTTGGTAATATCCTGACGCTGAAAAGCAATCGTCGTCAGGGTAATCAGCGCAAATACCCAGATAAATAACACTACCATCGAAAAGGTCATGCTGTCGCTGGACACGATGTTATCGTCCCAGTCGCGCAGGCGGGCCGGACGGTTGAAATTTAGCCAGTTCACCACATTGAGCAGATTGTAGGTCGGCGTAAAGCGGTACATGCGTAAAATGTCTACATTTTTCAGGAAAAAGGCAATCAGGATAAACGCTAAAAAAGACAGCCCTTCCGCCGTTGCAATCACATAGCTGGCAATGAGACTCCCCAGAATCGAGCGTGTCACCATGGCCGCTATCATGGCATAGCCCGCCCCAATGACGGTGGCTACAAAAGCTACCGTCGCTTGCAGCAAATAATCCTCAGCAAACTCTTGCAGCACATCGCCGGAAATTTTGGGGCCGTAAGAAGCATCTGCCGCTACGCTGACGATTCCCATGCCAATACCTGCAATCACCGAAGTTAGCACAAATGTAAACACAATGATGATGCCAATGACCAGAAATTTTGCCAGAATGAGGGGGACTCGTTCGCTGCGGGGGACTAAATTTTTCCAGGTGTTCCACTGATATTCGCCGCCAAATTGCAATGCCACAAATGCCAGCAAAAACGCCCGCCCAAAAAGATTATTCGGGATACTCCACATGTTTACCACAACGTCCGTCCATAAAAGTGGGGTTTCGGTCATCGACTGACGGGCATCAGCAGACAGCAGCACAAACAGCAGCCAAAAGACGATAAAGACGAACGTCATTGCCGGAAAAATTCCTATTAAAAATGCGGTTGGGCCGTAGTTGCCCAGCGTTTTAATCAATTCGGCTTTCATTAATTTAGGAAAGGTCTTCATTTTCCTCTGCTCCGGTCACGGATAGGAAAAAGTCCTCCAGAGTCTGACGCTGACGGGTGACTTCAAAAATATGGATGTAATTTTCAACCAGTTTGCTGATGACGTGCGGGGTATCTTCGCGGCTGGCATCTATCGTAAGGGAACGGGTATTTTTGCGACAACCCCAGTGAGGGCTTAAAACCTGTAATGCCGTTTCAAGCGGTTCGGCTTCAACTTGTAAGCGGGTCTGATCAGACAGGAGTTCCCGCACCGCGCCTTCCCGAATGAGAACTCCTTTGTTAATAATGGCAACGCGGTCACAGATTTGTTCCACTTCACCAAGCATATGGCTGGAAAGCAGCACCGTTTTACCGTGTTTATCCGCCAGTTCACGGATAAAAAAACGGATTTCCTGAATCCCCTGCGGGTCCAGGCCGTTGGTTGGTTCATCTAAAATGACCACATTTGGATTGTTCAGCAGCGCCGCCGCCAGCCCCAACCGTTGTTTCATGCCTGTGGAATAACCTTTGACCCGCCGTTGTGAGCGTTCGGTCATGCCGACCCGTTCCAGCAGTTCGTCAATGCGCGGTTCGGGGTTATCCAGGTTTCCTACCAGCGCCAGCACTTTTAAATTGCGGCGGCCACTCAGAAAATTATAAAAATTTGCCCCTTCAACCTGCGCCCCCACATTTCTTAAAACACGGTGTTCACGATGCACATGTTTATCAAAAATATAAACGTTCCCGTCATCAGGACGCACCAGGTCTAAAATCATGCGAATGGTGGTGGTTTTGCCCGCCCCGTTCCGCCCCAACAGACCGTATACCTGTCCGGCTTCCACTTCCAGACTCAGGTTTTTGACGGCCTGCACCTTCTTGAACCAGCCAAACGATTTGCTCAGATTTTCAATCCGAATGGCAGCCAATTTATTGCTCCTAGCGTTTTACTTTTTCAACCGGTTTATCCCGATGAATCAGAAAGTGGTCAAAGTCGCGGGCGACAAAGGTATTGGGGAAAATGGCCTGTGCTTCATTTAAAACGTCCGATTCACGGTTGCGGCGGGAAATATGAGTGAGGATGAGGGTTTTTACACCCGCTTCTTTCGCTAAGATTGCCCCGTCTGCGGCTGTAAGATGCCCAAACTGGCGTGCCATCTCGCGCTCCTCATCCAGATAGGTCGCTTCGATGACCAGGCAGTCCGCATTATGAGCAATTTCCAGCAAATTTCCCGTATATCCGCAGTCGCCCACATGGACGTATTTCACACCGGAAACGGCTTCCCCAAGCACATCATCCGGCATAATGACTCGCCCATCTTCCAGCGTTACCGGGTCGCCCGCCACCAGCTTTGACCGCACCGGCCCAAAAGGAACTTCCAGCGCTTTCGCTTTTTCGTCTAAAAAGGGGCGGCGGGATTTTTCCTGAAACATATATCCATAGTTTTCCACGCCCTGATGTTTGACGGGAAAGGCCGTCACGATGAAATTTTTATCCTCAAAAATCGGATTCGTCTCAATCGGATGCAGTTCAATGGGGATAGGGGGACGCTGCCCCAACATCACCACATTAAACAGCAGGGTATTGATCCGGTATAACGTGGATTTGCCCCCCCAGATGTCAATCCGGTCAAGGTTTTCCCATCGGGTAAGGGTCGAAACCAGCCCGCCCAGCCCTAGAATGTGGTCAAGATGCGAATGGGTGAGCAAAATCCGGTTCAGCCGCTTAAAACCCAGCCCGCTTTGTAAAATCTGGCGCTGTGTGCCTTCGCC
>CAZKZS010000229.1:0-8187 GCA_964557285.1 uncultured Anaerolineae bacterium | reverse complement strand
GGCGTCCTCAAAATGCGCGACATGGCTAATCAACGGGCGCAAATTCAGCACACCATCAGCCTGCAAACGGATGGCCGTTTGCCACAACCGCATTTTATCCCAGCGATATTTTAAATCCGGTCCAACGCCGGAAATCTGAGAGCAGACGACATTAATCCGGTTGTGGTGAAATTCTTCGCCCAGATACAAGCCCTTCGCTTCACCCTGAAAAAATCCCATCGCCACCACCCGCGCGGAATACGCCGCCGCCCGAATCGCCTCATTCAGCGCCAGCGTGGAGCCGGACACCTCAAAACACACGTCCGCGCCACGTCCTTCGGTCAGGTCTTTGATGATTTCGGCGGGATTTTCGCGGCTGGCATCAATGGTGAAAAATGCGCCGCTGGTTTTTGCCATGTCCAGACGGGGCGCGTGTAAATCAATGCCGATAACTTTTGCACCGGAACGTACCGCCGCCTGTACCACAATCTGCCCCAATGCACCTAAGCCAAAAACGGCGACGGTTTCCCCAATCCGAATCTGCCCATCATGCACACCGTTCAGGGCAATCGCGCCCAGATGGGAAAAAATTCCAGCCATCGGGTCGAGTCCAGCAGGCATTAGACGCGGGCGCACATATTCCAGAGGCGCAACATGATGGGTACGGTGTCCCCAGGTCCCAAAAACCAGCGTCCCGATAGGAATATCGGTTACTGCCGACCCAACTTCTACAATTTCGCCTACTTCCTCATATCCCCATATGCGAATGGGATAGGTCAGGGTGGTAGTCTCGTCCGGTAAAAATAGGCGTTTGTCCGCCTCCCATCGTTTATGTAAAAATGGACTTGGTCCCCGGTACTGAGCGAGTTCTGTCCCCGCGCTAATACCGGAATACAGGGTCTGGAGTCGCACCTCATCCGGCCGAAGCGGGGCATCTTCATAAGTTTCGTACCCTAACTGATGGGGTGCGGCCACCATTAATAATTTTGCCATTGATTTTTCCTTCTGAATCAAAAAACGCGCTGATGACGCTGGCCTAACCTCCATTGCGGAGGCTATCCCAAATCGCGTTATCTACCGCGTTTGATTGTACCTCTGTATTAAGGTTTGACCTCTACCAGCCATGCCTCAATGATGACGGTTTGGTTGGAGGCAGTGACGATAAGCTGTCCGTCATCATCCACATTGACCACTGGAATAGGCCGGGAGGTTGTTTCCAGGCTGCCTAAGGCATCGGCACGGCCTTCGAGATAATAACGGGCTTTAACACCTTTGATCGTCAGCGCTCCCACCGTCTGATTGGCTTCAAAGGGCGGGTTACGACGGGCGGGGCTGGCTGGCATTTCCAGCCGGAGAAATCCCTGCGTCGGGTAAACTTCCAGCAGGCCGGACGCGGGATAGATGCGGAAGAAGCCCTCACTCATGATTTTAAACAGGTCTAACGACTCCCGTTCCATTTCGGAGATAAAGCCCCGATGTTCATTTCCGATTTTCTGCGATAGAAAATCGGCCTCATTTTCCGTAAAACTCCTTTTTACGGTGATATTTTTATTCGCCAGCAGCACAAAACCGGTATCTTCTTTTAAAAAAGGAAAACTCAGGTCAATTGCGCTTTCCGTCAATTGCATCACCTGAATATTTTTCTGGGATTCGGGCGTTGTTCCCATAAAATGAAAAGCGGTGCTGCCCAGAATTTCGGATTCATCCAGCAGGGCATTTCCCCCCACCTGAACAATCATGGCCTGATCAATAGAAACGGTCAGGGGCAGGGTTGCCAGCATATCCGGCGTAATCAGTTCCGGGTATTCGGCAGCACAATCACGGGGCGCGGGGACATTCGTCGTTGTATAAGCCGTAGCTACCCGGCCCACCCGCCGATAGCCGCCCGTTTGAGCATCCGGCAGAATATGGTGAACCCCAACCACAACTGCCGCCCCAGGATCATTATAAACTGTGACCGTTGCATCTTCTGACACCACAAATCCGACCAGCGTCACCAGACGGAAGCCCACGAGATAAGGAACGCCGCGTGTGCCATCTTCCAGCGTGGGGACAATACACAGATACACAACCCCCTGTGGTTTTTTATTTTGAGCCTGAACAGGGGTGAGCAAAACTAAAAAGACAAGTAAAAAATAGAACAGTTTCCGAATCATTTTTCTCCCTCAATTTAATATATTATTAGGGCAGGTGACGGGTCGCTAGCGTGACCCACCCCTGCATTACCCTTCAAAAATGCAGCGAAATCCCCAATTTTCATCGGCCAGATTCGCGGGCATGGAGGCAGCAGGAACATTCGCCCCCCGTACCAGCATCTTTGACTGCGAACCGGCAGTCCCTGAAAAATTGTCAGGTGTCACCCATTCCAGCAGGGTGCCGGAACGCAGCAGCCCACTTTTTTGCAGCTTGACCCATTCGCTGTCTGTAGGCAGCCGCCCGCCGTACTTCCCACAAAATGCCTGAGCGTTGAACCACGTCACGCCCACAATCGGCTCATTTTCCAGACGAGGATTGAGATAGCGGGTCGGGTCGCTGGGCATGGAACAGCCCTGACATTTTTGATACTGCCCGTTGGTAATCAGAGGGGAAGTTTGCAATCCGGTATCAAAAGCCGTCAGAGGCAGCGGCACATTCAGAGTCGACGTGGCCGATGGCAATTCGGTGGGGCTGGTGGTTGGTGACAGGGTTGCGGTAGCGGTCGCCGTAAAACTGGCGGTTGGGGTGCTGGTTTTGGTGGCGGTTGCTGTAAAGGTAGCGCTAGGCCGTGTGGTTTCCGTAAAAGTGGCAGTCGCCGTCAGGGTTTCGGTTTTAGTAGCGGTCGGTTGCTCCGTATCCGTTGCGGTAGCAGTCGGTTGTGGGGTAGCGGTTGGCGGCGGTACAGTATCTGTTAAGGTAACAGTTGGCGATTCGGTTTCAGTAGCAGTTGCAGCAGCAATTTCCGTTGGCGGCACCGTTTCGGTAGCGGTAGAGAGGGAAAAAGCGGAAACCGATGTTTTAGTGGGCAGTGAAGCAGCCTCAGTGGTTTTATCTTCATCATCGTCCCCACCGGACAGCAGAAAAATCCCGCCGACCAATGCCACCACCACCGCCGCGATTGCCGCCACCAGCCATCCCGAAAAACGGGATTTCACCCCGCCCCACCACGAATATTTGCGGTGCAGTTTGGCCTGAGTATCCGGTGAATTCCCCCCGCCCGACGGAACTTGATTGGTGACGGTAGGCAGCAAAAGGGTTTGCGCGGAATCATAGGAAGGATTGGTAGCGCGGGCGGCGGCTTCCAGGCCATTCACAAAATCCCCTGCCAATGGGTAGCGTTTCTGAGGGTCGGGGTCAATCATCCGATTCACCACGTCCGCTACTTCTCTGGAAATATCGTTCCGCAAATCGGACAGCATGGGCTTGTAGGAAGTATGCCAGCCCACTACCGCAAATAAAGAGGAGGTATCCGGTATCGTGCGCTGCCCTTCCAGCAGATAGTAGGTCAGAATCCCCAGAGAATAAAAATCGGAACGCTCATCGGCGGGTTTGCCCTTTAAGACTTCCGGCGCGGTAAAGGCCAGCGTTCCCATAAATTTATCGGACGGGGTGAGCGTGGAGTGCGATTTGCTTTTAGAAATGCCAAAATCTCCCAGCACCGCCCGCCCATTTTTATCAAAGAGGATATTACTGGGTTTAATATCGCGGTGAACCACGCCTTCTTTATGCGCCGCATCCAGCGCCGCCGCCACATCTTTTAACACCGCCATCAAATCGGGCAGTGGGATGCGAGCGTGTTCTTTTGCTAGATCCGCCAGCGTGCCATGCTCATAAAAATCCATCATGATGAAGGGAATATCCTTTTCCATGATGCCGTATTCAGACACACGCACAATATTCGGGCAGTTCCGCAGGTTGTAAATGGTTTCCATTTCCCGCGAGAAACGTTCGCTATAATCAATGTCAGTATCGGCGAGAGGTTTGACAAAAATTTTAACCGCTTTATATTTATCAACTTCACTTTTAACGATACTGGTCACTTTGACAGCTTTATAAACAAAACCCTGCCCGCCGCCACCTAATATTTTAATCAGCTTATACGACCCAATTTCTCGACCAAGTAAATCTTCAGGTTTAAACATGGATACTGCTCCCGGATGGCTGCTCCTCCATTGGTAAACATATAGTAACGCGCGTTTAAGAACTCCGTCAACAAATTCGTTAAGCCTTCACAAAAATTCGTATCCCCTAAAAATACTGTCCCAAAAAATGCCCGCCCATATATAATGCAAGGGGGAGAGAACTTGTATGAATGACGAGTATCAGCAAATCAGTGATCTGCTTGGCGATTCTGGACTCCGGCTGGCGGAAGCCTGGCTGAAACAGGCGGGCGGCGGGGAGGCCATCCCGCGCTACCTGACGTATTTACAGCTTGCCGAGTCACCGCTGGAAAAAGCCTTTGCCCTGTACTATGACCTGTTGCCCCTTGAACAGCAGCAAATTTTAAACGCGGCCAGCGTTTTCGCCCCCAATGTTCCTTTTAGCCGTGCTGCACTGGAAGCCGTTTTTCATAACAAACTGCCCGCTTCTTTAGCACCCCTTATCCCCGTTTTTATCACGGAATCCGAAGCGGGTTATCAAATTCCTTTTAGCCCGCAAATAAAAAATATCGGGGGATTCCGTCAGCGTCACCTGCTGTATTACGAGCAGCGCATCGAACACTGGATACCCGACTCCCCTGGCTTAGAAGCGGAAGTCGGACAATATGGGCAGGCACTTCGTTATGCCGCGCCGGAAAAAGTCGTCAGCATGGTGCTGTCGGCAGGACAGTTTTTGCAAACCCTGGAAGCCTTTCATTCGCCTCTGGCCGCCTGGCTGGAATATGTGCTGATGGTGGCTGACCAGCAGGGCAACACCTGGGGACAGGCGGGCGAAATGCGGGCGCTTGGGGATATTGCGGTACGGATTCGGCAGCTTCATTCCGCCCGCACCTTCTATTACCGTGCGCTGCTGCTCTACGATAATTCGATGGCGGGGCAGGCACATACGTTTAAGGGGCTGGGCGACCTGAATATGCAGGGCAACAATTTACAGTCTGCCCGCGAATTTTATTACAAGGCGCTGCTGGTTTATGAACACAACGATTTTAAACTGGGGCAGGCCAATATTATGCGCCAGCTTGCCCCCCTGTCCGATAGCAAAACCGCCCATGAGTATTACGACAAAGCGCTGGATATTTACCGCGAATTAGAGTTTCAGGTCGGAGAGGCACAGGCGCTTAAGGAACTGGCCGATTTATATTTTAAAGAAGGGAATACGACTGCCGCCCAAACCCATTATGAATCCGCGCTGCGGATTTTCCACGCCATTGGCTTCTGGGTGGAAGAAGGGCATATCCTGAAGGCAATTGGGGATATGCACTTAAAAATGGGGGATGAAGATTCTGCCCGCACCCACTATGACCGCGCCCTGAAATTGTATGAAAAAGCGGGCAACCGTCACGGGCAGGGCAATATTTTGCGCGCAATGGGGGATATTGCCCTGCAACAGAATCGGCATAACGCGGCGCTGGCACTGTTTCGTCATGCCCGCGACCTGTACGAGTCGGTGGATGCCTACAGTGAAACCGCCGCCGTCAATCAGGTGCTGGCTTTTTTGCGGCTGGAACAGGACAATCCAGCAGAAGCCCTGCGCCATATCTATCAGGCGATGGTAGGATTGGATCGAATCGGGGCGGTTTCCCGCAAGCATGAAGCCGAAAACCGTCTGCGGGAAATCGCCATGCAAATCGGGGAAGATTTTCCGGCGCTGTGGAAAGAAGTCACCGCAGATGCCCCCCTTTCCCGCCGTTTACAGGATATTTTGAATCCTGCCCTGCAAAACGCCCTTCATTCATCCGAAGCACTTCAGCAGGCGATTCAGGACCATATTCTGCGACAGGTTGCCCGCCTGGAAACTGAAGTCCGCACCCGCTGGTTACAACGGGCGCTGGATTTAATGACCGAAAACAGCGCCGACTCCCACCTGACTCGTGCGGTGCTGTACAAAGAACTGGCCGCCGTACCGGATCAGAATCTGGGGGAACGGCTGCGGCTGGCGCTGGCGGAATATGACGCGGCGCTGCTGCACCAGAAAAATGAACCGGCGGCCTTTGCCCGCACCCAGAGTCAGCGTATTGCCCTGCTGCGCGATATGGCCGGACTGCCGGGAGAGGATAGGATGGCGCGGCTGTATCAGGCGTTGGAAGGATTCGAGTCCGCGCTGGCCTGCCTGACGGATTCCCCAACCGATTACGCGGTGATGCAGCTTCAACGGGCAAATTTGCAGCGCGAACTGGCGGGCTTAAATCAGGAACGCGGCAGTCGTGCTGATTGGATGTATAAGGCGCTGGCTGCCTATGATGAGGTGATTCTGCTGCTGCCGGATACCGCTTTAGAACATGCAATGGCGCATACCAACCGCGCCTCTCTGCTGCAAGAAATCGCTGCCCTGCCCCACGAAGACCGCGCCCAGCGCCTTAAAGAAGCCCTGACCTCAGCCGTCGCCTCCCTGCATCTGCTGGAAAAACACGGGGAGTCGGCCAAATCGCTCCGGCTCAGCACGCAAAAACTCACGACCAATATCCGGGATACGGTGGTGGCGGGTGCGACCCCCGCCATTTTTGATACCCTGTGGGAGCAAGTGTCGTCGTCGCCCAAACCGGAATGGCTGCGGTAGGCAATGACAAAAAAAGAAAAACGGCTCAAACGATTACGCCAAAATCCCTATAACGTTTCTTTTCAGGAATTACGCGAAGTGCTTGAGGATTTTGGTTTTGCTGCCAGAACCAGAGGAGGAAGTCACTGGTTTTTTCGTGTTGAATTAAAGGGAAAGGTCTGGAAACTGACTGTTCCCTTTAAAAAACCTCATGTTAAGGCAGCATACGTGAAAAAAGCGCTTAAAATCATAGATGAGGTGATGGAGGTAGAAAATCAGGAGGATAACCATGCAGACGAATAAGGATTTGGACTACTATCTTTCCCTACCTTACAGTATTCTTCTCACCCCTGACGAAGAAGGCGGCTGGCTGGCAGAAATTCCTGAGCTTCCTGGCTGCATAACATTCGGCGATACACAGGCTGAAGCATTAGACATGATAGAAGATGCTAAACGCACCTGGCTCATTGGAAGCCTGGAAGCTGGCGACTCGATTCCAGAGCCGGAACCGCTATAAAGGTAAGGCCATTTGTTTAACCCAATCTAAAGTTTGGACTCGTGAGGGGGTATCAAACCCCTTGCCTTCTAACAACTCAGCAATAGTTCTGATTTGCAGTCTGGGATAATTGACGCCATGATAGGAGTATATCCCCCCCTTTGCTGCCTCTTCAATTATGCCTTTAGTTGGGGGTTGCAAACAGATAAGCCCGCCCATTTGACTCCCACTTTCGCGTTCAAGAACACCCCGCAGTTCGCGCATATAGGCAGGCGATAACTTTCCGCCTTTCACAGACAAAACCATGTTTTTTAAACCGCCCTGTGTCTCAAAATAGATGCGCCCATCTATTCCCAGATCGCCAGAATGTTTTGTGCTGGCAAAACCGCCTGCCAGTTCAATCGCCCAGTGTTGGAACTGGCGTGGGTCACGAGAAAACAGGTCTTCAGCCCCTTCAATACTAAGCGGGATACCGCTAATTTCGTAATGTTCACCTTCTCTCAACCCATAACGTTTTAGCAATACATCACGCACAAGTTTTACAGAAAGAATAGCAATGTCACATCCGATCCATTTACGACCTAACAGGTGGGCAGCATATACCGCCGTTCCACAGCCACAAAACGGATCAAAAACGACATCTCCTTCATTACTGGATGCCTTAATGATACGTTCGAGTAATGCGATTGGCTTTTGCGTAGGATACCCTAAACGTTCTTGCGCTTGAGAACCAATCGCATCAATATCATCCCACAGGTTATCAATCTGTTGAGACGGATTCTCTTTGGGACGGATTTTTCTACGCGGCACACCCGAAGATGTCCACATAAGATCGCCCATAGCATCTAACTTTTCCAGCTTGTCTTTCGTCATGCGCCAACCTTCGGGACCAGGGGTAAAACCTTTATACTCATAAACAAGATTGGGTCGAGGCCCCATTGAGGCAGACCGCAGGAGTGGCCCACTATAATACGGGCCTTTTTCGTCCACATGGGTGTTTCGCTGCAACATGGCTTCCTGACTAATAGGTTTCCGTATCC
>CAZKZS010000228.1:0-8201 GCA_964557285.1 uncultured Anaerolineae bacterium | reverse complement strand
TGAAATGGTCACGAAAGAAAACACAATTCTCCCGTGAAAAGTGACGGGCGTATGACAAACGTAGGCCAAAAAAGTGAGTAACCTCACCCATATAACTTTTGCATCAGGTACACGTCCAGCCGCCTGTCAAATTTCATCCCGACTTCTTTCATCACCCCGACAGGCTCAAAACCGACGGATTCATGCAGTCGGATGCTGGCGGGATTGCCTTCCGCGATTCGTGCCAGCAGCACATGATACTTCAGGTCACGGGCAGTCTGGTCGAGCGCAGTGAGCAGCTGCCTACCGATGCCTTTCCCGCGTTCTGGGGCAGCCACATAAACGGACACTTCGCCCGTTTCGGAATAAGCACAGCGGTCTGACCATGCGCTGATGGATGCCCACCCGATGACCTGTCCGTATTCATTTTCCGCGACCAGCACCGGATACTGTTCTCCGTGATGCTCAAACCAGATACGCTGTTCCTCATCCGTTTTGGGCGTGGTGTCAAAGGTAGCAGTGGTGTTTAAAATCGCCTCGTTATAAATATCGGTGATAGCAGGTAAATCTTCAAGAACCGCACGGCGAATCTGGGTCATGGCTTCCTCTTTCGTGAAAAAAATATTGGCCTTACATCCCCTCACCCTGCCTTCGGCATCCCTCTCCCACAACTGTGCGGGGAGAGGGACTTTTGTGAACAGCCCATGCTAAAAATTGCTGGCGGAGAGTCCCAGTTCGGGAATGTCGGGCAGGCTGCCGCTATACAGCCACGCCTGGAAAAAGTCATCCAGTTCCTGCCCGCTAATTTCTTCTGCCACCGCGATAAAATCTGGCGTGCGAACATTGCTGAATTTGTAGCGGTCGTAGTAGGTGCGGAGGATGTTAAAAAAAACCTCATCACCGACCTTGATTCGCAGCGCATGGAGAGTCAGCGCTCCCCAGGCATAAACCCCATTGTTAAAAAGGTCGTCCGCAGGCGGTGTACCAGGGGCAGAAATTTCATTCAAGGACGTAGCAACATTTTCATAGACGACCTCAATCCATTCATTCAGCGCGCCGCGTCCGCTGTTGTGTTCAATCCACAGCCCTTCGCCGTAAGAGGCAAACCCTTCGTTCAGCCAGATGTCGCTCCAATCGCCGACGCTGACACTGTTGCCAAACCACTGATGGAACAGTTCGTGGGCGGCTGTTTCTTCGGTAACGGAGGGTTCTTCCAGGTCAATGGTATCTACGCCAAAAATGGAAAGTGTCTGGGTTTCCAGCGCCGTGCCTGTTTCCACATCGACCACTACCACGCCATAAACCTCAAAGGGGTAGGGGGCAATTAAATCGCTGAAAAAAGCCATCATTTCTCCCTGACGAGAAAATGGCGCACGCTGTTCGGGGGTCAGGCTGGCGGCAAAATAATTGCGAATCGGGACGCCGTTCGGGGCAACTTCTTCCTGAATCTCAAAATCCCCAATGTTAATGGTGGTCAGGTAGCTTGCCATTTCGGAAGGACTTTCAAACACGTAGGTGATGCTATCGCCGATTTCAAATGATTCCACCAGCGTCCCGTTGGCTGCCACTTCATAGGGTTTGGGAACGGTAATGCGGAAGGAATAGGCAGCTTTATCCAGAGGGTGATCGTTGACAGGATAAAAATTGGCTGCGCCGTCGGGTTCACTGATGACAAACACCCGGTTTTCATCTATCACCCAACCCGTCGGAACAGGAATCGCTACCGATTCCATAGCTTCCGGTACGCCCGTATATTCAACTGTTACCGTGAAAGGGGTATTCTGTGGCAGGGGTTCGGCGGGGGTGATAGTCAATTCCTGCCCATCACGACTAAAAGCGGCCTCCGTGTTATTCACGGTAATGGCGTTGATGTCAAAGCCAATAAAATCCAGGTTAAAACTGCTTAAATCTTGCAGGGCAACAGCATCAATCGTGACGATGCCAAGCGTAATTTCGCTGCTGGGCATATCAATGGTTAAATCCAGCGTATAGTTTTTGACATCGTATCCCCCATTTCCAAAATTCGGGTACAGGGAATCGCCTACTCCGGCGCTGCCGGATTCCTGTGCGGAAACCGTTCCAGGCAGAAACAGCAAAATAAATATCAGGATGACGTATTTTTGCATGGTTATTTTCTCTTTTGGCGTGTTTGTTTCAGGATACACCAGATGCTGCCCTCCTGAAAATGGGAAGTGGCAAATCTTGTGTACATGAGTTTTTTTGACCCTCACCCCCTGAGCAAAAAGTCCCTCTCCCGCCTCTGGGAGAGGGATGCCGAAGGCAGGGTGAGGGAACACACTTTTTGACACTCCTGAAAATGGCCGTATTGACTCTATGCCGGCTTCGGTGTCCCTGCCCTTTTTCGGGCAGGCATCGCTCCCTTTGGTCGCTTGTTCCTGCCCCTACTGTCCACCCCAATGCGTTGGAGGAGAGATTTGTGAAATTTGTGAATTTATCGTTAAAAATTTCAAATTCTGGCATAATTAGGCTTAGACCGCTTCCAGAAAATCCACAAGTCTATTACAATCGCTATAGTATTCTTAAGTATCAGACAGAGATTCCTATGCGAGTGTTATACATCGAAGACAACCCGGCGAATCTGGCTTTCGTGGAGCGTGTTCTCCAAATGAGTGGGGATTTTCTTTCCAGCTACCCGGATGCCGAATCCGCGCTGGATCAGGAAAATCTGGAAGGATTTGACCTGATTATCACCGACATTCATCTGGGTGAAGGGCTGATGGATGGCTTAGATTTTACAGATATACTGCGGAAGCACGGCATCAACACGCCGATTGTCGCGCTGACCGCGTATGATTTTCAGGAATATGAACAGCGCAGTTTTGCGGTTGGTTCTGACCTGTACATGGTAAAGCCCATTTCACCCCAAATGCTGCTGGATTTACTTGACCAGTTCCGTCCTGCAACTGATGACTAAACGCGCCGTTATTCTGTGGGTGCTGGTCGCGCTGCTGGCGCGTATTCTCCCCCAACCCCGCACCGTAGACGACGCATTTATCACCTTTCGTTACAGTCGCAATCTGGTAGAAGGCAACGGATTCGTTTATAACTCCGGCGACAAAGTGCTGGGGACAACGACGCCTTTATACACGGCTGTGATGGCGCTGGCCGGATGGTTTGGCGACTATTATCCCTGGTATGCGCTGGCCGTGAATGCCCTGGCAGACGCTGCCGGGGTATTTTTGTTGTTTTACCTGATGCTGGAACTCACCCGCAGCTATTTAACCGCCGCCTGGGTTGCCGGACTATGGGCGGTTTCTGCTTATTCCGTGACGTTCGCTATTGGCGGCATGGAAACCAGCGTGCATAACCTGTTTATGCTGGCGGCATGGTACAGTTATCTCAAAAAATACGCCCTCTGGCTGGGAGCGCTATGTGCTTTAGGGGTGCTGACCCGTCCCGATGCGGTGCTATGGGCGATTCCGCTGCTGCTAGCGCAGGTGTGGCAGTCGGCAACCGAAAAAAGGCTGCCCTATCGAACGTGGCTGGTAGGGCTGCTGGTGGTAACACCCTGGCTCATTTTTGCGACGGTGTATTTTGGCAGCCCGATTCCACAGACAATTGGCGCTAAGGATGAGGTATACCGTATTCCTGATACACAGGCTTTTTTCCAGTTTATCAGTTTGTTTGGCATCCCGTTTCAGGGGCCAATTTTACCGGGGAAACTGCAAGTCGCGGCGGGAATGATCGGAATCGTGGTTTATCCCACGCTGGCGCTGATTGGTTTACGCAGCCAGCCGCGTGCTGTGCCGATTTTCATCTACCCCTGGCTGTACGCGCTGGTATTTTCGCTGGCAAATCCGTTGATTTTTCGCTGGTATCTCGTGCCGCCCCTGCCCGCCTATTTTTTGGCGATTGGATGCGGCGTGTGGGCGCTGGTATCGCTGCTGCCGGATGAAAAAATCCGGCGGGCAGGTTTGACTGGAGCAGCCGCGCTGACACTGGCTTTTTCCCTCAACGGCTGGACACTTTCCCCCGACCATGCACCGGATACTCCTGCGCCGCGTATGGCCTTTCATGAACTGGAAATGAATTATGAGCAGATGGCAAACACCCTGCGCGAAAAATATGGGGTGGATGAACAGACGGTGCTGGCGGCGGGGGATATTGGGGCGCTGGGATTTTACAGTCGGGCGTTCATTTTTGATACGATTGGGCTGGTGACGGAAGGCAACGAGGGCTACTATTCACCGGAACTCATGGATAAAATCGTGGTGGAGGGGTCAAATTATGCCGTGCCACCGGAACTCATTTTAGACCGTCAGCCGGAATATGTGGTGCTGATGGAAGATTTTATCCGCGAAGGGCTGCTCAAAGACCCGCGTTTTACCGACCAGTACGAAATGATTGCATTTATTCCCACGGATTATTATGGGGATGGTATGTATGCTTTCCGAAGGAAAACCTCATGAGTGTGTATGAACTCATTGGCGAAGAAGGCTTCACCCGCCTGATTGCGGCCTTTTACAGGCAGATTCCAGAAGATGATATTCTGGGACCGATGTATCCGGTGGAAGATATGGTGGGGGCGGAAAAACGCCTGCGCGATTTTCTCGTCTACCGTTTTGGCGGGCCGGCAAGCTATCTTATGGAACGGGGCAATCCCCGCCTGAGGATGCGTCATGCCCCGTTCCAGATTACTCCGGCTGCCCGCGATCGGTGGATGCAGCTTATGAACCGGGCGCTGGCCGAAGTTCAACTGCCGCCAGAGGCAGAAAAAGCGCTGCGTGATTTTTTTGAGGACGGCGCGACGTTTATGATAAACGCCGGCTAGCGTCTTCTACACGAGAATTTTGAATTTTTTTGGTTCTGTATTGCTAACGCTTGGTTTCGGCCTGGCTAACTTCGCTTCATTGGCCTTGAGGTAGTTATTGAGGTTTTGTAACGAACGACGCATATGAGGTTTTGCGTTTAAAAGTTCCCAGTAAAGTTCAGCGGCCTCGCGGCGCTCATCGATCATGTTCCGTGACTGCATACCATACCCTCCGTAAGGCAACGCTTATCTAACGTTTACCTGACTTTCACCAACTTTTAAGAGTTTAGCGGCTTTTTTTTGATTTGCAAATATTTCTTCACAATTTGCCTGCTTTTTTAACCTCCCTATCGGAAACAGGCTTCATAATCTGGCATTGGACTTGCGGGCGGTAGGGGTCATAGGGGCGGCGGGTCGGGGGAACGTAACATGAACTGCCATCGTTCACGAGCGTGAGTTTGCCAATCGACATGAGATATTTGATTTTTTCCGACAGTTCCATACACCACTCCACTTCACTATCCTTGTTTCAGTATAAAAATGTTTTTGAAATGGCGATAACTGCTAAACAGCATCTTCTTTAAGTGCAATTGTCATCAGAGAAATTCCCGGAAAGCTAACCGCACGTTCGGCCAGCGCCAGCACAAAACCATCCTGTGGGGCGGGAATCCATTCAATTTCCTCACCAATGATGTTTTTAATGCGGGCAAGCGGCTGGCCTGCGGTAAAGGAATCCCCCGGCGAAACCAGATAATCAATGAGTCCCGTTTGATGGGCGGAAATATTAAAATCGCGGCGTAACGGATACGGGCAGGTGATACACTGCGGTTGGGCTTGCGGTACGATGGGCAGCATATCCAAATAGCTCATCACATTCAAAACACCGCGCACGCCCGCCTGTACAAATTCCGGCAAAATGATGCTGCCCGGCCCCAACTCAACGGTATACGACAGGATGCCCGATAGGTTTAACAGCGTGCCGCTTAAGCTGCCATCCATTTGCAGCGCCGCGTAGTCAGCAGGCGAAAAATCGTACACGGTGGTCAGGCCAAAGGCTTCGGCCAGCGATTCAAGCGGCTCTTTAAGCTGTGGATTCACCGGACGGTCAAGGATGACAAAGGGCAGGGTACGGCTGAGTCCCATCGTATGCAAATCCAGCACCACGTCCGCGCCGCGTTCCAGAATCGTGTGATAAATGGTATGGGCGAGCCGGTCCGTGAATCCGCCGTCGGGCCGACCGGGGTAGCGGCGGTTCAGATTTTCGCCGTCCGTTGGCACAAAGCGCTGATTCAATTCGTTTGCCATCGGGTTGAGCAGGGGCATTGCGTAGAGAGTGCCGCGCTGCAACCCCGACATTTTCAGGGCATCCAGCACCCGATGAATAACCTCAATCCCTACCAGTTCGTTGCCATGTGCGGTCGCCACCAGCCATAGAATCGGGCCGGGGGCGCTGCCCTGCACGGTCATTAGCGGCAGACGACGCTCAGACAGGTCAAGCGTATCGTAAATTTTGATGGTTTCAACGCGCATGAAGAGTCCCGAAAATTCTCACCCAATTCTCATTATAGGGGGAAAATGTAAATTTTGTGTAGGATTGGCAAAAAATTCATATTAGTCCAGTAGGGGCGCGGTCTTAAGCACAGTGTGACCTGCCTTTTGGGCAGGTATCGCTCGTTTCACTCGCTTGTCCCTGCCCCTACAACAGGACGGGAGAGGGGATTTTTATGACGGTTCGCTCATGGGGCGCATCCCGACAAACAGCACGCGGGATTTCGGCGACTGCCGGGCGGCAAAAACCACCGCTTCCGCCACGTCCTCCGCATCCAACATGCCTTCTAACTGCGGCATATCCGGCGTGCGGCCTGTACCAAACGCAAACGTGGTATGCACCCCCCCGGGCGCGATAATGCTGACTTTGATACCCTGTTCGCGCACTTCGTTATCCAGCGCCATCGCAAAACCGACCTGAGCAAATTTGGTAGCACAGTAAACGACTTCGTTCGGGAAACCGCGCACCCCCGCCTGAGAAGATACCACGATAATCGAACCGCTTTTGCGTGCCAGCATCTCGGGCAAAATGGCATGGGTCACAATAAACGTCGAGCGCATGTTGGTGTCCATCATCCAGTCGTAATCATCTGCTGTGTGTTCCAGCAGACTGGCGTATTTGGCAACTCCGGCATTGTTCACGACAATATCCACCTGTGGAAAGGCTTCCAGCGCGGCCTGACGGAGTTTTTGGACATCGGCTTCTACCGCCACGTCCGCCACCACTGCTAGCCCTTTCGCGCCCGCCTGTTCCATTTCTGCAACCAGCGAATCAAGTTCGTTGCGGGTGCGGGCAGCCGCAACCACATGTACCCCTTCCCGCGCTAAGGCCAGCGCCGACGCCCGTCCAATGCCCCGACTCGCGCCCGTTACCACAGCCACTTTATTCTTTAACTGCATCTTTGATTCTCCCTTAAAAATTAATCTGAATTTTCATCTAACAGCCCCAATTCACGCCGGATGTCCTTAATTTCAAATTCAACGCCCGCCTCTGTTAAAACCTGTGCCACAATCGCGGCCACGTCCGCCGCCAGATGGGTGCAAAAATTGACCCGTTCCGGACTGGTGAACTCGCCAAACTGCGCGGTCAGATTTTCACAGATGTGGTCGGGGGCGCTGCCCAGATTCAGCCGTTCGCGCCACAAATCGCGGTAGCGCTGTGCGGCGGCGCGGAGCGAATCGGTAACTGCACCTGTGGGGTCGGGGTCGCCCAGATATTCCCCCAGAATAAGCTCCCCCGCTTTGATCGAGCCGCATTCCCCTTTGCCCGTGATTCCGCCTTTTCGCAGGGATTGATATGGGCGGGTGGGCAGGTTAAAGGTTTCTGCCAGGCAGATTCCACAGCTTCGATGAGGGGTTAGTTTCCCTTCGTAAAGGATAAAAGCGGTGTCATGGGCGAGTTTAGCGCGGGCAGCAATTTTTTCTTCGGGCGACATCGGAATCCCCTCCCATTCTTCCTTCCGTTTTTTCATAAACCGGACAAACGTACAGATTAAAATAAAAAGTCGGCGTTCAATTTCCGTATAAACAATGTCGTTGGATGGGTCTTTGGCAAGCCGGACGATTTGTTTGGTGCTGTACCCAAACTGAGTGCCAAGTCCTTGAGGAGTATACCACACGGAAGGCGGGGTGAGATTTTTTAAAATTTCGACATCACGATGGGAAAAAACCGGACACGGTTGTTGACGCTGGCGGCAAAAGTGGCAGTCCATGAGGTTTGTCTTTTTAAACAATAATAGGTTTAAATAAGTATAACTGATTTTGCTAAGGGGTCGAGCCTCAGTTTCTTATGCACATGACTCAATAGTATGGATACTCCAACGCTGGGCTTCAGCCCGTTGAGGGCGGACTGTAGGGGCAGGAACAAGCGAACGCAGTGAGCGATGCCTGCCCTTTCCGTAGG
>CAZKZS010000227.1:0-8209 GCA_964557285.1 uncultured Anaerolineae bacterium | reverse complement strand
GGGGGGCAACCCCCCGGGAGAGTCGGTCATCGCCAACCTGCCTTTTTTCCCCCTCCCCTTCCCCTATTCCTCACACAAGCTGGTTTTAAACCTCATATCTCTTTTCCCATCTGCTAAAATCATCCCGTTATCTGCTGAGGAAAGCTGATTTATGCCCGGACTATTTGACCAAATCTCTCATATTATTTTCGACCTGGATGGTCTCCTGGTTGACAGTGAACCCCTCTGGAAAATCGCGGAACAAAAGGCGCTGGCCGAATATGGTACAGCCTGGCAGCTTGATATTGCCCGCCAACACATTGGTGTCCGTATTGATGAAGCCGCTTTAATTATGGTCAGAGGCTACCAGATGGACGTAGCGGCCAATGAACTGGCTGCCCGCATCATGGAGCATATGCTGGAACAAATAACCCAACATTTAACTGTCATGTCGGGTGCGGGAGAAGCGATCCAAAAATTTCATGAGGCCGGATTAACCCTGGCAATCGCCAGCAGTTCCTCCGAAGATTATATTCGGGCCGTTCTCCATCAGATGGGATGGACACCCTTTATTGACACGGTTACAAGCGCCTATCACGTCCCCAGAGGCAAACCAGCGCCGGATGTTTATCTTGAAGCTACTCGTATCCTGGGAGCGCATCCTATGGCCTGTTTGGCGTTTGAGGACAGCGTAAACGGCGCTAAAGCCGCGCAAGCCGCCCAACTGCGTGTGTGCGCCATTCCCGGCCACGATTTTTCCCCTTCTGATTTTGAAGGGATTGCAGATGTAACCTATCCCTCTTTAAATGATGTTTTACAACTTGAATTTGGTGCTAACCTGCCAATCGAGTAGACTTATAGCATATCCATTCAGAAGTTTCAGGCATGAGCGAGACTTTTTCAACAGGGCTGGAAGTTTGTTATGAGGTTTTGCTCTATGTCTCCTGGCTGATGCAAAAATTGCCAGAAGGGGAAACACTTGAATTTATTGCCAGTGACCCCAACGCCCGAAACAAAATTGAACCCTGGATTGAACTGAGTGGATATGAATTGGTGCATGTTGAAGTATTACAAGACGGTAAAACTCGCTTTCTGATTCGGAGATGATTCTATGTCGAAAAAATGGCTGGTGCTGCTTTTAATGCTGATGCTTCTTGGAGCATGTGGTGGGGATGATGAGGAAGAAGAAAAAAAACCAACAGCCACCAGTACGGCCACGCTGACCGTGACTCCCAGCAATACACCTCAGCCAACCAGAACGCCTACCCCTACCGAAACCCCTGATGTTCCCGGTACAGTTGACTCGGCGGTTCTGGCGACTCTCACGGCGCAGCCGACCGACACGCCGACAAGGACACCCACCACTACCCCCTCCTTAACGACGACTCCCGTTCCGACAGAAACGCCATCCCCGACCCGAACCTCAACGCCGACCATCACGATTACTCCCAGCCCTACCTATACGCCGCTTGTTCCCCTGACCTATCGGGTCATTTATGCCCCCATGCTGGATATAAGTTTTGTCAGCCCGGAGGACTGGCTGGAAGTTTTAAACAGTGAGGATGTGCTGGTGCAGTCCCCTGATCGAATCAGCGGAATCATTATCCAGCGCGGGAGTCAGGCGCTGCTGGCAAGCCGGGGGCTGTTGGGGACGGACGAAAACTTAGAAACCGCGTTGCAGAATATTTCCCTGCCGAATCAGGAAAGTGAAATCACTTCTATTAATGATTTACCGGTGGATTTGCTCGGTGTGCCTGCTATCGAACTCCGGGCTGAGGATGTTTCTACAGCGACTCTGGCTTATGTGCTTACCCTGGCGGAAGATGATTATCTGCTGGTGGTCGCTTATACCTCCCTGCAAGGGCTAAATATTTTTGAGCAGCAAGTGGTGATTCCCATGTTGTTGTCCCTTGATAAAGGGGTAGGTGAAGAAGTAGCAGCCGCGTCTGCACCCACATTGGTAGTGGAACAGCCTACCCATACGCTTGAAGCCACTGTGCCACCTCCAACGATCGAAACCACGGAAGCCCCTGTTACGGAAACCACGCCAACCGAATCAGCCCTTGAGCCGACGGACTCCACCGTAACAGAAGCCGCACCCACAGAAATTCCTCCCACCATCGAGCCAACAGAAGCGGCTGCCCTGCCCACGACTGCCCCCGTACCCGAAGGCTTACAAGCCTACAACAGTGTTGGCCTTCAGCTTCAGTTTTACTATCCGTTGGAAGCCACTTTAGAGCAAGATGGGCCGATTATCGTGGTCAACAGCACGATTGATGATGATGCCCGCGTGGTTATTTTACGCGGTACCCCTCAGCTTCTGGCGGACAGCGATATTGTCCCCACCAGCGAAAGCCCGGAAGCAGCCTTAAGCGGACTGGTCGAAGAAAGCTTAGGTGAAACGATTGAAATTGAAACCGCCGAACGCTTTGGCGGCACGACCTACATCGCTAACATTGATTTTATTCCGGGGATTAAGGCGGCTTACTACATCCTGGATTTTGAAACGGAGTGGATTTTTATTTTGACTGTTGCGCCCGATACGGCGGACAATTTGCAGGAGGAGTTTGTGGATGTCATTCTCGACTCGCTGCAAGTGCGGCCTCCGGTGGTTGAACAGGAACTTCCCGAAGTAACCTTCGCGGATACCTATACGAGTGAAAGCACGGGCATTTCAGCAGGCATTTTTGAAGATACAACCGTTACCGAAGGCGATAGCAGTGTGACGTTTGATTACGGCAACGGTACTATTACGGTGTATCGTGGGACGCCTGCTGAACTTTTAGAGCGCGGTGTGATTGGGAGTGATGTCGGGCTGGTTTCGGCTATCCGTTCCGTCGCCGAAAAATACGGGATTCAAGACGCGGTGGTTGAACCGCAGCGTTCCCTCTCGTTTACCCGTGCTTCTGTGACCGAATTTGAAATTGATGGGGTTGGGTACAGTTATATCGGCGCGGTGGCCGTGGAAGGGTCGCCGGAAATCTGGATTCTGATTGAAATCCAGTCGTCCGATTACGCCAATTTTTCAACGTCCATTGTGCCGGCTTTTCTGGATTCGCTGGCGGTGACGGAAGCAACTTCCGGCAGCGAAACGACTGAAGAAGCAACACCCGCCGAAGGTGAGGTGCAGGCGACGTATACGCCGTTACCGACGTATACCCCACTGCCAACCCTCACCCCACTGCCGACGTATACTCCCGAGTCTTAAAAAACTTCAGGCGGGAGACCCATCTTCAAGGGTTTCCCGCTTTGGCTGGCGAAGGGTCTGCGGTTTGTAATTCACCGCGACAATGCCCGCCAGAATCAGCCCCGAACCCAGGATAAGGCGCTCATCAATGACTTCTTTCAGGAAAATTGCGCCTAACGCGATGCCAACGGGAGGAAACACATACGTAACCATAGTTGCCCGTGCGCCCCATTCGCCAATGAGATGATAAAACAGAAAGTAGGCACATACCGTATTCACTACCGCAAGGGTAATCACGGCTGCGATTGTATCCGCGCTGACATGTGCCAGCCTATCACCTAAATTAGACTCTGAAATCAGGGTGACGGGAATGAGAATCAATGCCGCGACGATCAGGGTGAGTCCGGCGGTTGTAATCGGTTCGATATGCCGCAGCCGCGCCCGCATGAACACCACCGCTACCGCATAACTGGCGACTGCCATAATCATAAATGTCTGCCCTTGCAGAGGGCTGCTTTTGGAATCGCTGAGGCCGCGAAAGGTCAAAATGAGGATGCCTGCATATCCAATAAGCAGCCCCAGGATTTTGTAACGGTTGAGTTTTTCGTCAGTTAGCACAAAATGAGCAATCACCAGACTAAACAGAGGGACGCTGGAATTTAAGACCGTTGCCAGGCTGCTGTCGATGCTTTCCTCAGCGCGGGTGATCAGGGTAAACGGCACGGCGATGTTAAAAAATCCCACAAACAGGATGGCGAGTCGATCTGACCAGCTGGCGGGCAGATGGCGTTTGGTCGCGCCCAAATAAATAGCCATAAGCAGCGCCGCCAGCCCCACACGAATCGACACCAACGGCAGGGTATTCAGTTCATCCACTGCAATTTTGATAAGCAGGAAAGACGACCCCCAAATCAAACCCAACAGCCAGAAAGCAATCCACTGTTTCATATGTTATTCCTCTATTTGAGAACTAGAATAGCGAAGTTCCTTGACAGACTCGAACCGTTTCTTGCGGTTTTTAGCGGGTGGAGAATACAGGACTATCGTATGATGGAAGGATAAAACAACACAATAGAACCAATTCTATAGGCCGCAGCAGGCAGCCTATAGAAGGTTATTGTTCAGCGATTTTAGATCGGGCTTCTTCTTCATCTTTGACCATGATAACCCGTTCGGTTAGCCCAACCATATTAAACAGTTTTTTGTAGTGGGAGGAGAGGCCATAGGCAAACACTTTTCGTCCCGCCTGGGTTGCATCTTCGACCAGACTGATGACGAGTCCAATACCAGCGCTATTTAAATAATCACTGTTCACAAAATTCATGGCTACAAGGTCAACCTTTAACACCGCCAGCGCATTATACGCTTTGTAGGCGGTTTCACGGGTCTGGGCAGTCACATCCTTTGGGAAGTCCAAAAAACCCAGTTTTCCCTCTTGCCGGTACCCGACTTCCTTTGACATTTACGCCTCTCCCGCCTCATCCGTTTTGAGGTAACTGACCATATGAATCACGTTGCCCCCTTCGGGTAGGTAACGAATTTCAAATTCATCCATCAAGTTTTGCATAAAGAACAATCCCCATCCCCGCATATCCCCCTGTCCGGGCGTAGGGACATCCTGCGGCAGGGTTTTCATGCCCGTATCCATCACGCGGATTTCCAGCCCTGTGTCCGATGCGCTCAGCAGCACGCCCACCGAACGGGTAATATCCAGCGCGTTGCCGTGTTCGATAGCGTTCATACAGGCTTCTGCTACCGCCGTTTTAATGTCCTCTATGCGGGCATCACTGAAGCCCACTTCCCGCGCCATCGATTCAACGGCGCTGCGGGCAATCATTTCAAACCCAAGCTGACTTGGGATGAACAGTTCCACATTATAACGGTTTGAATCGGAACCAGGTTGAGTCAAATTCTCCTCAGGTGTCCGATGCGGCACGGGAACGGCGATAATCGGGCGGGTGGTATGTCCTTCTTCCGGTTCGGGGTCTTGTGATGGCATAGATTCTTTTACATCCTGTGCGCGAAAAATGATAATGGTCGTGTCATCCTGAGGCGGTTGGCCTTCCAGATGGTCTTTAACAGCCTGTAAAATCCACTCCAGGGCTTCTTCCGGTTGGATGTCCGGCGGGAAGCTGTCTAGCAGGGCTTCTACCTGCTCAAACCCCAGAAATTCGCCAACGCGATTCTGAGCTTCCACCACCCCATCGGTCAGCATAATCATGAGGCTGCCCGACTCAAAAGGAATAGTTCTGGAAGTATATTTCATTGTGCCGGAAACCCCCAGAGGGTAGCCGCCCACCTGAACAAAATCAAATTTATCGCTGTTGGCATAGCGGATATAAGGCTGAAGCATCCCCCCGTTGGCAATTTCAAACTGGCAGGTGGCGGGATCAAAAATGGCAAACATTAAAGCCGTGTTCATATGGTTGCGAACCATACGCTGTAACAAACGGCTGTTCAGGGCTTGCAGCAGGTCGGCGGGATTGTTATGCCGCATCGCCTCATCACGTAAAGCCGTCATAATCACAGCCATCATGAGCGCTGCCGGAATCCCCTTTCCCTGCACGTCGCCAATGGCAAACAGCCACTTTCCATCACGCAGGGGCAAAAACTGGTAATAATCACCACTGACCTGCTGTGCCGACAGCGAATTAACCACTACCTGAAGCTGGGGCAGGTCGGGTGTTTTTTCTGGCAGCAGGGTTTCCTGAATCCCCCGCGCAATCGTCAATTCCTGTTCAATTTGTTTGATTTCAAGCTGGTAGAGGCGGGCGTTTTGCAGCGCGACACTGGCCTGGTCAGCAAAAGCCTGGGCAATCTCCACATCTTCCTGAGTAAAACTGTTGGGTTGTTCGTGGTTGATGTTCAGCACCCCAACTAGATTTTCACGCGCCCGTAACGGCAGCCCAATCCACGAACGAATTTGAATCCCCGGCACGTCCGTCCATCGGTCATCGCTGCGGGTATCATTAATCACAATAGGATGATTCATGGCAATGACTTCGCGGGCGGCGCGGGCTTCATCGGGGCGGAAAATGGTGGTGGTTAGTCTGCCGCCGCGTGTATCCCGTTCGGCTACGGTGCGTAAGCCCATGTCTTCCAGCAGCAGCACCGCCGCGCTGTCGTGGGGTACGAGATTTTGCAACTCCGCCAGAATCCGTTCCAGCACAATAGACAAATCCAGAGAGGAGTTCAGCGCCCGCGATACTTCCAGCAAGGTGCGGGAAGCCTGCTGACGCTGTTCTTCCTGCTGCCGTTTTTGCTGCTCATATGCAATACGCCGCACAAACAGCGCCGCCATGCCAATCACCAGCACCGCCGCCAGTGAGCTAAATACAAAAATGGAAAGGATGTTGTTCGTGACCCCTGCTTGGGCTTCGCCTTCACTGCGGGTCAGGAAAATCACAAAGGTGTTCCCTAACGCCTGCGTGCTGGCGATAGAGGCCAGACGGGTATCGTCCTGAGCTTCATAGGTCCGGTTCACCGGATCATCGTAATCCGATAGGTGGTCGGTCTGGGTCAGCGTTCCGGCGGTGGTGGGCGAAGGATTGCCGCGTGCCTGAAACAGGAGTTCGCCATTTTCCGCAATGACCCACAACTGACCTGTGTCCCCCAATTTCACAAAATCAAACAGGTCACGAAATAAAATTTCTAAATTTAGTTCGTAAACCAGATATTCCGTATTCTGGTTAGAGGCATCTACCGGAGCAATCAAAAGATAGGTTTTGCCACCGCCGTCACTGCGTTCAACTTGACGCAGATGAATCGGGATGCTGGATGTGACCCGGTTGCCGCCGCGTGACCGGTCTACAAATTCCTGTGGGACGACATATTTGTAATCCATCCGGTCAGTCAGGCTATAGATACTGGCATTTAAATTGCCCGGCCAGGCGTAGCGGGGGTCGCCCCGATGGTCAAAACGGGTGACGCTGACAATTGCCCCTTCAGGATATTTAAAAACCTCCTCAAAGGCAATCATATTGATAGCCTCATCCGTATCAAGCCGTGAGGTGCTGCGGATTTCCTGTTGAAGCGTCAGCGTTGCAATGTTGCTGTTCAGGTTGTTAAGGGAGGCTTCGGCCTGCTGCGAGAGGGAAGTGACTAACTGGAGTTCGGAGGCACGAAACTGATCCAGCACGGTACGGTTGATGACGCTCCACGCGATGTACGTGACCAGCGCAATCAGCAAAACCAGCACCACCACTACCGTTGCTGCGGTTGTGCCAATGGAGAAACGTTGTTTTAACAAGGCACGCTCCGTTAATTTCACAATTATAACATACCCGACTCTGGTTTCTGGCACGATTCGGTGAGAAACTTCCAACTATTGACAGGTGGACAAAGTTTCGTTACTATGCCTGTTAACACTTCATCCAGAGCAGCAGAGGGACTCGGCCCGACGAAGCTGCGGCAACCCGGCAGGCGTGCTGAAGGTGCCAAATCCGACAGAAAGTTTTCTGGCAGATGAGGGAACGTGCTGAATGAATCATAAGCAGTCACACGTACCCCCTGTCATTGATAGGGGGTTTTTATTTTGGAAACCAGCCCTATCTCCCGTACAAATGGAGGATACCCCATGACCTATACCAAACGTGATTATCTGGATGCGATTCAGGACCATATCGTGATTTTTGACGGGGCGATGGGAACAAGCATCCAAAAATATAACCTGACGGCTGAAGATTTTGGCGGCGAAAAGTATAACGGCTGCAACGACTATCTGGTGATTACCCGACCGGATGTGATTGAAGCCATTCACAGCAGTTTTTTGGCCGTCGGCAGTGAAGTAGTCGAAACCAATACTTTTCGCTCCAACCGCCTGACTCTGGGAGAATACGGGTTGGGCGATCGGGTGCTGGAAATCAACCGGACTGCCGCGCAGGTTGCCCGCCGCGCCTGCGATAAATTTGAAAAAGAAACGGGTATCAAACGGTTTGTGGCGGGCAGCATCGGCCCCAGTGGAAAATTGCCATCCAGCGCCGAACCTGACCTGAGTGAAATTACCTTTGATGAACTGGCCGACCTGTTTTATGAGCAGGCACA